>JALXCB010000170.1 GCA_026991225.1 Anaerolineae bacterium | reverse complement strand
CCGCCAAAAGCCACGAAGGCTCGAAGTTTTTCGAAGACACGAAGGGAAAAATAAAGAAAAATACGTCGTGCCTTCGTTTTCTTCGTGTCTTCGTGGCAAAAAGCGGCGGCGCGACCTTAGTAGTTACCTTTCTTGAAAAAACTCATTTCACCGCAGAGTGCGCTGAGAGCGCAGAGAAAACCAGAAAGTTCGACCGGAAAACAGACTCGAAACTATGACTTTTCCTCTGTATCCTCTGCGTTCTCTGCGGTTGAAAAACCTTTTTGCAGTGAAGCCATGTATAGTTGCAAACCCGCCATATAAAAACCCGACCAGGCAAGTCGGGTTTTCGGAATGGCGTATTGGCGAAAGTCCTGTCATGCGTAGCGTCGGCGCCAGAAGGCGGCCAGGCCCAAGGTGGCGGCCAGTCCTACAAAGCCCAGAGCGATCGAGGCCACGAGTGGGGTTGAAGGTCCCATTGCGTTCATTTGGATGAGATAGACCGCGTTCGGGCCCACCGAGGCCGTAAGTGTTCCGCAATCGTAGATGGCGTCGGGGCCGCTTGTATTATCTTTGGGCACCACGCATAGGGTCTCAGGGGGCGGGTCGCCAGCTGGGCCCGGATCCAGGTCCACGATGACATCGGTTTCAGGATTGCCAAATACACTGGTTGGCAAGGGAGAGGTAAAGCAACCACTCGCGTCAAGAGTGGTGGTCTTTGATCCAAAAACGCCTCCGTCCAGGGTTACTGTGCCGCCGTGCGTCCAGGGCTGATTCGTTTTTCCATCGACAACGCATCCCTGGACGTAGGAATAGGCCAGACTGGATTGGACGAAGACCCCCAACACCAGGAAGACAACCGCCAGCAGAATGAGTGAACGTTTCATAAAAAGCCTCCATCTAAGCAAACAGAGAACAAGTCATTGAATCGTGTGGAATCACACGTGGCGCCGTATGAGTCATCGCCTATCAGCTTTGAAGAGATGCAAAGGCTATTCCCACGGTAAACCGGGAAGCCCAATGCCCTTGTCCTTGCCCAAAGGCGATCCCGCGAATTGCTTTAGCGCGCCGCGATGGGTGATCTTTGGAGGGGAATAGGTTTGAGAATGTTTCGTCAAGGGGTATTGGTTGTGTGACATAACGCGATCTCCTTGAGTGGCAGACAAAGTCGATGAACAAAACCCGCGAGGTGAATAAAAAGAATTCAATGTGTGTCAATTTTGTTGGATTATCCATTTACCCATTTCATAAAAGTATAACCGAACTTTCAAAGAAAGTCAACATTGTTTCACTCGCCTCAATTTTTGAACTTTTTGTGTAAAGTCGATATTCTTCAGAATGATTGTCTGCTCTTTTATCTTTTAATATGACATTGCTATGGGATTTATATCCAAAAGGCTGAGTTCTTTTTGTTTTTTATTGTGGACGCTCATATGGAGAAGCCGACATAGAAACGTCATTCCGAGGGAGCGAAGCGATCGAGGAATCTAGCGAAGCGCAAAAACCACGACATGATGCTCGCTTCGCTCGCTAGATGCTTTGCTCCCTACAGTCGCTCAGCATGACGTAATCCGTGCCCATATTGAGAATTCTAATATGAGCGATTGAAGAAGTCAGGGCAAAGAAAAAGCCAGCGCGTTCGCGCTGGCGGAAGAATTGGAATCGATTCGGTGTTTAGGCGTAACTAAACTGAAAGCAAATTGAAACCAAGGCTTTTGGTTCGCATTAGATCATCCATGAAAGGCAATTCTCTGGCCGCGCCGCCGCCCGCAGGTGAACCTGCGGGCTAAAAACGACGCCCCATGAATGGGGCTACGGTGCAGGTCGCGCGCTGCAGGAAGCCGGGTTCACCCGACGTCGTTTCGTAGCCCGGAGCTTCAGCTCCGGGTGGCCGAGGCCAAAAACACCTGATTTCAAAATGCGTTTAGTTTACTGAGGTGGCGCCGCCACTTTTTGCCACGAAGGCGCGAAGCCTTTTTCCCTTATTTTCCCTTCGCGTCTTCGCAAAACTTCGAGCCTTCGTGGCTTCTTGCGGCCTAAAGTCGAGGACGTTAGCAGTTACGTTTAGTCTAACGTTGGGTGCTGGTTGACTGACAAAACGCGTTTAGGTCTGCTTCGGTCGCCTATACTGTCGACTGAAGTCGCACCATTGCGGGCCTGCGGCCAGTGGACGGCCTCCGCCGTCCATTTTCATGATGGAAATCAGGTCGACGAAGGTCGACCGCCGGCGCGAAGCGCCTAAAGAATCCGAGTTTACTCGGTGAATGCGCTCGGAAAGGAACGCCTCAAGATTTGTCAGTCAATCAGCGTTGGGTGATTGGTGCCGGTTGGGTGAAGCTGTGCACCTGGAAGGTGTAGACCTTCGTTCTGGGATCCAGATAGATCTCCGGGCCCGCGCCGGCCTTCAGCGCCACATGCTCCAGGAAGCGACGGCGGTCGGGCAGGTCTTCCCATACCTGGGGCAAAAGCAGCCCGCGCTGCCAACCTCGCTCCACCATGACGCCATCCACGCCCGGACGCACCTTCGCCATCAGTTCCTCGAAGCTGGCGTAGGGCAGTTCCTGGAGGGGTGAGAGGATGGAGATCTCCACCTCGGTGCGATCCAGTTCGTCGGGCCGCAGAGGCGGAAAGCGGGGATCATGGTGGGCGGCGGCGATGGCGTTCTTGGCCACATCCCAGGCCAACGGCAGTCGCGGCTCCACCGAGCCGATGCAGCCGTGCAGCTTGCCATCGGTGTGGAGGGTGACGAAGGTGGCCGCGGGCTGGCGCAGACGCTCGGGAAATTGCTCCAGGTCGGGAAGCCATTGCATGTCTCGCTGGAGCGTGCTGCGGCGCAGGGCCTCGCGGGCGATGGCAAACAGGGTGTCGATGTCGGTTTGGGTGAGACCGTAAGGAAGGGTTTGCGTTTGCGTCTTCATGGCTCACTCCTCCGTGAAGGCGATGGCCGCGTAGCCGACCACCTGACGTTTGTCGCCCGCGGTGTCGCCGGAATTGCGATAGTCCAGGAGATGGGGCGTCCAGCCCAGGGCTTGGGCGATGGCCATGAGGGCGAGGATGGGATAGCGGCCGCAGGCCTCGCCCCGAGCTACCGCAACAGTATCCCCGCGCAGTACCGCATCGATAAAGCTGGCGTCCAGCCGACGGGCCGTGGCATAGGGATGATAGTGACTCAGGTCAGAACTGACCACGATGCGCGCTTTGGGGTCTCGGGCCAGGATAGGCGCGAGGACGTCGGCCACGCATTCGGGATTCGGCTGCCCGAACAGCATAGGGACCACCCGAAAGCGGTCCGAAGCAATCATCTGCAGGAAAGGAAGCTCCACTTCCAGGCTGTGTTCGGGCAGATGCGCGTCGTTCTGGATGGTCATGCAGGCGCTTTCTTCCGCCAATGTCTGGACCAGCGCCTCATCCACCTCCACCGGGCCCAATGGCGTCTCCATGCTCTGGAAATAGCCCAGAGCCACGTCGGAGACGGGCACGTAATGCGCGGGCCCCATGAGGAATACGGTCGCGTCCTGGGGCAGGGGAGCCAGTGCTCGGAAGCTGTATCCGGCGATGGGCCCGGAGTAGATATACCCGGCATGGGGTGCAATGACCGCGCGCACCCGGCCCGTCAGACGCGGGGGAGCGGCTTCCTCCAGGTATTGGGCCACCATGGCTTGCAGCCGCGCGGGTTGGGCGGGGTAGAACGCCCCGGCCACCGCGGGCCGACGCACGCCTTTGATCGAAGCTGATGGCACATGGTAGGGATTGAACCAGGACATGACGACCTCCTGCTGTTCCGAAAATAGGATTAGGGAACGCAGATGACGCAGATCGAAACGGATGAGCGCAGATAAAAAGAAACAATCTGCGAAAATCAGCGTCGCATCCGCGTTATCAGCGTTCTCCTTTTCATCCGTATCGGCGAGCCATTGCGAGCTTGCCCACCGCTGGCAATTTCGCCCGCGTGGATGATCAGGGAATGACCAGGACGGGAATGTGTGTCTGGTTGAGGATCTGCTGGCTGACGCTGCCTAGCAGCATCTCCGCCACATCCTTGGGATTGCGATGCCCGACCAGGATCAGGTCGGCGCCGACGCGGTCCGCTTCTTCCAGCACCACCTGGGCGGGCGGCCCTTCGATGGCCTCGCCTGAGACCTGGATGCCTACTTCCTCCAGGAAAGCGCGGGCATCCTCCACCACGCCTTTGGCGACGGCGCGATAAGTCGCGGCCAGTTCCTCGAATCCGTCCTGGGTCACGTAATTTTCGGGAAGTTGGTACGCGTGAACAATGTGGACGACAGCGCCTTCCTTGCGGCCAAAGTGCATGGCATAAAGGAGAATCCGTTCGGTAATGGCCGCGCCATCGACGGCGCAGACAATCTTGTTGAACATAACGCCTCCGTGCGAAGATATCGGATTCCGGGCATGGTTTGGTAACTACGAAGGTGTCGCCACCACTTTTTGCCACGAAGACACGAAGAAAAGCGAAGGCACGACGTATTTTTCTTTTATTTTTCCTTCGTGTCTTCAAAAAACTTCGAGCCTTCGTGGCTTTTGACGGCCTAAATCAAGTACGTTAGCAGTTACATGGTTTGGCAATATCTCCGCCTGTTTTCGTCTCAAGTATAGACGCCGATCATTAGATTTTCATCATAATTTGCCATAAAAATGCTTTTCCCAAAAACGGAAGATTGCGCTATAATGCCAGAAAGCTGGTTTTCTTTTCTCGAACCGTTCCCCCCGACGGTCGTTCCCCCAAGTAACTGCTAATGTACCCCGGTTAACAAACCACAAAGGGCACAAAGACACGAAGCACACGAAGAAAAAAATGTATAAATTTCCCTTTGTGCCTTTGTGTCTTCGTGTTCTTAGTGGTTTTCGGGCGACGACCTTAGTAGTTACTCCCCCAATGGAGAAGACATCATGGGTCTATCCTTTTCCGAAATCCTGTTGATTCTGGGCGTCATTGCTCTGAATCTGGTCGTCCTGTTCGGCATTGTCTATCTGGCCCTGCGCCTGGCCATGAGGAATCAGAAACAAGTGAGCATGAAACCCGTGCTCGAACCTCAGGCCCAACCGGAGACGCCGTCCGAGCCCGAACCCCGCTCTGTCAGCGCCGAAAATCCCCCCATCAAGCACGCGTTCGACTTCACCGACGACACGCTCACCATGATTCTGGAGATGCCCGCATCCCTGTTGGAGGACGACGAGGCGCTGGCCGAGGGCTGGGTCGATGTGGTGAGTTGGGCACGGGTGACCTATCGGGAGATTTTGGCAGGGCGATTGGCCGAAAGCAAGACGGCAGAGGATGAAGGCGTCTCCGCGGACGCGCCCGAGATGTCGGGCGATGAGCTGGAAGCCTCCCTCAAACGCCTGCATGATTCCGCTGAACGCCGCCGCGAACTGCGCATGTTGCTTGCACAAAAAGGCGCTGGCGCCGAACGCGGATCATCGCACACCGCACACTGAACTGAACCCCCGCCGGCATGGCCGAATCGCCACGCACCAAGCCCTATTACACCATCCACGATCTGCCCGAGGGCACGCGGCCGCGGGAGCGTCTGGCCCGGCTGGGGCCGCAGGCCCTGAGCGACGCCGAACTCATCGCCATCATTCTGCGCAGCGGCGCCCAGGGCGTCAACGTCATCGACATGGCCACGGGCCTGATGCGTTACTATCGCACGCTGGGCGCGCTGGCCCGGGCCAGTTTCACCGATTTGCAACAGCATCATGGGGTGGGCGAAGCGAAGGCCGCGCAGATCATGGCCGCCATCGAATTGGGGCGGCGGGTGATGCGAGCCGCGCCCGAGGAGCGCCCGCGTGTGGATTCGCCCGAGTCCGTGGCCCGGTTGCTCCTCAGCGAGCTCGCCTACGCCGACCAGGAGCATGTCAAGGTCGTGCTCATCGACACCCGCAATCAGGTCATCGCCACTCCCACCATCTACAAGGGCACGTTGAACACGACCTCCATTCGCATCGGCGAGATCTTCAAGGAGGCCATTCGTCGCAACGCCGCTGCCATCATCGTCGCCCATAACCACCCCAGCGGCGATCCCACCCCCTCGCCCGAAGACGTGATTCTGACCCGACGCATCGTGCAGGCGGGGGATTTGCTCCAAATCGACGTGCTGGATCATCTCATCCTGGGGCATGATCGCTGGGTGAGCCTGAAAGACCGGCGTTTGGGCTTCAAATGAGAGGGAAAGCGTGAGCTGGCAGGCGCTGTTCACGGCGACCGCGTTGGTCATCAGCGTGGGGATGATCGCCAGCGGGCGGTTTCCCATGGAATGGGTGGCGCTGGGCACGCTCATCGCGCTCTATGCGGGCGGCGTCATCACATCCGATCAGGCCCTGGCCGGATTCTCCGCCTCGGCCACCATCACCCTGGCCGGCATTTATGTGGTGTCGGGGGGCTTGCGGCGGTCTGGCGCCATCGCGCTCATCGGCCGGTGGATGCTGGATGCCGGGGGCAGGTCGCCGCACAGGCTTTTGGGCCTGTTGTATGCCGTGGCCGGGCTCTTTTCCGCGTTCATGGCCAATCTGGCCGCGCTGGTGATCATGCTGCCCCTGGGCTATCGTCTCAGCCGGGCGGCCAGGATTCCCCTGGGCAAGCTGTTGTTGCCCGTGGCCGTGTTCACCTCCCTGGGCGGCTATCTCACCCTGCTGGGCACGCCCCCCAGCCTCATCGCCGCGGACTTGCTGCAAAAACAGACGGGCGTGTCTCTCGGCCTGTTCGCCATCGGCGTGGTGGGACTGCCCACCTTCCTCTTTGCCATGGCCTGGATGCTGATCTTCGGGCATCGTCTGCTGCCCAGCACAGGGGAAAAGCCCGTACGTCTGGGACCGAATCTGCAGGAATTGAGCCAGACGTACAAAATCGACGACAAGTTCTATCGCCTGCGCGTGCGGTCTGGATCGGATTTGGGCGGTAAACGCCTGCGCGACCTGGGCTTGCGCGAGCAATGGGGCGTGAATATCGTGGGCGTAGCCCGACCGGGCGGCGCGCCCTTTCGCCCCTGGCCCGACCTGCGTCTGGAGGAAAACGATGAGATCATCGTCCAGGGCGAACGGGCCGATATCCTGCAACTGGCCTCCATCCATCATCTCGAGCCCAAGGGATCGGTGACCCTGGTCGATCTGGCCCGGCTGACGCCCTCCCAACTGGAACTCGCTGAAGTCCTCATTCCGCCTTACTCCTCCCTGGTGGGCAAGACCTTGCAGGAGCTCCAATTTGCCAAAACCTACGGTCTGAACGTGTTGGCCATTCTGCGGGAGGGTGTGGCTTCGGCCAAACGGCTGGCCCAAACCCAACTGCAACCGGGCGACCGGCTGTTGGTGGAGGGATCGCCCCGGCAGATTCAGGCGCTGCGCAAGGATACGGAGATCATCGTGCTCTCTCAGTTGGGCCCCAGGCTGGAAGATATCGTGGGCCGACGCTCCTATCTGATGCTGGGCATCCTGGGGCTGGTGATTTTGCTCAGCCTGCTGCCCTGGTTCTCGCTGGCTATGGCCGCGCTTTTGGGCGCGCTGCTCACCATCATCGTGGGAGCCAGTGAGCCTCAGGAGGCGTATGAGGATGTGGATTGGGGCATTCTTATCTTCATCGCGGCGTTGCTGCCCCTGGCCACAGCCATGGAAAATTCGGGGCTGGCCGCCTGGATGGGGGATTTCCTGCTGCGTTTCCTGGTGGGCCTCTCCCCCTACGCCCTGCTGGCGGCGCTGTTCACCATCAGCGTGATCCTCACCCAGGCTCTCTCCAATTCCCTGCTGGCGTTGATCCTGACGCCTATCGCCGTCTACATTGCCCAGAGCACCGGGCTGCGGCCCGAGCCTTTGGTCATGGCGGTGATGGCAGGCGTCAGCGCGTCCTTCCTCACCCCCACCACCGACGTCATCGCCATCCTCGTGCGGGCGCCGGGCCGCTATCAGTTCAAGCACTACGTACTCATCAACCTGCCCATCGTGCTGGCGATGGGTGTGTCTGTGGTCTTCCTCACGCCCCTGGTCTGGCCCTGGTGAGAAAAGCGCGCGGGTTGTCAGCGCCGGGTGCGTCCCAATTTTTTGGCAAGACCTCCGGGAGGTGGCAACAGAGTTTGGGTCAAATGAAGCGTTTGACGCCACCTCCCGGAGGTCATCTGCGGCGCCAATTATCTGGGACGCCCCCTCAACGCCTCGCGAGGTTGACGAAAAGGCCCATCCTCGCTATAATTACCATGACGTGCGGGTGTAGTTCAGTGGTAGAACGACAGCTTCCCAAGCTGTATGTCGTCGGTTCGAGTCCGATCACCCGCTCTCATTCAGGTGTCCGGCTTCGTCGCGATGGACGGGCCAGACGCCTTTCTCTTGTCACGGAGAGGTCGCATAGTTTGGCCGAGTGCGCGCGTCTCGAAAACGCGTAGGGTTTACCGCCCTCGAGGGTTCGAATCCCTCCCTCTCCGCCTTCCAATCGCATACCCATGGAGAGGTCGCATAGTCCGGTCTAGTGCGCGCGCCTGGAGAGCGCGTATCCCCTCTGGGGATCGTGGGTTCGAATCCCACCCTCTCCGCCAGAAAGAGAACGCCCCTGTTCGTTGGAATGGGGGCGTTTTTGCGTTTCCTCGTAACTACTAGCGTAGCCCTTCTGACTCGACACGGATACGAAGAAACACGGACCACCTGCCACTTTTCTGACCTTGCTACGTTAGTAGTCACCTCAGAACGGAGTAAACGCGACGCAGGCCGCCCGAAGAGCGGGATGGCGGGCGTTACAGCGTGATGATGCGCGCCTCGAATCCGTCCCCCAGGATGGCGTTGATCTCGGGCAGGAGCGCGTCGGGGATGGGCTCGTCGGTTTTGAGGACGATGATGGCGACCCCGCGCGGGGTCAATCGCCCCACGTGCATGAAGGCGATGTTGATATCGTTTTGCCCAAGCAACATGCCCAGGGAGCCGATGACGCCGGGGC
This sequence comes from Anaerolineae bacterium, assembly GCA_026991225.1. Classification (GTDB taxonomy): domain Bacteria; phylum Chloroflexota; class Anaerolineae; order J102; family J102; genus M2005. The sequence continues at coordinate 28,004 of JALXCB010000170.1, read as the reverse complement.
GGTCTTCATGCCACGACACCAGGTAATGTCCCTCAGGCTGGAATTCCACCCAGCGGTCGGCCACGGCGACGATGAATGGTTCGTTGTGGAGCACGCTGCCCCTGACGTTGACGCTCTGATCGTCCGACCCCACGGCCAGGGTAACCATGTTCTCATAGCGCTCGTGGTGATGACGTTGGCGATATTCGGAAACAATGATGCCGCGGCGGAAGGCGATGATGTCGGCGTTGACCACGTTCACCCGCTCTTCCACCACGCCCGCCAGCAGCCCGCGGAGCGCTGCGGCCTGCAATATCTTCGTATCGTATTCCGCCAGGGGGCCATGTACGGTCAGTTCGACGCGCTCCACCTGCATGGGGTGGAACTGGCGGAGAAAGCGCCCCATACGCTCCACCAGCTCGATGAAGGGGCTGATGAATTCGATATCGCGTTCGGGAATGAGGGGGGCGTTGATGGCGTAGCGGGCGGGGCGGTCGTGGAGGACGTCGATGACCTGTTGGGCTGCGTCCAGCGCGACCTGGAATTGGGCCTCGGTGGTGGAGCCGCCGATGTGAGGGGTGAGGACGACGCGCGGGTGGGAGCGCAGGGGCGAATCCGCAGGCAGAGGCTCTTGGGTGAAGACGTCCAGGGCCGCGCCGGCAAGCTGGCCCGAATCCAGCGCGGCCAGCAGTGCGTCTTCATCGATGACGCCGCCGCGCGATGTATTGATGATCCGGGCGCCCGGCTTCACCTTCGCCAGGGTGTCGGCGTTGATCAGCCCACGGGTGCCTTCGTTGAGGGGCAGGTGCAGGGAGATGAAGTCGCTGCGGGCGAGCAGCTCGTCCAGTGAAACCAGCTCGGCGCCCATGTTCTGGGCGTATTCCTGAGAGACGTAAGGGTCGTAAGCCAGCACGCTCATGCCCAGGCCCACGGCCCGACGGCACACATGCCCGGCCACCCGTCCCAAACCGACCAGCCCCAGGGTTTTGTTCCGAATCTCCACGCCCATGAAGGCCTTGCGATTCCATCGGCCCGCGCGCATGGAGCGATGGGCCTCGGCCACGTTGCGGGCCAGTGCGAACATGAGGGCGATGGCGTGTTCCGCGGCCGCGGCCACGTTGCCTGTGGGCGCGTTGGCCACGATGATCCCGGCCTCGGTGGCCGCTTCGATATCGATATTGTCCACCCCCACGCCGGCGCGGGCGATGACTTTGAGGTTGGCGGCCGCGCGGATGACCTCCGCCGTCACTTTCGTGCCGCTGCGGATGATGAGGGCGTCGTAATCGGGGATGATGGCGATGAGTTCGTCGGGCGTGAGGCCGGTGCGCACATCCACATACAGGCCCGCTTCGCGCAGCAGATTCAGCCCGGCTTCAGCCAGAGGATCGGAGATGAGCACGTGGTAGGTCATGGATGTATTCTAGCATGAATGGAATGGGGAAAGTCAATGTATTTGCATACGCGAAAACGCCTCGCAGGCGATTTCGCTCTGCGAGGCGCATGGGCATGTCTCGCCTCCAAACGTTACAGTGTGTAATTCAGGATTTGCTCGACCCGTTCCCACATGTCGGTGTCGGGATTGACCACCTTGGGTTCCATCACCTTCATGGTGCGGGCGATGATGAGCATGAGCGCTCCCACCAGATCGGGCAACATCTCCTCCACGTCCACGCTCAAATCCAAATCAAGGGGGGGATAAGTGGCGAGATGTTCGAGGATGGGTTTGAGCTCCAGTTCGGTTTCCATGGCCCGAAACTGGCGCAGGCTTTCCAGAAATCCTTTGGTCAGGGGGAGATCAGGCTCCATAACGATGTCGCGGCCATTGTAGCCCGCGTTGCGCACGCCGATCACGAGAAGATCATTGAGCTTGCGTCCGACCAGATCGGAAAGGCGTTTGAGATCATTCTTATCCACATTGAGGCTCGCGGCCTCGCGGAAGAATTTTTCCATCTTGTGCACGCCGACAATCATAGTTTACGCTCCTTGTTAAAATTGGGGTGAACAGACAGCTACGTTTTCAGCATAGCCCCTTTCCATTGCGATTCCATATGAGAAGCATTTGAATAGCATTATCATTCCAGATCGGCCGCGCCGAAAGAATCGGGGAGCAATTCCGCCACGGTGGTGCGGCGCACCTCGCCCGCTTCGTCCGCGATGAACACGATCATCTCGGGCGCGAATTCGTGCATGACCTGGCGACAGCTTCCGCAGGGGCTGCCGCCGTTGCGTGTGACCACCGCGATAGCCTGGAAGTCGCGATAGCCCTCCGACACCGCCTTGAAGATGGCGACCCGTTCTGCGCACAGTCCCAGGGGATAGACCGCGTTCTCCACATTGCAGCCGGTGAAGACCTTGCCATCCGCGGTGAGCACCGCCGCGCCTACGCGATACCCCGAGTAGGGGGCGTAGGCGCGGGCCTGAGCCTGTCGGGCCTGTTCAATCAACGCTTCCACTTCGATATCGGGCATCACACTCGCTCCTCGATGGGGATTTCCTCCTCGCGCGCCTCCTCGTCCCTCCGGCGCAGAGTCAGCAACACTTCCTCGATGCGGTTGTCATTGACCTTGAGCACTTCGATGTGCACGCCGTCCAGATCGAAAGAATCGCCCGGATGGGGGACGCGCTGCAATTGGGCGTAGATGACGCCCGCCAGAGTGCTGTAACTCTCGTCATCGGTGGGCAGATGCACATTCAACTCGCGGTTGAGGTCATCCACATCCATGCGCCCGTTGACGATGTAGCTCCCGTCCTCCTGGGGCTGGATCATGGGCGGCTCGGAGTCATATTCGTCCTGGATTTCGCCGACGATCTCTTCCAGCAGATCCTCGATGGTGACGATGCCCGCGGTGCCGCCGTATTCATCCACCACCACCGCCAGATGGGTACGCTTCTGGCGCAGAATGGGCAGCAACTCGTCCACCATCATGGTTTCGGGCACGAAGAAGGGCGGGCGCATGATACTTTCCACCGTGATGTCGGTGTTGCCATCCCGAAAACAGGCGAGCAAATCCTTGGCGTAGAGAACGCCCACGATCTTGTCGATGGTTTCTTCATAGACCGGAATGCGGGAATGGCCCGCCTCGACGATCACATCCAACGCCTTCATCAACGGCGTCTCTTTGGGCAGGGCCACCACATCCACGCGGGGCACCATGACCTCGGCCACGGTCGTCTCGCTGAAGCGGAAGATGCTATCGATGAGCTCCCGCTCATCCTCCTCCAGAAAATGCTCCTCATCACCCAGATTCAGTAACAGACGCAGCCCGTCTTCGCTGATGAAGATGCTGCGTTCCGATTCCTTGTCGCCTTTGGTGATGCCAAGCGCATGGGCCAGCTTGAGCAGCGCCCACGAGAAGGGAGAAATGAGCCAAATGATCCATCGCATGGGGCCCGCGACGTGCGAGGCCACCGCCATGGGGTGTTGCACCGCCACCGCCCGGCCCCACACCTGCGTTAGCAGGAGAGCGAATCCCGTCAAGATCAGCGCGGCGACCCACCACCAGCCGCCGCCTCGCAGCGATATCACCAACAAGCTGACAGCAGCCGTCGCCAGAACGATGACGCCAGTTTTCAAAACCATCACGCCCGCGAGAAAACGCTGAGCGTCTTTGAGTAGAGATTCAATGCGTTGAGCTGAAGGCACGCCTTCTTCGCTCAATTTGCGAACGTGAGACCGACTGAGGGTCGCCAACGAGACCTCCGCCAACGCTACGAAGAACATCAGCAAAAAGGACAACGCCAGCAAGGCCACAGCCAGGCCTAAGGGAACGTCCATGGGTTGTTAAGTTATTCCTCCGATGGTGAAAAAGATATTGGATATTCGATATTGGATATCATGAGATGATATCGGAGCGAGAATGGTCACAAATGCCCAATATCCAATATCCAATCTCCAATACCAACACATACTATATCATCAACATAACGGGACAACAAAACTCAATCTTTCAGCACAGCGCCTGGGGGGATGACCGCATCTTCGGGGAAATCGCAGCCGGTGGCGATGACGCCCGCGCCGATCTCCACGCCGTCGCCGACAGTCACATCGGTGAGGACGGCGTGGGGGCCGATGGTGCAACCTTCGCCCACGCGGGTTTCCCCGCGCAGCGCCGCGCCCGGCCAAATGACGGTATCCCGACCCACCTGCACCTGGGGCTGGATATAGATGGCGTCGGGGTCGATGAGGGTCACGCCCGAGAGCATGAGAGCCTGGTTGGTGCGCCGCCGCACCACGGCCTCCGCCTCGGCCAGATGGACGCGCGTGTTCACGCCCAGCACCTCTTCGGGCGTCTCGGTGGTCACCACTTCCACCCTGCGCCCGTCCGCCTCGGCCAAGCCCACCAGATCGGTGAGGTAGTACTCGCCCTTGCGGGGGCTGGGACGCAGCCGTTTCAGCGCGGGCCAGAGCCAGGCGGCATCGAAGCAATAGACCCCGGCGTTCAACTCCCGAATGGCCTTCTGCGCCTCGGTCGCCTCGATCTCCTCCACAATGGCCACCGCCCTGCCATCCTCGCCCCGCACCACGCGGCCAAATCCGCGCGGATCGTCGGCGATGACCGAAAGCATCGTGATGGTGGCTCCGCTGGCCGTGTGGGCCTGGCGCAAACGTTGGAGCGTGGCCGAGGTGATGAGAGGCATGTCCGCGGCATAGACCATGACGATATCGGCCCGGCCCGCCAGCGCGGCCTCGGCCTGCATCACCGCGTGGCCCGTCCCCAGTTGCTCGGTCTGTTCCACAAACGTGACGCCCGAACCCACCGCGGCCTTCACCTCATCCGCCTTATAGCCCACGATGACGATAGGCGGCAGATCGCCCACCGCGCGGGCCAGATCAAGGCTGTAGGCGATCATGGGGCGACCGGCCAGGGGATGCAGCACCTTGGGCAGATTGGATTTCATGCGGGTGCCCTTGCCCGCAGCGAGGATGATGATGGCTGTGGTCATGATGATGGAGTCATTGTGGGGGTAATGGAAAGTCGCGTCGCAGCAGGTCGGCGACGGTCTCTCGACGCTGCATGGGAATAAGTTTCCCGCGGGCGTGAAGCCAGACGGCCGGGCGCAACATGCCGTTGTAGTTGCTGGCCATGCTCAGGTGATATGCGCCCGAGCTGGGAACGACCAGAACGTCGCCGGGATGGGCTTTGGGCAGGTCGATGCTGTCGATGAGGAAATCGCCGCTTTCGCACAATGGCCCGACGATGCGGGCAGGGCCCGCGGTCGGGGCCAGGGGCGCATGGGCCAGGGCCGCGGTGTAGCGGGCGCCGTACAGGGCGGGGCGGAGATTGTCGCTCATGCCGCCGTCCACGGCGATGATGCGTTGGCCCGTGGTCAGATGGCGCATGGCGCCCACAGTATACAATGCCAGCCCCGCGCGGGCAATCAAACTACGGCCAGGTTCCAGCGCCAGGGTGGGATAAGGCCCACCCACCCGCTCTTGCCAGGCCCGGGCCGCATACTCGCTGAGCCCGCGCACCGCCTCGACCAACCGCGGCGCGGGGTCATCTGGGTGATAGGGAACGCCCAGACCGCCGCCGGGGGAGAAATAGCGTACCTCCCCCAGGCCCTGCCCCTGCACCCACGCGGCCAACGCCGCCAATCGGTCGATGGCCCGGAACAGAGGCTTCAGGTCGAAGAATTGGGAGCCGATGTGCGCATGAAGGCCCGTGAGCTGCAAGTGGGGCGCCTGGGCGATGCGCCGGGCCGCGATCTGCGCCTCTTCCCAGCTCAGCCCGAATTTCGATCCGTAGTGCCCGGTCTGACGATAAGCGTGGGTGTCGGGCGACTGGTCGGGATTGAGACGCAGCCAGAGGCTCAGAGGCGCGGGCGGCTGCATTTTTTCCAGCAACGTCAATTCGTGAAGATTGTCCACGACGATCCCGCCCACGCCCGCGTCCGCGGCTCGGGCCAGCAGCCCGGGCGATTTGTTGTTGCCGTGGATATGAATCAGGCGTGGGTCTGCGCCCCCGCGCTGGGCGATCTCCAATTCGCCTACCGAAACCACGTCGAAGCCCAGGCCGCGGCGGGCCAGCAATTGCGCCAGGGGCAGGCTGAGCCATGCTTTCGAGGCGTAGGCGATGAGGCTGGGGCCGGGCCAGCCCCGCAACCCATGCCGGTAGGCGCTGATGGCGTGATCGAGGGTGGCCAGATCGTAGAGATAGAGGGGCGCGCCCAGCCGCCGGGCGAGATCGGTCAGATCATGCTCGCCCAGGAACAGACGCTTTTGGAAGAAGTGAAGGCTGAGGGGCCAGAGATGGCGGGGGAACTTGGTAGGAAGCATAGGCCCAGGAATGAAAACGTGAGTTCGGAGTTGCAAAGGATCGCTGCTTTGAAAATAAATTTGGAGGACGCAGATGACGCAGATTGAAACGGATGAACGCAGATAAAAAGAAAAAATCTGTAAAAATCATCTGCGGAAATCTGCGATGCGAAGCATCCATGTCATCTGCGTTCTCATTTTCGTCCGTATCGGCGAGCTTTCGCTCGTGACGCCTGCTATGGAAATAGGAGTCGGATTAGGATTGAGGATCGTCAGAACAACGTTGAGCGAGCCTGCAACGAACGTGATGCGTGAAAACATGAAACGTGAGATCGTTACGCATCACGCATTACGCATTACGTGCTTGGCTTCCCGCACCCACCTGGCCGCGTGGCATTTTCATCGGTATCGGCGAGCTTGCTATGAAAATAGATTTGGTAAACCGGGAAACCAGTAGACCGGTAGACCAGAAAACCAGGGAAACCGGGTCGCGTCGCTCCCCCACCCGGTCTACGGGTCTACGTAGCCCGCCATAGTATCAGCGAGCGGGCCACTTGGATGACCTCATAAAATCACAATCAAAATGCCAAACAGAGCCACAATGACCCCGATGATTTCATTGACGCCCGGAATTTCGCTCAGCAGCAACGCACCCAGGATAATGCCGCCTGTCACCTCCTGCGTGGCGATGACATTGGCATAGGAGGCGTGCACCCGGCGCAGGGCCGCGTTGTAGAGGGTGTGACCGAAGCCCAGGGGAAAGATGCCCATGCCCAGGATGCTGAGTACGGTTTTGGCGGTGTAGCCGCCGGGCGTGAAGGTGAACGCGGCCGCGGGCATGGCCCACAGCGCCGCCGTCCCGTAGGTGGTGATGGCGTAGGTAAAGAGGCTGTAATGATGTCGCTGCGACCGCCCGGCGATGCTGTAAAGCCCAAACGTGATGGCGGAACCCAGGGCCAACAGGTCGCCAAAAAGCATACGCCGGGTGAAATTCGGCTGAAACCCAGCCAGGATGCCAATCCCCACCACGGTGATCAGAATCCCGCCCCATTTGCGATAGGGAATGTGCTCCTTGAGGAAAATGGCGGAGAACAGCGTGACGAAGACGGGCGCGGTGTAGACGATGGCCAGGGAGTGGGCGATGGTGGTGAAAGAGAGGGAAGCGATATAGCACAGAAAATGCAGGGCGGTGATCAACCCAAACAGCAGAAACTTCCCCCACGCATCCCGCGGGACATGCCAGCGCTCCCGCTTGATCCACATCATCACGCCCACGGTCAGGGCCGCGGTGGTCAGCCGCCAGAAGGTGATCTCGTAACTGGAGATGGTGTCGGCCCAGCGGATGAAGATGGGGCTGGTGGAAAAAAAGAAGACCGCTATCACAACGTATAGCAGTCCGATCTTGGCGCCTCGAGTGAGATTGGCCATGGGAGATGGTCAAACCCACGGATGTGGGGATTGAAACCGTCGCCCAGGGGAAACGGCTTCCGGGTGAATGAAAGCGGTCTTCTTAGCGGAAAGCGCCAGCGACCAAAGAGAACACCATCGCGATCACGATCAAAGCGCCGATGATGTACCAGATCGTGGTCGTCCAGTTGATCTTCTTCTTGGGTTGCTGCTTGTTGATGCGTTTGCGACGGGCCATGTTCTTCTACCTCCGGGAGAATAAAAATCGTAACTATACACGTCCCCCCTCATAGCGAGGCAAAAACCACGAAGACACGACGACACGAAGGCGCGAAGAGGAAAAGTGGCAGGTGGCAGGTAGCAAGTAGCAGGTGAAAAACCTCGCAGCCAGAAGCACTTGCCACTTGCGACCTGCAAACTTGCAAACCTGCATTGTCTTCGTCCCCTCCCCCTGAGCGTAGCTCGGGGGGAGCCGGAGGGGGGCCGAGCCTTCGTGGCAAGACGTTTTGTTGGATACCGGTGTAGTTACTAAAAATCAGCATATTCATTCTAGCACGGGTGGCCGTGGGATGGAAAATCAGTCCGGCGGCCTGGGCAGATGAGAATGTGTTTTTCTACCTCCCGAAGGTCTGGAGACATGTAACTCTGATCGACTGACAAAACGCGTTGAGGTCTGCTTTGGTCGCTCATACTGTCGACTGAAGTCGCACCATGGCAGGCCTGCGGCCGGTGGACGGCCTCCGCCGTCCATTTTTATGCTGGAAATCAGGTCGACGAAGGTCGACCCCGGGCGCGAAGCGCCTAAAGAGTCCGAGTTTACTCGGTAAAAGCGTACGGAAAGGCAGACTGCAAGATTTGTCAGTCAATCAGCATGTAACTTTTTGGGATGCCAGATAATCGAATAAGGACGAACACGATTCATTTCCATCCACCTTTCTGGAGATAGTCATATGCCCGGTTTATTCGAAAAACTCTTTGGCGGCAAAGATGAGAAGCCGCAAGCCACCTCCTCCACACAGGCCCAGGCCAATCGCCCCAAGCCCATCCATGTCACAGATGCGGATTTCGAGGAAGTCGTGCTGAAGGCGGATAAGCTCGCCATCGTCGATCTGTGGGCCGAATGGTGCAACCCCTGCCATCTCATCGCCCCCATCATCGAAGACCTGGCGGCTGAATACGATGGCCGCGTCGTGGTGGCCAAGCTCGATGTGGACCACAATCCCAACACGCCCGCCCGTTTCGGCATCATGGGCATCCCCACCGTGCTGTTCATCAAGAACGGCCGCGAGGTGGACCGCATCGTGGGCGCCCAGAGCTACGTGGCCTTCGCCAACAAGGTCGAAAAGTGGCTGGACGCCTGAATTTCTCCTCCTGACAGAATTTGACCCCGGCCAGCGGTTGCTGCGCTGGGGTCTTTTTTCGAGCAAAAGCTTGCCGATACGGACGAAAATGCCTCGCGGCCAGGTTGGCGCGGGAAGCCGAGTTCGTCAAACGTCATGCGCTGGTTGACTGACAAATCTTGCAGTCTGCCTTTCCGCCCGCTTTTACCGAGTAAACTCGGACTCTTTAGGCGCTTCGCGCCCGGGGTCGACCTTCGTCGACCTGATTTCCAGCATGAAAATGGACGGCGGAGGCCGTCCACTGGCCGCAGGCCTGCCATGGTGCGACTTCAGTCGACGATATGAGCGATCAAAGCAGACCTCAACGCGTTTTGTCAGTCAATCAGCGTCATGCGTCATGTCCTGACGTTTGACGGTTGACGTTTGACGCTCACCTGTGCTCATCCATTCCGATCTGCGTTATCTGCGTTCCTATCGTTCATTGTCCCGGAACCAGACTGAAATCGAACTCGCCCGTATGGCTGTCCACAGCCGACTGATTTCCGGCGCCGTCTTCCGCCACGATGAAGTAGTAATCGTTGGAGGCGGCGTCACCGAGGCTGCTGGCGTTATCGGTGTAGGTGACGGTGTCGCCCACGTTGGCGGGCGCGGGCACGGTGTCCAAAAGCTGGCTGGCGGGATCGCCCGGTTGGGCGTAGGGGCCATCGGCCGCCCGCCAGACTTGATACTGGGTGATGAAGGAGTCGCTGTGGGTCCAGCTTAGCTGGATAGAGGAACTGACGATGGCGATGCCGCTGGCGATGGGCCGGGGTTTGCCCCGCAGGCCGAAGGGAGAATAACTGCTCACGTTGTCCACCTCGACATACTCATAGCTCCCCACCGTGCCGCGCACCTCCCCGCCGTTGTCCTGCACGTCCCAACTGCTGCCGTTCCAGTGCCACACCTGCATGTTGGCAGGATCGTAGCCGTTGCGCTCGCTGTTCAGATACCAAAAGCGGATGGTGGCGGAGGCGCTGGTGGCGGGGGCGATGTCGAAGCAGCGGTGGATGAGGGTGTCTTCGCTGTTGCAGCCCGCGGTCTGATTGCCCTGGATTTCCACTGTGACGTCGCCCATGCCGCTGGCGGGCGTGATGGCGACGCCCAGATAAGCGTCTGCGGTTCCGGCGCTATTGCGGATGCGCAGAATATCGGTGGTCGCGCTCGCGGGCGCGGCCTTCGTCTGCCGCAGCGTCCCGTTGTTGGTGAGCGCACCGTCCACCGTGGCGTCGTAACTGGCCAGGTCCAGCGTCGCACCCGCATCCACCGTCAGATCATGGACCATGGTCAGATCGTGGTCGAAGAGCAGCGCCCGGTCGGTGCTGGCCACCTGCAGGTCGTAGAAAGCCAGGTCGCTCAGGGCCTCCAGCTTCACATTGTCCACGATGGCGTAGGGGCCGGGCGCCTTTTGCGCCCGGATGCCGAAGACATACGTTCCGGCCGCGGGCACGGTAAACGTATCCGTTCGGGTGGCGTAGGCGTTGGTGGAAGAGGTGGCCGTGCTGATGAGCGTGGTCATGCTGCCCGAAGCCTGGGCGTCCCCATAGTAGATCTTGAAGTCCACCGGCCCGCCGCTGCGCGCCCGGTAGTCGAAGGAAAAGCGGTAGGTAACGCCGGGCTCCAGGTTGAAGCCGGTGGTGAACAGCCAGCCGTCGGTGGAATCCCACCAGAGGATGGCGGAGCCGTCGTAGCCGTGCAGCTCCCCGCCGAACCAGCCGGAGCCATCCACCGTTTCCCGCTTCCAGCCATCGGGCAGCCAGGCCGTGCTACACCCACAGCCCTTGCCATCCGCCTTGCTGAACTGCTCATCCATCAGCACCGCGCTGCTCACGGGCTTGCTCAGGTCCTGGGCCGCGCCATCCAGGATGACGGTGCTGGTTCCGTAGGCGAAACGCCCGCTGTCGTTCCAGTTGCCCGCCACGTGCAGCGTGTGCGCGCCCGCCGTTAGGGTGGCGTTAGTCTGAAGGGTGAGGTCGCCGTTCACGTCCAGGTCGCTGCCCAGCGTGATCTCCTGGGTGCTGACACCATCCCCGATGGAGAGGTTGGGGAAGTAGGAGCCCGGGGTGGCGATAAGGCTTTGGGGCAGCCTGCCCGTCAGGACGACCTCGCCCCCGTTGCCATGGAACGCGCCCGCGCCCTGCACCCCCCAATCGCCATACACGGTGAGGACGCCCGCGGACTGGGTAAGGGTGGCGCCATCCTCGATGAGCACGTTGCGGGCCACGGCGTCGGCGCTGATGACGGGCGCGGTGGCTGTGGCCGGGATGCGCACGTCGTCGAACTCGCGCGGCACGCGGTGCACCAACGTGGTCGAGCCCGCCGGGCCTTCCTGCATATCCCAGTTGGAGGCGTTGTGCCAGTCGCTGTTCACTGCGCCCGTCCATACGATCTCGCTCTGACGGAAGCCCGCCACCGTGGGCGCCGAGTTGTTCAGGGTGCGGTGGTTGTCGGCCTGACAGCGTTGGGCCGGGACCGAGCCCGCAGTGCAATTGGTGGGGCCGGTGTCATCCACGCCCGTGGGCTGGCCGTTGTAATCGATGTTGGGATTGGAGAAGTTGGGAATGCCGGGACAACTCGCGCCCTGGTCGGAGCACTCGGAGCTGTACGCCATGATGGTGTGGAAGGCGTAATCCGCTGGGACGTAGCCGTGCGCGTAGGGAAAGGGCGTCGCGGCGTCGTCCACGTACCAGTCGTGGCGGGCGCCCATGTTGTGCCCAAACTCATGGGCGAAGATCACCTGGCCCCAATCCAGACAGCTTTCCATGGTGGCGAACCCGTAATCCTCGAAATCAGGGCTGATGGGGTCCTGAAGCCAGGCCAGGCCGCGGCAGACGTTGGCATCGTTGTCCGCGTTCTCCACCACGAACATGGTCAGGTCCGCGTGATAGTCGTTGCGGGTGGGGTGCACGTCGTCGATGACGCCGTCGTTGGGGTCGGTGATGTTGTTCAGGTCCCAGTTGAGGCGGTTGCCGCCGTGGAGATCGGGGTCCTCTTCGTCATACAACACTTCCATGGTGTGCACCAGCCACAGGCGCTGGTTGATATCGCTGTTGATGTAGCTCTGGTTGGTCCAGGCCACCGCGCCCTCGATCTCGCTGAGGATGGTGGCGTCCGCGGCGTCGTCGGTGTAGACGACCATGATGTCGATGACCGAGCCGTCATCCGCGGCCGAGACCGCGGTCGCCCCTGCGTTTTTCCTGGCCGTGATTTCGGGAACGAGATAATCTCGCAACACGCCCGCCACGGGCGGCAGGACGTACGCAGGGTCCATCTGTTGCACCGCGTGCACCCCATCCCCCAGATAAGTGACGCGGTAGGAGCCGACGGGCGTGGTGATGAGCCCGGTCAGCATCTCGTCCCTGCGCACCAGCACGATGATGGTCCCCTCCATGTCCTGCACATGTCCGATCCAACTTATGCTGCCCGACGCGTTCTGCTCGACCCGATCACGGATGATGGTGAACGCGGCATCGGGGAAGAGATTCAGGAGCAGTCGGACATCCTCCAATCGCTCATAGTCGATGGTGACCAGGCGGCTGCGGAGGATGTGTTTTCCCTGGGGCTGGGGCAGGCCCGCGGATGAGGCGTCGATGAACAGGCCTTGAGGTTGAGGCGGCGCCAGGGCGGAAATCGAAGCGGCAGCGCCGCTTTCCCAAAAAATCAACCCCGTCAACAGAACAGCCAGCAACAGGGCGGTCGTGAATGCTTTTCTCGTTTCCATCAGGCAACTCCTGTAGGGAAGCAGGGATGAGGGGGTTGCATAGAGAAAGACGCCCTGGCAGGAGGAAACCAAATGGGAATGGCTCAGACGCTATCGAAAGTTGGCGGCTCCATGGTCATATTTGGAAAGAGTTGAGAGATTACTTGCAGGAGTTCGGCAGGAAGTCCAGCTTCGAGATGCAAACGCTCCCCCGAGTAGGGATGGGTGATGTCCAATGTCCAGGCGTGAAGAAAGAGTCTGTGCAGGTGATAGCGTTCGCGAAAGTGGTGATTGATGCGCCCCTTGCCGTAGGTGGTGTCGCCGATGATCTGATGGGCGATGCGGCTGAGATGGCGGCGAATCTGATGCCGGCGGCCTGTCTCGATGCGGGCGGCCACCAGGGTCACGTTTTCGTTGGGGTTGTAGTGCAGGGGTTGGATGTGGGTGATGGCCGGACGCGGCACGTCGCCTTCCTTCAGGGGCAGGTCGATGGTCATGGGGACGTCGATGCGCCCACGGGCCAAAGCCAGATAGACTTTGCGGGTGTCGGGCTGGCGAAGCTGGTCGTGCCAGCGGCGGGCGGCCTCGCTGCTGAGCGCATAAAGCAACACGCCGCTGGTGGGCCGGTCCAACCGGTGGATGGGATAGGTCTGACGGCCGAGCTGGCGCGCGACCAACTGTCGAAGCGAGGTCTCCTTCGGCCCCGCCCATGTGCTATTGTGCACCAGCAACCCGGCAGGTTTGTTCACGGCCACGGCGGTCTCATCGAGCCACAGAAGAGGCGCAGAATCGGGATTAGGGAGGTTCATAATGCGTCGAGTATACTTTGATGGTCGCAATTCTAACACTTTGCTGGCCTAATTCTAATACCATTCTTAGCAAAAAAGTGTAAAAGTTTGGTTAGATGAGCCACACAATTCTCTCAATAAGGAGCGACCTATGGTTTCGAATATCCATGCCGATGAACTGGTTTTGAGTCTGATCGGAGATGATGAACGCGGTTACGATTTTATCACCGAGCAAGACATTCTGGCGCTGAAATCCTTCTCCTCCGAGCAGGGGATGATTTCCCTCTATTTGGACACTCGCCCCGAACGGTTGCAAGTTGAACCGTTGGTTCTGCGATACAAAAATCTGGTGGCGTCGCAACGCGACCGCATCACCGATCGCAACGAACTCCTACTGTTCGATGCGATCACCTCCCATATCGGCAGTTTGCTGGAACACAGCCTCGGCCGATCGCCCATGGGCCGCGGTCTTGTCATCTTCGCCGCGCCGTTCAAGTTTTCGCCCAAACGCGATCGGGAGGTGAAATACGAGAAATTCCTCATCTACCATCTGCCCGAAGCGCCGGTCGATTTCCTGGCCTGGGGCAAATTGCCCGTGCTGACGCCGTTGCTGATCCAGCTTGATGAGCACGAACCCACCGGCGTCGTGCTGGCGGACCGCCGCCGGGCCCGGTTCTTCGTTTACTACATGGGCGAGGTCGCGGAATACAATATCTCAGAAGTGGATGAAACGCCCTCCAAGACGAAGGCGCTGGGCTGGGGCGCGCACAATCACGAACAATGGCAGGAAGAGCACTGGCGTCAGCATTATCGCCATGTGGTCGAACTCACCGAGATCATCGATCGCAAGGCCCGCTGGAAGTGGCTGGTCATCGCCGGACCCGATGAAATCCCCCATGAGATCGCCGACTTGTTGCCCAAGCCCCTCCGCGAAAAACTGCTGGGCGTGGTCAATATGTCTCTGCGCGTCACTTACAACGATGTGCGGGACAAAGTGGCCCCGCTGGTGCAGGAGGCCGAAGTGCGGGAGGAGCGCGAGCGCCTGGCTGTATTGACGGGCGAACTCGAACGCAGGAATGGTCGCGCGGTCGCGGGCCTGGCCGATACGACCTTCGCGGGCCAGCAGGCCCGCATCGACACCCTCTTCTTCCCGCCCGACTTCGTGCACAAAGGCTGGCAGTGTCGGAACTGTCAGGGCCTCATCGCCGATCTGGCCGAAGCGCCGCCCAAGACCTGCCTCTACTGCGGCAGCGACCAACTGGAGACCGTGCCCGATGTGGTCACCCTGTTGGCCGAGCAAACCCTGAACCTGGGCGGGCATGTGGAAGTCGTGCGGGATCCGGAGAATCAGGCCATCCTCAAGAGCCACGGCAATATCGGCGCCCTGCTGCGATACTGATGGCCATCGAGGCCTCGGAGGTCCGCACAGACCCCCGAGGCCTTTGCGTATGCCCCAATGCCCTCCTATCCCCATCCTCCTGTCCCACAAGCGCCGCCCCGCGGCAAGGCCCGCGTGCGGGCGGCGCTTGTGCGCGCGGGAGCGAAAGCCCTGCGCGGGGATGGGGGTAGGCCGCCTTCGCCCGACCATCTGGAGACGGCCCGCATCCTCATCATTCGCCCCGATCACCTGGGCGATCTCCTCTTCCTGGGGCCCGGCCTGCGCTGGCTGCGCAACCGCCTGCCGCGGGCGCATATCACCCTGGCCATTGGCCCCTGGGCCAGACCCGCCCTGCCCGGCCTGGCGGGCGCGTACGACGCGGTCATCGAGCTGCCCTTTCCCGCGTTCGAGCGGGGCCCGCGGGCGGGCGCAGTGGCACGCTGGGAATTGCTGCGGCGCGAAGCGAGGCGTCTGCGCGGGCAAGCCTTCGATGCGGCCCTGATTTGTCGGCCCGACCACTGGTGGGGAGCGATGCTCGCCCGCTTCGCGGGCGTCCTCTGGCGGTTGGGATTCGACACGCAGGAGACGACGCCCTGGCTCAGCCGCGCTCTCGCCCTCCGCCATGAACACGCGGCCGCCGCGAATCTGCGCCTGATGACTGCGCTCACGGGCGACGCCATCCAGCCCGACCCCATCGCTCACCCCCTGCGCTTTCACATTCCCGCCGATGACGCCGCGCAGGCGGATGCGCTGTTGGCCGCAGCTTTCGGGGGCGATGGCGGGCCGCTGGTGGTCATCCACCCCGGTTCGGGCGCGGCCGTGAAGCTGTGGGATACAGCGAAATGGGCGGAGATCGCCCGGCGTCTGGTCGATGCAGGCGCGCGGGTGGTCGTCACCGGCGGGCCGGACGAAACGTCCCTGACGCAAGCCGTGGCCCATGCGGATGCGTGCATCCTCGACCTGGGCGGACGCACTTCCTTCTCGCTCCTGGCCGCGGTGCTGGCCCGAGCCGATCTCGTGCTGGGCCCGGACAGCGGGCCGCTGCATCTGGCCGTGGCCGTGGGAACGCCCACAGTGCATCTGTTCGGGCCGGCGGACCCGGCGTTGTACGGGCCGTGGGGCGACCCCGCCCGGCATGTCGTCATCGCCAGCCCGTGGGACTGCGTCCCTTGCGGCAAATTCGATTGGCCCGACCTGCCCGCGCATGGCTGCGTGCGCGATATCGCCCTGGAGGAGGTGTGGGCTGCGGTCGGGCGGCTGCTTTGAAAATAGAGCCACGAAGGCGCGAAGGAAAGCGAAGGCACGAAGAAAAAAGACTGAAGACTAAAGATTATCTGCGGAAATCAGCGTTGCATCTGCGTCATCTGCGTTCTCATTTTCATCGGTATCGGCGAGCTGCCGCGCGTGGCGTCTGTTCCGAAAATAGCGTTGGTAAACCGGGAAACCGATAGACCGGTAGACCAGTAGACCGGGAGGCTGATCCGGTTTCCCTGGTTTCCTGGTTTACCGGTTTTCTGGTCTACCGGGTTACCGGGCTACATAACGCGCTAGCTTCCTGTAAATTTTATGCCATTCCCCGCCAAAGGGTTCATAATTGCCCGGCGGTGGGGATTGTGGTAAGCTCTCGAATTGGCGAATTCTTTTGAGTTCGCGCCCTATCCCATTTCAGAAAGGAACGCATCAACCTATGGAAACGACGACATCAACGCCCTCTGCGGAAGCTGCCATCCCCATCGCATCCTCGCGAAGCTGGAAAGAATATCTGGGGCTGGTGGCGCGCGGATTCGCCATGGGCTCGGCGGATGTCGTCCCGGGCGTATCGGGCGGCACCATGGCGTTCATCCTGGGCATCTATGCCGAACTTATCTTCAGCATCCGGGCGGTGGGACGCAAGGCGTTCTGGAATGCGCTTCTGCATTTTCGCATTCGCGAGGCCATGCAGGCCATCAATTTCCCCTTCCTCATCGCCCTGGGATCGGGGATTATTCTCGCCTTCCTCACCCTGGCCAAGGGGCTGGAATGGTTGTTGATCAACAAGCCCGTCTTCATCTGGAGCTTCTTTTTCGGCCTTGTGTTGGCCTCGGTTATCACGGTGGCCCGACGCATCAAGAAATGGACGGTCATCCTGGCGGCCTTTCTGGCCGTCGCCGCCGTGGGAGCTTATCTGTTGGTCGGGGCTGTGCCCGCCCAAACGCCCAACACGCCCCTTTATGTCTTCCTCAGCGGCGCCCTGGCCAGCACGGCCATGATCCTGCCGGGCATCTCGGGCGCGTTCATCCTGGTGTTGTTGGGCAAATACCAGTTCGCGCTTAGCGCCGTCAACAATCGGGATGTCGTCAGCCTGATGATCCTGGCCGCAGGCGCAGCCGTGGGCCTGGTCACCTTCGCCCAGGCGCTGGGCTGGCTCTTCCGCAAACACCACGACCTGACCGTGGCCATTCTCACCGGCTTCATGATGGGCAGCCTGCGTAAACTGTGGCCGTGGAAGGTCGTGGTCGAATCCATCACCGATAACCACGGTAACGTGATCCCCACCGTGGTGCACAATGTGCTTCCGCCCGCCTTCAATGCCGAGGTCGTTTTCGCCATCTTGCTGGCGGCGCTGGGCTTCGCCGCGGTGCTACTGCTGGACAGGCTGGCGGTGACCATCGGCGACTGAGTTTGCGCCAGGCGTCGAGCGCTTCTCATCCCATACGACAAAGAGGTTGCCATGGAATATCGAAACATGGGCCGCACAGGTCTGAAACTCAGCGAAGTCTCTCTCGGAGGCTGGCTCACCTTTGGCGGTCAAGTGGATGACGACACCACATTCGCCTGCCTGGACGTAGCTGTTGAACATGGCGTCAATTTCATCGACCTGGCCGATATCTATGCCCGCGGGAACGCGGAACGCGTCTTCGGAAAATGGCTTCGGGGCAAGAAGCGCAGCGATTTCGTCATCTCCAGCAAGGTTTACTGGCCCATGAGCGACAATGTCAACGACCGAGGCCTGAGCCGCAAGCACATCATGGAATCGGTCGAGGGCAGCCTCAAACGCCTGGGCACGGATTATCTGGATATCTATTTCTGCCATCGCTACGATGAAGAGACGCCCATCGAAGAAGTGGTGCTGGCCATGACCGACCTGGTGCGCCAGGGAAAAATCCTCTATTGGGGAACCAGCGTGTGGGAAGCGGACAACATCGAGGATGCAGTGGACCTGGCCCGTCACTGGCTGGGCTATCAGCCCTTTGTGGAGCAGCCGCGCTACAACATGCTCGACCGGCATATCGAGGACGCCATCATGCCCATGTGCGCGGAAAAGGGCCTGGGCATCGTGGTTTGGAGCCCCCTTGCCCAGGGCGTGCTCACCACGAAATATCTCGACGGCATTCCCGAAGGCTCTCGCGCCACTTACTCCCATTGGATCAAGGAGGACCTGACGCCGGAGAATATCGAGCGGGTCAGGAAGTTGACCGCCATCGCTGGCGATCTGGGCCTGACCATGCCTCAACTGGCGCTGGCCTGGATCCTGCGCCGTCCTGAGATCACCAGCGTTATCGTGGGCGCCAGCCGGCCCGAACAGGTGGAAGAGAACGTCAAGGCCAGCGGCGTCACTCTTAGCGAGGATGTGCTGGCCGAAATCGAGCGAATTCTACTATGACAACAAAAAGATCGTCGGTTGCGGTAGGATCGCCAAGGCGACGTTGGGCGAGTCTGCCACGAGCGTGATGCGTGAAAACGTGAAACGTGAGATCGTTACGCATCACGCATTACGCATTACGTGCCTGGCTTCCCGCGCCGCTCTGGCCGCGAGGCATTTTCATCCATATCGGTGAGCCGTCGCCCGTGCCGCCTCTAACGCCTTCCCCTTCACCAGATACAGACCGATCGTGGCCATCTACCCCCTGCGCCTCAAACCCAAGCTCGACCATCGTCTGTGGGGCGGGCAGCGCCTGGCCCGCTGGCTGGGCCTGCCCGAGCCCCTGCCCGACGATCTGGCCGAGATCTGGCTCGTCTATGCCGAAAACCCCATCCTCAACGGGCCGTTGGCGGGCAAAACCCTGGGCGAAGCCGCCCGCGAGCTGGGCGAGGGCCTGCTGGGCAGTCAGAGCATCCCCCGCTATGACCGCGACTTTCCCCAGCTTGCCAAATTCATCGACGCCAACGATCGGCTCAGCATCCAGGTGCATCCCGACGACGCCTACGCCCACACGGTCGAGGCCCACACCGGCTTTCATGGCAAAACCGAAGCCTGGTACATCCTCCACGCCGAGCCGGGAGCCACCCTCATCTACGGCCTGAAACGCCCCAGCAGCCGGGAGGAATTCGCCCGAGCCGTGGCCGAAGGCTGGCTGGAGGAGCTGGTCCACTACCTGCCCGTGCAGACGGGCGACGTTATCTTCGTGCCCGCGGGCACGCTCCACGCCATCAACGAAGGCATCCTCCTCTTCGAAATCCAGCAGAAGTCGGACCTCACCTACCGGGTGTACGACTACAACCGCCGCGGGCCCGACGGCAAATTGCGCGAACTCCATCTGGAAAAGGCCCTGGACGTGATCCGCTACGAACCCCCGGCCCAGGAGAAAATCCCGCCCATCGCGCTGGAACCGGATCGGGATTTGCTGGTCGCCTGCCCCTATTTCGCACTGGAACGCCATCGCCTGGCTCAGGCCCGGGCCTATGCCACCCGTCCCACCAGCTTCGACGCCTGGACCGTCATCGAGGGTGCAGCGACCGTGGCCGGGGAGAGGCTGGCGCTGGGCCAGTCCATCGTTCTCCCCGCGCATCTGGGCGACTACCTCATCGAACCGGAGGGCACCGCCACGCTTCTGCGCACCTATTACCCCGATCTGGACGCCGATCTCATCGGGCCCCTGCATCGGCTCGGATACAGCGACGAACGCATCGCCCAAACGGTGAAAAGCGCCTGATCATGGCCGAAAAACTCCGCATCTACGTGGCCGCCACCGCGGACCTGGAAGCCCAACGGGGCGTCATTGGCCACCTTCTGGCTCACCTGCCCGTGCAGGTCGGCGCAGAAATCCGCCGCTGCCCGCCCGAAGGCGCATCCTACGACGACCTCTTCGAGCGCATCAGCAACGTGGACCGTTTCTACTTCCTCATGGGCAGGGATATCACCGCGCCCGCGGGCGTCGAATGGGACCTGGCCATGGAGCTTCAGCGCCCCGCGTTGCCCCTGCGTCGCCGCAACCCCATCACCCCCAGCGCCTTCCTCTTCATCACCCAGGCCATCCTTCAGGTGCCTCTGAAGGAATGGCGCTTCTTCCAGACGAACCTGGAACTGGCCCGCATCATCGCCCAGGACCTCATCGAACTGATCCTCCATCCCCAGAACCGCTACGGCCTCACCGCGGGCGAAGTCCTGCTGCTGGAACAGCGCTTGCAGGCGGTGAAAGCGGGCCAGTGGCCTCAGATGGACGATTTGCCCGCGGACATCCTGGGCGAAAGCGGCGTCATCCTCGACGCCCGCCCCGACCTCGACAATCCCCTCACCGACCTCCCCACCTTCGACGCCGCCACGGAATCCTGAACGCTGTTGATGATCGCTGATTGCTGAAGGCTCGCAAAGCCAACGTCGGCCGAGGCGACAACGGCGTGATGCGTGAAAACGTGAAACGTGAGAGCGTTACACATCACGCATTACGGGATTGGCTTCCCCCGCCAACCCGGCCACGAGACACGTTCGTCGCCTGATATCGGACCACACAAACCCATGCCTCCACGTATCGACCTCCGCTCCGACACCGTCACCCAGCCCACGCCCGCCATGCGCGAGGCCATGGCCCGCGCCCGCGTCGGCGACGACGTGTTCGGCGAAGACCCCACCGTGAACGAACTCGAAGCCCTGGCCGCGTCCATCTTCGGCAAAGAAGCGGGGCTGCTGGTCACCAGCGGCACCCAGGGCAACCTGGTTTGCCTGCTCGCCCACTGCAACCGGGGTGACGAAGTCATCATGGGGCATGACTCCCACACCTACAATTATGAGCAGGTGGGCTCCGCCGTCCTCGGCGGCATCGCTCCCCGCATCGTGCCCAACCAGCCCGACGGCACGTTACGGCTGGAGGATATCGAAGCCGCCATCATGCCCGACAACGTCCATTTCGGCGTCAGCCGACTGGTCAGCCTGGAAAACACCCACAACCGCCGCGGGGGCGCCTTCCTCACGCCCGACTACACCCAGGCCGTGGCCGACCTGGCCCATCGCCATGGCCTGAAGCTGCACATCGACGGCGCTCGCATCTTCAACGCGGCCGTGGCCCAGAAGGCGGACGTGAAAGCGCTAACGCGGGATGCCGACTCGGTCACCTTCTGCCTGAGCAAGGGGCTGAGTGCGCCGGTGGGTTCGGTGGTCGTCGGGTCGGAGGCGTTCATCGCCCGCGCCCGGCGGATGCGCAAAGTGCTGGGCGGCGGCATGCGCCAGGCCGGGGTCATCGCGGCCGCGGGCATCGTCGCCCTCACCGAGATGGTGGACCGTCTGGCCGAGGACCACGCCAACGCCCGCCTGTTGGCCGAGGGCCTGGCCCGCCTGCCGGGCGTCGAGCCTGAGCCGGTGCACACGAACATCGTCTACTTCCGCGTCGACCATCCTCGCTACACCGCCCCCGCGCTGCAAGACGCTCTCCAGGCTCGCGGGGTGGGCGTGCTGGCCCTGGGCCCGGACCGCATCCGCGCGGTCACCCACTACGGCATCGAAACGGGCGACATCGAGGAAACGCTGGATATCCTCGAAGCGTTGCTTTGAAAATAGGATTAGGGAACGCAGATGACGCAGATTGAAACGAATGAACGCAGATAAAAAGAAAAAATCTGCGAAAATCATCTGCGTAAATCTGCGATGCGAAGCATCCATGTCATCTGCGTCCTCATTTTCGTTCGTATCGGCGAGCTATCGCTCGTGTCGCCTGCTTTGAAAATAGCATTCGTCTGTAACTGCTAAGGTATCGCCACCACTTTTTGCCACGAAGACACGAAGAAAAGCCAAGGCACGACGTATTTTCCTTGATTTTTCCTTCGTGTCTTCGAAAAACTTCGAGCCTTCGTGGCTTTTGGCGGCCTAAAGTCAAGTACGTTAGCAGTTACATTCGTCTACAAAATAACTCGAAGCCAACGTTGGGCGAGTCTGCCACAGACGTGATGCGTGAAAAACGTGAAACGTGAGAGCGTTACGCATCACGCATTACGGATTACGTGCTTGGCTTCCCACGCCAAATGAGCCGGCAAGCACTTTTACCTCCAGACTGATTACCGAACACTGAACCATCCCTCATGCGCCTGCGATTCCTCCTCATCCTTCTGATGGCGATCCTCCCGGTTGCGTGCACGCCCGCGGGCGCGCCCACTGCCACGGTCGCGCCCACGCCCCAGGCCACCCTGCCCCTGGTCACGCCCCAGCCCTCCACGCCCGAACCCATCACCCTCACGGTGTGGCTGCCCGACTGGATGGCGCTGGAAGAAAGTCCGGGACATGAAGCATTGATGGAGATTGTGCAGGCGTTCGAGGCGGAACAGGGCGTGCGGGTGAGGATCGTGCCCAAGCTGCCGCGCGGGCCGGGTGGGCTGCTGGATTGGCTGGAGAAAACCCAGCCCGTCGCGCCCTCCCTCCTTCCCGACATCATCGCCCTCCCCTTCCAGGATATCCCCGTCGCGGCTCAGGCCGATCTCCTCCAGCCTCTCACGCCCCTCCTCCCCGAAGACCTCCAAGGCGATCTGTATCCCTTCGCCCAGCAAGCGAGCAGGGTGGAAGATGAATGGATGAGCGCACCTTTCGCCGCGGACTTCGAGCACCTTGCATTTCAGCCGGCTGCGCTCTCCGAACCGCCCGCCACCTGGGAGGTCATCCTCTCCTCCAACGCCTCCTATCTCTTCCCCTTTGGCGGCGCCGAAGCATCCTGGACGGACGCCGTGCTGATCCATTACCTCAGCGCCGTGCCCAACGGAGAAGATCCATTGCGCAACCGCGAAGCCCTGCGCACCCTGCTCGATTTTTATGAGGCAGCGTATCGCCGGGGGCTCATCGATCCGGCCGGGGCGCAGACCAACAACCCCCGCGACACCTGGGAAGGCGCACTGCAAGGAAATAAGCCCATGGCTGAGACCACGGCGTCATTGTGGCTGGCCCAGCAGGGCCAGGCCGCGTTTCTGCGATTCGGCCCCACGCCTACGCAAGATGGTCATGGGCGCTATCTCATGCACGGATGGGCTTACGCCATCGTGACCGCGGACGAAGCCAGGCAGAACTTGGCCGTTCAGCTTCTGGACGACCTGATGGCGACCGAGTCTCTGGCCCAATGGAGCCATGAGGCCCATGTGCTTCCTACCCGCCGCACCTCGTTGATGCAGTGGCCTGCGGATGACTTCCACAGCTTCGCCTCCGAGGCCCTGGAGAAGGGCTTCTTGCAGCCGGAATTCAGCAAGGATAAAGAGATGGCCCGCAGCGTGCACCAGGCTGTGCTGGCGGTGCTCACGGGCCAGATGACCGCGGAAGAGGCGTGGAATCAGGCGGTGTTGGGGTGGGGTCAGTAACTCACATCCATCCCTTCCACCTTGCGGAAGTAGCGCAACACGCCCGTGACGTTCATGTAGCTGGGCACGACCACCTCATAGCGGTGGACGCCTTCCTGGCTGACGCCTTCGCGTCGGGCCTGATCCGCCAACCACTGAGGCAACTCCACCATCAGTTCATCCGCCTGTGCGCCCGCCTTCACGCGCCGACGCAGATAATCGGTCAGCACATCCAGCTTCTCCACCACGCCGTCGAAGTGATCATCCACGTCTTCATAAGGACCGTAATGGGTGGGCAAGATGATGTCGGGCTTCATGGCCTTCAGTTTGGCCACGCTCTCCTTCCATAATTGGAGATGGAACTCAGGCGGGGGCGTGGGGAGGCGGATATGGTCGAAACCGGGCAGTCGCACCGCGGCGATGTCCCCGGTGAAGCACAGGCCATCTTCCAACCAATAGGCCATGTGATGATAAGCGTGGCCCGGCGTGTCGATGGCTTTCACCGGGATGCCTGCGGCGTCGATGATGTCGCCATCGTGCAACGCGTGGATCTGGCTTTCGGGCACGCTGAGAAATTCACCCCACAACGGCCCCATCTGGTCGCCATAGATGCGTCCGGCCGAGGCCAGCAGTTTGGAGGGGTCGATCATGTGAGGCGCGCCTACATGATGCACATGCACCGTAGCCCCGGTGAGGCGGGCCATGTATCCGGCTGCGCCCGCGTGGTCGAGGTGGATGTGGGTGAGGAGGATGTCGGTGATCTCCTCCTTGGCGATGCCCGCTCGCATCAGCCCCGCGAGCAGATTATCCGCGGTCGATCCGGGGCCGGTTTCGATGAGGGCGACGCCGCGGGGCCCGCGCAGCACATAACTGGCGATGATCTCCGGCTCGCCCTGAAAATGCAGGTCGATGATTTCGTACATCAGAGTTCCTCCACGTAGGATAAATTGGGCGGGGGATCGGCATACACGCCGCGCATGGACTCAGGCAGGCATCGAGCCAGGCGACGCATGGCGTAATCGGTGACGACCTCCTCGGCCTCCCGCCGGGTCATCTCTTTGGGAAGCTGAAAACGATAGGGACGACCGAAGCGGAAGTGCACCAGAGGGCGTTTCAGGCGCTTGTAGGATGCGGGGAAGTCGGTGGTTCCCCACACGCCCACGGGCATCAGCATAGGATTGGCCCGATAGACCAGCAACCCCAGGCCCTTTTCCGCAGGCATGAGCCGGACGTCGGGCGAACGCGTGCCTTCTGGGGCGATGAGGAGGGCGTAGCCGGTCTTCAGCACAGCCAGCGCCGCCCGCAGCGCCGGGATGTCGGGCTCACCCCGTTTGACGTAGATGGTGCCATACGAGCGGGTGGCTGGCCCCAGAAAGAACGCGTGCTCCAGCTCCGCCTTGGCGATGGCGACGACATGACGTCGGCCTCGCAGCCGCGCCATGATGACGATGGGGTCAATGTAGTGGATGTGATTGTAGTAGAGGATGAGCGGCCCCGAGGCGGGCAACTTTTCCAGCCCCTGCACATCCTTCCGGATCAACAGTGCATCCAGGGCTGCGATCACGCCCATCCAGAAGTGCGCCTGCCAGCGGCGATGCGCATCGGGGGCGGCCACCCAACGATAGTCGCGAGAAGGCGTGTCGGCAGACATGGGCGATCTCAAGCGGGGTCCTCGAGACGCTCGCGGGCCAGTTTCACGATGGCGTCCACGACCTGATCGATGTTCATGTGGTCGGTGTGGATGACGACGGCATCCTCGGCGACGCGCAGGGGCGCGGTCTCTCTCGTACTGTCGATGGCGTCCCGGCGGCGCACCGCGGCCAGGATTTCATCGAAATCGGCCTCCTCCCCTCGGGCCCGCAATTCCTCACATCGGCGCTGCGCCCGCACCTCGGGCGAGGCGTCCAGATACACCTTCAGCGGAGCCTCCGGGAACACCACCGTGCCGATATCTCGCCCCGCCATGACCACATTGCCCTGACGGGCGATGCGGCGCTGCTGGTGTTTCAGCGCCTCGCGTACGCCGGGATAGGCGCTGACCGCGGACACGTGCGCGTCCACGTCCTCGCTACGAATGGCCCAGGTCACATCCTCACCATCCACCAGGACGGTGTAAGACCGCCCGTCGGCCACCGTGGCGGGGATGAGTTCGATGTGGATGGTGCGGGCGAGGTCGGTGATGCGCGCCTCGTCCTCGATGGGCACGCCGCGACGCAGTGCGGCCAGGGTGACGGCCCGATAGAGGGCGCCGGTGTCGAACAGCAGGAAACCGAGTTTTTCGGCGACGAGCCTGCCCACGGTGCTCTTGCCCGAGGCCGCGGGCCCGTCGATGGCGATGACGAAGGGATCGTTGTGCATGGGAAAGTTCAAATGAGCGCTGGCAGAGTTTGCAAAGAGTTTTCGGAGAAGCCGCCATGAGCGGCAGCGCGCCGACGGGAAAATGGAACCTGGCAGGCCGGTACGCCAGTAGACCGGGAGGAAGAAGCAACGCGGCCGGATTTCCCAGGTTTCCCTGGTTTCCTGGTCTACCGGTTTACGGGTTTCCTGGCTTACTTTCCCGCACGGATTTTGCGGATGGCTTTGAGCTGACGTTTGGATGCCAGCCGCCATTGGCCCGGCTTCAGATCCCCGATGGCGATATCATCGATGCGGACGCGCACCAGACGGCGGACGCGCAGGCCCACGGCCTGGCACATGCGACGGATCTGGCGATTGCGGCCCTCGTGCAGGACGAAAACCAGCCACGCGTGTTTGGGATCGGGCTGGATCCAAAAGCGCTGCTGGGGTGGAATCTTGCCCAGATAGCGCACCCGAGCCCGGGCCAGACCATCCTCCAGGCGCACGCCTTTGCGCAGCTTGTGCAGCGTGACATCAGGAACCTGACCCGCGACCTGCACCCAATACTCCTTCTCGTGTTGGTAGGAGGGGTGGGTCAGGCGCTGGGTGAGATCGCCGTCGTCCGTGAGGAGCACAAGGCCCTCGCTCTGGAAATCGAGCCTGCCCACGGGATGGAGGCGGTGGTAACGGGCCGGGATGAGTTCGTAGATGGTGCGACGACCTTCAGGGTCCTTGCGACTGGTGATATAACCCGGAGGCTTGTTCAACAGAAGATAGGTGAAGGTCTTGCGATGGGCGCTCACAGGCTTCCCATCCACGGTCACCTTATCCTGATCCGGGTCGATCTGCAAGCCCATCTCGCGCACAACGCGGCCGTTCACCTTGACCCGACCGGCGGCGATGAGCCTGTCGGCCGCGCGGCGGGAGGCGACGCCAGCCTGAGCGAGGAATTTGTTGAGGCGCATGGGAGATGGGGAATCGCTTCGCGTTCGTTTGCAAAAACAACTCGAAGTCTGCGTTGAGCGAGGCTGCCACGGGCGTAATGCGTAATGCGTAATCCGTGACGACCTTACGCATCACGCATTACGCATTACGTGACTGGCTTCCCGCGCCCACGTGACCGCGAGGCATTGGCGCGGAAAGCGCTTTACGGCATAGGCGTGAAAACCAAAGGCAATTCTACCAGCTTTTCCTCCCCATACCACACCTGATACAGGCCCGATGGCTGGCCCGCGGCGTCGAAGCGGACGATGCGGATGGGGCGAAGTTGCAGAAGCTGCCAGCGCTGGAGAAACAAGGGCGCAGCCGGGGTTTGCAGCAGATAGCGTCGGCCATCGGGGCCAGTGGCCGTATTGAGCGCGTTCCATTGCAGCCCCGCATCCACCCACGCCCAATGGCGGAAGTAGAAATCCATCAGGCCTCGGGTCTCCGCGTAGCGGTCGGGGCTGTGCATGACCACGGTCAACACGTCTCCCTGGGAACGGCGGGCCGCGGCGATAAGCACCTGGCCCGCTTCGTCCGTGGTGCCGGTCTTGACGCCATACGCGCCGGGGTAGGTGGTGAGGAGTTCGTTGGTGTTGACGAGCTTGAAGCCTTCGAGGGTGATGGCGGGCGTGGCCACGATCTCGGCGATGAGAGGATCGGCCAGGGCCTTGCGGGCCAGTTGCGCCAGGTCGCGGGCGCTGGAGACATGGCCGGGCGCATCGATGCCGTGAGGGTTGACGAAATGGGTTTGGTTCAGACCCCATTCCTGAGCCCGGGCATTCATCCGATCCACGAACGCCTGCTCGCTGCCCGCGGCGGCAATAGCCAGGGCCAGGGCCGCGTCATTGCCCGAGGGCAGCAGCGCGCCGTAGAGCAGCGTGCGCACATGCACCCGCTGTCCCGCCTGCAACCCCATCCGCACATAGCCTGGGGGGATATCCACCGCGGCCGCGGGGATGGTGATCACGTCGTCGGGCGAAAGGCTCTCCAGCGCCACCAAAGCGGTCATCAGTTTGGTGACGCTGGCCATGGGCAGCGATTCTTCGGCCCGCCATTGCCATAACACCGCCCCACTGGGCATGTCCTCGAGGACGCCCGCCCGAGACGCCGTGCGCGGGCCCTGCTCGATGGCCTCGATCTCTTGAATCTCTCCCAAAGTGAGCTGCACAGGCCGGTCGTGGTTGCTCGTCCACACAGGCGGGCCCGCGGCCACCGACAGCCAGGCCAGCAGCACAATCACCAGCGCCGTCAATTTGGGGGAAAGGCGGGGGAGGGAAGTCATGCGAATGGGCGG
>JALXCB010000169.1 GCA_026991225.1 Anaerolineae bacterium | reverse complement strand
TGAAGAGGTGGTTTTTGACGCCCACATAGGCTCGATTCCCCAGGACGAAGACCGGCCACGTCTCATAGGTATAGGGATCGAGTTCGTAGTCCAGGGCGTAGCGGTAGACCAGCCGCGGGGTTTTGGGTTGGCGGACGTCGATGATATCGAAGGCCTTGGCTTCCGTGAGATAAACGAAGCCATCTTGCACAAAAAGATCGAGAGGATGCGCGATTTGGGCGGGCAGGCTGGCCGCCAGCGCGAGCTGGTCGGCCGCGGGCGCTCTCACCAGCGCCCAACCATCCCGCTGCCAACCCAGGATATTCGATCCCGCCAACGCGAAGTCCCCTATGCCGGGCATGTCCATCTGCTGGATGATCTGCGGCTGTTGAAAGTCCTCGATGTCGTAAGTGATCAGCCTGCCTGCTGCGCCCAGGTAGAGGGTATTCCCTTCCACCTTCAGAATCTTGCTCCGGGGCAGTTGCTGTATGCGCCCGATTTCCCTCAATTGGTGGGGGTCGGTCACATCGAGCACCACTGTGTCCTCACGAACGGGGACGAAGAGCCGCTCTTCGTCCGCCCATAGAGGGCCGGCTTGAAACCCATCCCACCAGGTGAGGGGGTAGACGGCCAGGATGGTTGGGCGACTGAAGTCGCTGACATCCAGGGCCACCACTCTGTCGGCGATGTCATCGGTCGAGAGGTCGATGGGGGTTTTGTATAGGAAAAGACGCCTACCCACCAGAACGGCGCCGCTGGCGGGCCAGGCGTCTCGATAGCCGCCCACATCGCGAACATGGTCCAGGCGGGAGACATCCCAAAACCGGACTTCTCGCCCTTCGTCCAGGAAGAGATACAGAATGTGGTCTTGCACAATTCGGGGTTCGCCGGGCAGGAGGATATCGCCCAACAAAACCGGCGGCGTGTGGGCGATATCGAAAACCAGTAAGCGATCCTGGTTGGGATTCCCGCCCGACGCGAAGGCGTAGAGCCGGTCGCCTTCGATGACCAGACGTTCCATGTCGCCGATCACAGGCGCGCTCTGGCCCAACAGCGCGGGATGTTCGGGCTGGGTGATGTCATACGTCTGGATGCGCAATCCCTGGGCCACATAGGCCCGATCCTCGGTCCCCGCCACGGCGAAGACGCCGCCGCCAAGCTGGCTGATGGGCGTGAGGTAGCGGAAATCGGCCGCGGGCCTCTCAGGGGCTTTTGCGTCTGACGCCAGCGCGTCACCCCACCGAAAAAGCGCCAGGCCCACCCCTATCAGCAGCATGACGGGAAGCAATCTGCGCAGGAACATGTTCTTCACTCCGAGATTGAGCATTGTGGTGGAAGATGGGCGGTCGACGATTCCCCAATGTGGACATATTCGCCCGCCATCGACTTATTTCCATTATAGACGACCTGGATGAAAATTGCTTGAAAATCGAATATCACAGCATGAAGAAATTTATATAGCAGTCCGACGGCGCCGATACCGATGAAAACGCCTCGCGGCCAGGCTGGCGGGCCGTGAAACGTAATGCGTGATGCGTAACGATCTCACGTTTCACGTTTTCACGCATCACGTCCGTGGCGGACTCGCTCAACGTGGGCTTCGAGTTGCTTTTGCAAACCAACGCCACGCTATTTACGGAACAGCGCTAACGTTTTTCTTGCAAAAATCTAACGTTCGGGAGATTGACGCGCGGGGTGGATTCGATTATAATGGGGACGGATTAGCACTCGATATTTTGGAGTGCTAAAATTTTGCCCGGCACGATATTCCAGCAAGGAGGTTGGACACCATGAAGTTGCGTCCCCTCAGTGACCGCATCGTCGTGAAGCCCATCGAACGGGAAGCCAAGACAGCCAGCGGCATCATCCTGCCTGAATCGGCCCGGGAAAAGCCCCAGGAGGGCGAGGTCATCGCCGTGGGGCCGGGCGCCCGCAACGAGAAGGGCGAGCACATGCCCCTGGATATCCGGGTGGGCGATATCGTGCTCTACGCCAAATACGCGGGCACGGAGGTGAAGCTCAACGGCACGGAAGAAAAGCTTCTCATCCTCCGCGAAAGCGATATTCTGGCAGTCGTCGAAGAAGAGTGACAGAATTCTGCAACCAAATCGACGCGGGTTGCATCTAAGTGCAGAACATCCTAACCATTCCCGCTTTTCCCATCTTTCGACATCAAACTCACAAAATCTCATACAAAGGAGTCATCAACCATGGCCAAGCAGCTCGTCTTCAACGAAGAAGCTCGCAAGGAACTGAAGAAAGGCGTTGACATTCTCGCCAACGCGGTAAAAACCACTCTGGGCCCCAAGGGCCGCAACGTCGCTCTGGACAAGAAATGGGGCGCTCCCACCATCACCCATGACGGCGTTTCCGTCGCCAAGGAAATCGAACTGGAAGAGCCCTTCGCCAACATGGGCGCCCAATTGCTGAAAGAAGCCGCCACCAAGACCAATGACGTGGCCGGCGACGGCACCACCACCGCCACCGTGCTGGCCCAGGCCATCGTGGCCGAGGGCATGCGCAACGTGGCCGCGGGCGCCAATCCCATGCTGCTGAAGCGTGGCATCGAGAAGGCCACCACCGTCGTTTCCGACGCCATCGCCGATATGTCCGTGCCCATCACCACCCACGAACGCATCGCCGCGGTGGCCGCCATCTCCGCGCAGGATCAGGAGATCGGCAACCTTATCGCCGACGTCATGGACAAGGTCGGCAAGGACGGCGTCATCACCGTGGAAGAGGGCAAGTCCCTGGGTTTCGAGACCGAATTCGTCGAAGGGATGCAGTTCGACCGCGGTTATCTGAGCCCCTACTTCATCACTGACACCGAGCGCATGGAAGCGGTCATCGAGGACCCCTACATCCTCATCCATGACAAGAAGATCAGCGCCGCCCAGGACCTGGTGCCGGTGCTGGAGAAGCTGGTGCAGGTGGGCAAGCGCAATCTGGTCATCATCGCCGAGGACGTGGACGGTGAAGCGCTGGCCACCCTGGTGCTGAACAAGCTGCGCGGCGTGTTCAACGTCCTCGCAGTCAAGGCGCCCGGCTTCGGCGACCGCCGCAAGGCCATGCTGCAGGACATCGCCATCCTCACCGGCGGCACCGTCATCACCGAGGAGCTGGGCCGCAAGCTGGATAGCGTCACCATCGAGGACCTGGGCCGTGCGGATCGTGTGATCTCTACCAAGGAGGAGACCACCATCGTCGGCGGTAAGGGTTCCGAGGAGGCCATCCAGGCCCGCATCAACCAGATCCGCGCTGAGATCGAGAACAGCACCAGCGATTACGACCGCGAGAAGCTGCAAGAGCGCCTGGCCAAGCTGGCGGGGGGCGTGGCCATCATCCGCGTGGGCGCGGGCACCGAGGTCGAGCTGAAAGAAAAGAAGCATCGCGTCGAGGATGCGCTGAGCGCGACCCGGGCCGCGGTGGAAGAGGGCATCGTGCCCGGCGGCGGCGTCTCCCTGCTCAAGGCCAGCGAGAAGCTGAACGGCCTGCTGGATGAGCTGGAGAACGACATCCGCACCGGCGCCCTCATCGTGAAGAAGGCCCTGGTCGAGCCCATGCGCCTCATCGCCGAGAACGCGGGCTACGACGGCGGCGTCATCGTGGAAGAGGTTCGCCGCCGCAACGCGGACGGCAAGGAGCCCATCGGCTTCGACGTGATGAAGGAAGACTTCGTCAACATGCTGGACGCGGGCATCATCGACCCGGCCAAGGTCACCCGCAGCGCGGTGGAGAATGCGGCCAGCATCGCCGCCATGATCCTCACCACCGAGGCGCTGATCACCGACATCCCCGAGAAAGAGCCTGCCATGCCCGCGGGCGCGGACATGGGCGGCATGGGCGGCTTCTAAGCCCTCCTCTGGGCCCAATCCCTTTCGCCAACACACCCTATCTCGCACCAAACGCCGTCAGGATTTCCTGGCGGCGTTTTTTGTTGCCGAGCGCGGTGGCGGCCTCATCGGCGCCCGGCCCGAGACCTCGGAGATCTGCGCAGACCTCCGAGGCTGGTTGATTGACAAATCTTGAGTCTTTCCTTTCCGACCGTATTCATCGAGTAAACTCTTTAGGCGCTTCGCGCCTGTGGTCGACCTTCGTCGGCCTGATTTCCATCATGAACATGGACGGCGGAGGCCGTCCACTGGCCGCAGGCCTGGAATGGTACGACTTCAGTCGATAGCATAGGCGACCACAGCAGAACAAAACGCGTTTTGTCAGCCAATCAGCCTCCGAGGTCTGAAGGATGTGCGCCCAATTTGGCATTGCTGACTTGCCAAACCTATGGGTTTGGAGTATCTTTAGGGGGCGAAAGTCGGCGTATGCGTCGACGTTCCCTACCGACAAAATCTGGATTTCTCAAAAATTGCTCATCCAAAAAATGGAGGATTACAATGACTTTACGCGTGGCAATCAATGGCTTTGGACGCATCGGGCGTCAGGTTTTCAAGGCTATCGAGGAAAATTACGATGGGGTCATCGAGGTGGTGGCAGTCAACGATCTCGTCCCCACCGAGACCAACGCCCATCTGCTGAAATATGACTCCAACTACGGACGCTATGACGCGGATATCCGCGTGGACGAGGACGGCCATCTCATCGTCAACGGTGAGAAGATCCTGGTCTTCGCCGAGCGCAATCCCGCGGACCTGCCCTGGGGCGACCTGGGCATCGACGTGGTGGTGGAATCCACGGGCATCTTCCGCACCCGCGAGAAGGCTTCGCTTCACCTGGAAGCGGGAGCCAAGAAGGTCATCATCAGCGCCCCCGCCACCGATCCCGATCTCACCGTCGTGCTGGGCGTGAACCAGGATGATTACGATCCCGAAAAGCACCGCATCATCTCCAACGCCTCCTGCACCACCAACTGCCTGGCCCCGGCCGCCAAGGTCGTGGACGACAACTTCGGCATCATCAAAGGCCTGATGACTACGGTGCATTCCTACACCAACGATCAGCGCATCCTCGACCTGGTGCACAAGGACCTGCGCCGGGCCCGGGCCGCGGCCATCAACATCATCCCCACCACCACGGGCGCGGCCAAAGCCGTAGGCCTGGTCATCCCCAAGCTCCAGGGCAAATTCGACGGCATGTCCATGCGCGTGCCCACCCCCACCGTCTCCGTGGTCGACTTCGTGGCCACCGTCGAGAAGCCCACGACCACCGAGGAGCTGCTGGACGCGTTCCGCGCAGCCGCGAACGGGCCCATGAAGGGTATCCTGGGCGTCAGCGAAGAGCCCCTGGTCAGCATGGACTTCAAGGGCGATCCCCGCTCCTCCATCATCGACGCCCAATTCACGCAGGCCCTGGGCGGCGACATGGTCAAGGTCATCTCCTGGTACGACAACGAATGGGGCTACTCCAGCCGTGTGGCCGACCTGTGCAAATTCATCTACGACAAAGGCGTTTGATCCCTGAGACCTCGGAGGTCTGCGCAGACCTCCGAGGTCTTCTCGCGTGGAGGCTGCCATGAACAAGAAAACCGTGCGGGATTTGCACCCGGAAGGGCGTCGCGTGCTGGTGCGGGTGGATTTCAACGTGCCGCTGGATGAGCATCGCCTCATCACCGATGACGCCCGCATCCGCGCAGCCCTTCCCACCATCACCTGGCTGGCCGAGCGGGGCGCGCGGCTGGTGCTCATGTCCCATCTGGGCCGCCCCAAGGGGAAATACGACCCCCGCCTCAGCCTGGCCCCCGTCAGTCACCATCTGCAAAAACTTTTGCCCGATTATCGCGTGCGCATGGCCAGCGACGTGGTCGGACCCAGCGTGGATATCCTGGTGAAGGACATGGAGCCCGGCGATATCGTCCTGCTGGAGAATTTGCGCTTTCATCCGGGCGAGAAGCAGGGCGACCCCGAATTCGCTGCGGCTTTAGCCGCCTACGGCGACGACTACGTGAACGACGCGTTCGGGACCTGCCATCGGGCCCACGCCTCCATGGTGGCCGCGCCCCAGGCCATCCGGGCCAGGGGCGGTTCGGCCGTGGCCGGCTTCCTGGTGGAAAAAGAGATCGAATTCCTGGGCAACGCGGTGAATAACCCCGTGCGCCCCTTCTTCGCCATCCTGGGCGGGGCCAAGGTCTCCGACAAGATCGGCGTCATCCGTAACCTGTTGTCCAAAGTGGATGGGCTGATCATCGGTGGGGGCATGGCCAACACCTTCTTCGCAGCCCAGGGCTATGAAATGGGCCAGTCGCTGGTGGAAAAGGACGCCATCCCTCTGGCGAAAGAGCTGCTGGCCGAGGCGGGCGACAAACTCCATCTGCCCATCGACGTGGTCGCTGCGACCGAATTCAGCGCAGATGCCGATGCCGTCATCGTCCCGGCAGACCAGGTCCCTCCCGACCGCATGGTGCTGGACATCGGCCCGGAGAGCATCGCCCACTTCCAGCAATTGCTGGCCCCGGCCAAAACCGTGGTCTGGAACGGGCCGCTGGGCGTATTCGAATTCCCCCGCTTCGCCAAGGGCACCTTCGCCATCGCCCAAACCCTGGCCGACCTCCAGGACGCCATCACCATCATCGGCGGCGGCGACTCGGCCGCGGCCATCAAGCAGGCGGGCCTCACCGACAAAGTCACCCACGTCTCCACGGGCGGCGGCGCCTCCCTCGTCTTCCTGGAAGGCAAACCCCTGCCGGGCATCGACGTTTTGGATGACAAATAGCAATGAGCTTCTTTGATCGTTTGAAAAAAGTCTTCGCCTCGCCCGGCGGCAACCGCAACTATTGGGTGCATGTCCGCTGCGACCGCTGCGGCGAGGTCATCGCCTCGCGCGTCGATCTCTACAACGACCTCAGCATGGATTTCGACGCCAAACAGTACCGCGTGCACAAGGTCCTGGTCGGCGATGGCCGTTATCGCTGCTTCCAGCGCATCGACATCACCCTGGTCTTCGACAAGAACAAGCGGCTGGTGGATCGCAGCATTCGCGGCGGCGAGTTCCTGGAGCCCGACCAGGTGGAGGAGGCCCGGGCCGCGTACGAACAGGCCATGATCCGGGCCGAAGAGGCGCGCAAGGCCCGCCTGGCCCGCCTCGCGGCCAATCAGGAAGATGCACCACGTTCGTAACACGCGAGCTCTTTTACGCATTCCATCTCGTGGCAAAGCCACTATCAAAAACACGGATAAAACGAGACACGGATGAAATTACCCTGTCTTATCCGTGTCCCTTCATCCGTGTTGTGCATGAACAAAATTCACGTTCATCGCATACATTTTACCTTCAGGCGATGCGTATCGACTTTTACGGATGACGATTTACGCATTACAGCCGTTGTAGACTCCCCCAACGCGGGCTTCAAGCTATCTTTGCAAACCAACATAACGCTCTTGCTGGAACAATATGATGCAACGCAAACCCATCATCGCAGGCAACTGGAAAATGCACAAAACCCTCGACGAAGCCCTGGCTCTGGCCCGGGGCGTGCGCGAGGGCGTGAAGGATATCGACAACGTGGAGACCGTCGTGTGCCCGCCCTTCGTCTCCCTGCTGGCCGTGGCCGGCGCGTTGGCCCACAGCAACGTGGGCGTAGGCGCGCAAAACGTCTTCTATGAGGAAAAAGGCGCGTTCACCGGCGAGATCGCGCCCGGCATGTTGGAGGGCATGGTGCAATACGCCATCATCGGCCATTCGGAGCGGCGCAATATCTTCGGCGAGAGCGACGCCTGGGTGAACAAGAAGGCCCACGCGCTCCTGGCCCACGGCATCACCCCCATCATCTGCGTGGGCGAGAGCCTGGAGCAGAACCAGGCGGGGGAAACGGACGCGTTCGTGCGGTCGCAGGTGGAGGCCGCGCTCGCGGGCCTGACCGCGGACCAGGTCGCGTCCCTGGTCATCGCCTATGAGCCCATCTGGGCCATTGGCACGGGCCTGACCGCAACCCCGGCCGACGCCAACCGAGTCATCGGCGTCACCATCCGCGGGGCCGTCGCCGACCTGTACGACGAAGCCACCGCCCAGGCCGTGCGCATCCAGTATGGGGGCAGTACGAAGCCGGGGAATATCGAAAGCTTCATGCAGCAGCCCGACATCGACGGCGCCCTGGTGGGTGGCGCCTCCCTCACGCCCGACTCTTTCGTGGAGATGGTGCGCCTCACCGCCTCCCTCTACTGACAACTGATTACTGATCACTGATTACTTTCCATGTGGTCTCCCCTGCTGTGGTCCGCCGCGTTCCTGGTCGCCATCTGGTGGCTGACGCGGCGGCTGGCTTTTTATCTCATGGGAGGCATTTATCGGCTGACCGGATCGCAGCAGGTGGCCGTGGTCGCGTACGCGCTCCTGTTTCTGCCGGGCACGCTGGTGCATGAGTTCGCACATTGGGGCATGGCCAAGCTGTTGGGAGTGAAGACGGGCGGCTTCCATATCTTGCCCAAACTCGAAAAGAACGGCGAGATTCGTTTAGGCTCGGTGGATGTGCGGGGGGGCGGTCTGGTGGAGCATACGCTCATCGGCATGGCTCCCATGCTGCTGGGCGGTTTGATCACGGTGGGATTGAGTTACGCGCTGGTGGACGTGGACGCCATGAAGCAGGCCCTCCAATCGGAACAGTTTGGCGTGGTGATGCAGGCGTTGTTGGGCGCTTTCCAACACCCGGATGCGTTCATCCTCCTCTACCTCCTCTTCACCATCAGCAGCAGCATGTTTCTCAGCGCCAGCGACCGCGCGCCCATCCAGCAGATGGCCCTCTACCTGGCGCTGGTGCTTCTCCCCCTCTATCTTCTCGGCATCCTGCCCGCATTGCCATCCTCCTGGTCGCAGATCATCGCCGATATGTTTGGAATCTTCGCGTCGGGCCTGGCCGTGGCCCTGGTGGTACATGTGGTGATGACCGGATTGTCACTGGTCTTTTGGGGCGCGGCGCGGGCGATCCGATCTTGAGCGAGTTGGTGTAAAATGAAATGATGCACAAAAAATGACGGATTGAGCAAGGGACCTTATCATGATTGACACGGATTTCACTCCAGAACTGTTTGACCCAACTCGCCTGGCAGCCCGGGCCGGTTACTCGAACTGGACGCGCGGACAGAAATACTTTCAGGAAGATCGCGTCAAATTGATTCACGTGGACAAAAGCGAGGCGATGTTCCAGGTTCGGGGCACGTTCTTCTACAATGTGACCTTCTATCTGCCCCGAGATGGCATGGACTTCGAGTCTGAATGCACCTGCCCCTGGGGACGGGCGGGCTATTTTTGTAAACATCAAGTGGCTGCCGCCCTCTATTTCGAAGGATTTCTTCGCGCCCAGGCCATTCCGCTGTGGAAGCGCCTGCTGGACAAGGCTCTGAGCGCGCCTCAACCCAAGCCCAAGACCAGAGCGCTCGCACCCTACGTGCTGCTCTTCGTTTTGAAGAAGCGCTATGACGACTGGTTGCTGGAGCCGGTGACGCTCCCTGCGGAGGGCTTTCCTGAAGAGACGCCCGGCAAAAACACGCCCGAAACCCTTGCGATCCTCCGCGAAACCATCCGCAAGAACAGCGCTCTACGCTCACAGGCGGAATCCGTGCGTTCCTTCTTGCACCCCGCCTTGTGCGTCAATTGCGAGCCCGATCTGGTGTATTTGGCCGGAGTCATGGGACAGGAAAACCAACAGATCAGTTATTACTACAACCAAAGACAAGCGAACCTAGGAGAGTATCTGGAGCTGCTACGCGTCCGCCATGCGCCGGTTTACATCAGCTCCAACTCATATAACTATTTGCAAAGGCCCGCCCATTTCATGGAAGGCGAGGCCAACTGGTCGTTGGAAATGCGAGAGGCCGGGGATGAAAGCATGTTGTTGAACGTGCTGCTGGAGATCGACGGCGCTCCCTATCTGATAGATGACACGTCGATTGAAACCATCAGCGCAGATCCTCCCTGGTTGTTGGTCAATGGCCAGGATTTGGTGCGATTACGGGATGATGCATCGCTGGAATTCGCCTACTGGCTGGTGGAACTTCATGGTTCTGAAGTCAAGGCTGATGAAAAAGCCTTCTTCCTGGAAAACTACCTGCCGGCGCTGGCGGAACGCATCCCCGTGCACCATGACCGCATCCGCTGGAGCGAGGTGAAAGAAGCGCCCGTCAAACGCCTCTACCTCTCGGAAGAGGATGGCGAGCTGCTGGCCAGCCTCTGGTTCGGCTATGGCGATGTCGAATTCCCCTACGACCGCTTCGACGACCCCATCGAAGTGGTGCGCGATGATGACGATCCCTGGCATTTCATTCGAGTGCATCGCGACCGCGACTTCGAGGACGAGGTCTATCGTTCCCTCTCATCCGCGCGCACGGGCCTGAAACGAGGCGGGCCCGGCTTTGAGGAGGATATCTTCCGCCTGCGGGCCCGGGTCGATCCCATCGACTTCCTCCTGCGCAAAATCCCTGTCCTGCTGGAAGAAGGCTTCGAGATCTATGGCGAGGAAGCGCTGAAGCAGGTGCGGGTGAACCGCCATCGCCCCACCCTTTCCCTGAACATCACCTCGGGCATCGACTGGTTCGACGTGCAGGCCGTGGTCAAATTCGGCGACATCCCTGTGCCCCTGAAGGAAGTCCGCAAGGCCCTGCGCCGCAAGGAGCGCTTCGTCAAACTGGCCGATGGCAGCATCGGCGAACTGCCCCAGGAGTGGGTCGACAAATACAAGCATCTCTTCAGCCTGGGCGAGGAAACCGAGGAGGGCGTGCGCCTGGCCGAGTACCATCTCACCCTGCTGGATGAACTCCTGGAGCAGGTGGATGAGGCCGCGGTGGATGAGGCCTTCCGGGAGCGGGTGGAGCGCCTGAAGGACTTCCGGGGCATCGAGAGCAAGCCTCTGCCCGCGGGCTTCGTAGGCGAACTGCGCGAGTATCAGAAGGCGGGCTACGACTGGCTGCACTTCCTCCACGACTACGGCTTCGGCGGCATCCTGGCCGACGACATGGGCCTGGGCAAGACGGTGCAGGTGCTGGTCTTCCTCCTCTCCCTGCGGGAATCGGGCGATGCAAAGGGCGCGGACCTCATCATTGTGCCCCGTTCTCTGTTGACCAACTGGGAGCGGGAGGCGGAGCGGTTCACGCCCGGGCTCAAGGTCTATCGCCATTTCGGGCCCGGCCGCCCCAAAGACGCCAGCATCTTCGATGAATACGACCTCGTTCTCACCACCTACGGCACCATGCGCAAGGACATCGAACTCCTGCGCGAGTATCGCTTCCATTACGCCGTGCTGGATGAATCCCAGGCCATCAAGAACCCCCTATCCAAGACGGCCAAGGCCGCCCGCCTGCTCAACGCGGAACATCGCCTGGCCATGACGGGCACGCCCGTAGAGAACAACGCATTCGAGCTCTGGTCCCAGTTCGCGTTCGTGAACCCGGGCCTGTTGGGCAACCTGGAATACTTCAAACGGGAGTTCGCCGCGCCCATCGAGAAGGACGGCAACGAAGCCGCGGCCGAGTTCCTGCGCAAGCTGGTCTACCCCTTCATCCTGCGCCGCACCAAAGACCAGGTGGCCAAAGAGCTGCCCCCGCGCACGGAGCGCATCCTCTACTGCGACATGGAGCCGGCGCAGCGCCGCTTCTATAACAAGACCCGGGACCAGTATCGGGCCATGCTGTTGGGCATCGTCGAGGAGCAGGGCATGAATCAGGCCCGGATGAAGGTGCTGGAGGGCCTGCTGCGCCTGCGCCAGATCAGCAACCATCCCCGCCTGGTGAACCCGAAATTCCGGGGCGATTCCGCCAAGATGGAGCTGTTGATGCAGGAGCTGGAGATGCTGCGGGAGGGCGGGCACAAGGCCCTGGTCTTCTCCCAGTTCGTGGGTATGCTCACCCTGGTGCGGGAGGAGCTGGACCGCCGCGGCGTCCCCTACGTCTATCTCGACGGCCGCACCCGCAAGCGCCAGGAGGTGGTGGATACGTTCCAGAAAGACTCGGACATCCCCTTCTTCCTCATCAGCCTCAAGGCCGGAGGCGTGGGCCTGAACCTGACCGCGGCCGACTACGTCATTCACATCGACCCCTGGTGGAATCCCGCGGTGGAGATGCAGGCCACCGACCGCACCCATCGCATTGGCCAGGACAAGCCCGTGTTCGTGTACAAGCTCATCGCCCGCGACTCGGTGGAAGAGAAAATCCTCCAGCTTCAAGAGCGCAAGCGGGCGCTGGTCTCCCAGCTCATCAGCACCGAAAGCAGCTTCTTCAAGAGCCTGAGCAAAGAAGACATCGAGACCCTGTTCAGTTGACCAGGCGGCACGAGCAACAACTCGCCGATACGAACGAATGAGAACGCAGATGACACGGATGCTTCGCATCGCAGATTTACGCAGATGATTTTCACAGATTTTGTAACTGCTAACGTAGCCCTGTTCATTCGACACGGATACGAGGAAACACGGATAAAATCTTTTTTGAATGACTTCGCGCCTTCGTTTCCTTCGTGTCTTCGTGGCAAAAAAGGGGCGATTGGGGCCAACTACCTTAGCAGTTACCAGATTTTTTCTCTTTATCTGCGTTCATCCGTTTCAATCTGCATCATCTGCGTTCCCTAATCCCATTTTCAAACCAGCGCCATGTAAAGCATCCGCGCGGCCGAAACGACCACCACGACCAGCAGCAGCCGATACACCCACACCTGCGCCCACTCCCTGGTGGCGAACTTCACCGCGGCCCACGCGCCCACGATATTCCCCACCGCCAGGATGATCCCGATCAGCCACACCACCTGGCCGTTGTAGAGAAAGACGAAGAAAGCGAAGACGTTGAACGCCAGCACCAGCAGGGCCTTGATGGCGTTGGCGTGGATCAGGTCATGCCCGATGCCCATGACCAGCCCCACCAGCAGGAAGATGCCCACCCCCGCCTGGATGAACCCGCCATAGAGGCCGATGCCGAAGAAGGCGATGAGCAGCCCCGTCCAGGTCAGCCAGTCCTTGCGATTGGGTTGACGCGCGCCCTCGGCCCGGCCCACCAGCCAGCGTTTGGGCTTGAGGATGATCAGAAAGAAGGTGAGGATGAGCATCCCGGCGATGGCCAGCCGCATGGCCCGCTCATCCAGATTCACCGCGATCTGCGCGCCCAGCACCCCGCCGATGATGGTGGGAACCAGCAGGATCAGGGCCTCCCGCCAGTTGAGATACCCCTGCTTGTAAAACTGCTCCGTGCTCACGCCCGTCTGCAGCAGCACACCGATGCGATTCGTGCCGTTGGCCACGTTCGCGGGCAGCCCCAGAAACACCAGCAGGGGCAGGGTGATGGCGCTGCCGCTGCCCGCCAGCGTGTTGATGAACCCGGCCAGGAAACCGGCAGCGATGACGGCGACGACGATCCAGGGAGTGAGTTCGTAGGTCATGGCGAGGGCTGGGGAATAATGGGTGGATGGTGAAAAGGATCGATGAAAGCCAATGGGGCGCGGGAAGCCGATTTCGTAATGCGTAATGCGTGATGCGTAAGGTCGTCACGGATTACGGATTACGCATCACGTCCGTGGCAGACTCGCCCAACGTCGGCCTGACGATCCTCCCGCAACCGCAGCCAACATTCTATTTTCATAGCAATCGGGCCGAGCAATGGCTCGCCGATACGAATGAAGATGGGAACGCTGATTTGCGCGGATGCTTCGCAACGCAGATTTGCGCAGATCATTTTTTTGATTTTTATCTGCGTTCATCCGTTTCAATCTGCGTCATCTGCGTTCCCTGATCCTATTTTCAAAGCAATGGATGCTGGAACGACGCCATCGCCTCCAGCAGGGCCGCGGGCTGCTCCCGCACGGTGAAGACATCCCGATAGCGGGGCGCGATGAAGCCCGCGTCGATGGCGTGGTCGATGAGTTCGATGAGGGGGTTGTAGTAGCCCGCCACGTTGAGGATGCCGATGGGCTTGGGTTCATACCCCAACTGGCTCAGGGTCAGGGCCTCGAACAGCTCGTCCAGGGTGCCCAGCCCGCCCGGCAGGGTGATGAACGCGTCCGAGAGCTTGAACATGGTCACCTTGCGGCTGTACATGTTGGGACTGACGATGAGCTCGGTCAGGTTGTCGTGAACGACGTTGGGGACGTTCATGCTCTCGGGGATGACGCCCACGGCCCGGCCCCCCGCCTCCAGCACGGCGTCCGCCAGCGCGCCCATGATGCCCGTGGCGCCGCCGCCGAAGATCAGGGTGATCTCCCGCTCCGCCAGGAGATGGCCCATGGCGCGGGCCGCCGCCGCATAGGCGCTGTTCACGCCAGGCCGGGAGCCGCAGAAAATGCAAATCGCCTTGAACATGGTCATTGGCATCTTAACTGATGAGTTGGGACGAGTTACAACACGGATAGAAGGCAACACGGATAAAATCTTTTTTGGAATGACTTCGTGTCTTCGTTTCCTTCGTGCCCTCGTGGCAAAAAGGGCTATTGGAGCCAACTACCTTAGAGCCTGTTATGAACTTATCGCCAATTTGGCGTGATTTTGTGGGTGACGTGCGTTTCAATTCGCCACGGATGATGCTGATGCGACGGATCAATACGGATTTTTACGGAAAAAGATGGCATCCTTTTGAAAAAATCCGCGGAAATCTGCTTTATCCGCGTTATCTGCGGCGAATTTCAACCTCCGATGCGGCGATCCTGACCTTTGAGGTCGGTAAAGTGCAGAACAGCCTCTAGCAGTTGTCACTTATTTCTTGTTCCGTGTTCCTTGCTCCTTGCCACCATTGTATACGCTTCATCCAGATCATCCACAATTTTCGACCAGTCGTAGCGGGCCTCGACCAGGGAACGGGCGTTGGCGGCCAGGCGCTGGCGAAGTTGCGGATGGGCCATGAGGCGCTCGACGGCCGCGAGGAAGGCGTCGGGCGTATCCCCAAGCAGCAAATGCTCCCCCGGAACGACCTCCAGGCCCTCAGCGCCGATGCCCGTGCTGACCACGGGAACGCCCGCGGCGAAGGCCTCCAAAATCTTCAGCCGCGTGCCCGAGCCCGCGCGAATGGGCGCCAGCGCGATGTCCGCTTCCCGATAGAAGGGGAGCACATCGGCCGCGCGGCCGGTGATGCGCACGTTGGCCGCGCCCGCGGCGCAGGCGTGGACGCGGGGATGGTCGAGATTGACCAGGGTCAGGGTGAGATGAGGATGGCGGGCGTGGAGCCGGGGCCAGATCGCGGTCAGCAGCCAGCAGGCCGCGTCCAGGTTGGGCTCGTGGGTGGGGGAGCCCACGAACAGGAGTTGGCGGACGCGGGGGCGGATGGGGCCGGGTTGGATGCCGCGGGCGCCTACGCCGTTGGGGCTGAGGATGATGCGGGCCTCGGGCGCGCGGTTGCGAATGATGGCCGCATCGGTCTCGGACATGGCCGCGACCAGGGAGAAGCGGGGATAGATAATGCGCTCGTAGGACTCCCAGCGCCGGGCCTGCTCCCGCAGCGCCGCTTGGGCCCGCGCGTCCTCCTGCACCTCCGCCCGCCGGGCCAGTCCCACGCTGAAAATGTCGTGGGTGATGAGAACGGTGGGGGGCAGGCCGGGCCGCAGTGCATAGGGCGCGAGATAGGGCCATTCCACCTGAAGGATGTCGTAAGAAGCCCGGGCGAGTTCCTGCGCCAGCGCCCGGTGCATGGCAGGCTGATTCCAGATGGGGATATCGCGGGGTAAGCCTGTTCGCCGCGCCCGCCACCGTCCGCGCAGCAGCGCCAGTGCATCCGGGCCGATTTTTCCCCGCAGGACCTGCTTCAAGCTGAGGAAGGGTGCAGCCACCACCCGGATCGATAACTCCCGCTCCAGCTGCGCCAGCCCCTCCCGCTCCTCCTCGTTGCGGCAAAAGCTGAGGAAGGTGACCTCGTGGCGGCGGGCCTGCTCGCGGGTGATCTGATAGAGCCGCTGGCGGCCGCCGGTGAAGATGGGCAGGGGGGAGATGGGCGAGAGGATGAGCAGGCGCATGGGAAAACTTTAGCGCATCCCCGTGCATCCGTCCAATTCTCGTCTGGCGAAAATTGGACGCATTTCCGCCCTCGGGTGCGTTCTAAAATTTCAGCAAATCGCGTTGTCATCAGGAATTCGGTCGTGCGGGCTCCACCCGGCGCTGAAGCGCCGGGCTACAAAACCACGCCGGGTGAACCCGGCTTCGGGCGCGGACTGGCTCTGAAAGCCCCCTTGAGGGGGCGTCGTTTCTAGCCCGGAGGTTCACCTCCGGGACGCCAGGCGCAACGTGCCAATAATTTGGGACGCACCCTCCGCCCTCGGCCCCCTTGACAAAACGTCGATTGTTTCCTATACTGGTATAGACCACTGAACCACTAGACCGATTTTTCTCATCTTCGCGGTGGCGCGCCATGATCGACAAAAATCATCCCCTACCCATCTACTTCCAGCTCAAGGAAATGCTGCGGGAAAAGATCGCGTCGGGCGAGTGGAAGCCGGGGGATATGGTGCCATCGGAGCGCGAGTTGAGCGAACAGTATCACATCAGCCGTATGACCGCGCGCCAGGCTCTGAGCGAACTGGCCACAGAGGGCTTGTTGCGACGGGAGCAGGGGCGCGGGACGTTTGTGGCCGAACCGAAGATCGAACATGGTCTGACGCGGCTCACCGGTTTCACCGAGGATATGAAGGCCCGCGGGCTGAGGCCGGGCGCCCGCGTCATCCGGTTGGAGCTCATCCAGCCTCCTTTACTGGCCATGCAGGCGCTGCAAATCACGCCGGATGAAAAAATCGTGTTGCTGGAGCGCCTGCGTCTGGCCGAGGAGGAGCCTATCGCCCTGGAAACCAGCCATCTTCATTTCCCGGGCGTCGAGGCCCTGCTAAATGAGGATTTCGAAAACCATTCTCTCTATAGCATCCTGTCGGAGAAGT
The DNA here is from genome assembly GCA_026991225.1 of Anaerolineae bacterium. Lineage (GTDB taxonomy): Bacteria > Chloroflexota > Anaerolineae > J102 > J102 > M2005. The sequence continues at coordinate 20,913 of JALXCB010000169.1, read as the reverse complement.
ATCAGATATCGCCGGCCCGGGCCGTGCAGAAGATCGGGGCTGATCTTTGCAGAAAGCGGGAACAAAAATTGCTGAACATTGGGGAGGGCGCGCCCGTGCTGCGGAACAAGCGCATCACCTACGACCAGTGGGGGCGTCCTTTCGAGTACACGGAATCCGCTTATCGCGCCGACCGTTACGTCTTCCAGGCTGAGCTCAACGCCTTGTGATACGAACAGGAGGTTGCCATGTGAGCCAATCACCCTCGCCAAGTCATGTCATTTCATCCGACTTCACTCAATTCAGGAGAAAAAAGCGATCATGAAATCAACTTTGCTCAAACTGACTGTATTCATCCTGCTGCTGGTAGTGGTGGCAGGCTGCGCCCAACAGCCCGCGGCCACCCAAGCCCCCGCCCAACAAAAACCCGCGGCCACCCAGGCTCCTGCACAGGAAAAACCCACCGAAGCGCCCAAAGAGATGGCCACCGAAGCTCCCAAGGCCGAGGAAATGGCCCCCGTCACCCTGACAGTCTGGTCGTGGCGCACCGAAGACGAGGATGCTTACAACGAGATCTTCGACGTGTACGAAAAAGAGCATCCCAACGTCACTGTGGAATTCGTGCCCTTCGTCGCCACCGACTACAACAACATTCTGGCCACGGGCCTGACCGGTGAAGGCGGTCCGGACGTGGTGCAGTTGCGGGCCTACGGCGGCCTCCAGCCGTTGGTGGAAGCGGGCCAGCTTGAGCCCCTGGATGGTAAAGTCGCCACCCTCTCCAACTTCTCGCCCGACCTGCTCAAGGGCGCCATGGGCGTGAAGGATGGCCACATTTACGGCGTCCCCTTCGGCATTCAGACCCTGGCCGCCTACTACAACAAAGGCATCTTCGACAAACTGGGCCTGAGCGAACCGACCACCTGGGATGAATTCATCAACGCGCTGGAGACGCTGAAGAAAGAAGGCTACATCCCCATCGCCGCGCCCGCCAAAGACACCTGGATGCTGCCCATCATCCACGAGACCGTGGGCGCACCTCGCTACGGCGGTCCTGAGTTCGAGAAGAAGATCCTGGCGGGCGAAACCGACTTCACTGACCCCAACTACGTCGCCTCCATCCAACTGGTGAAGGACCTCCAGCCCTACATGCCCGATAACGTGGTCGGCGTCAGCTACCAGGATTCCCGCACCCTCTTCCTCACCGAACGCGCTGGCATCTTCCTGGGCGGCTCCTTCGAAGTGGGTTACTGGCGCAACGAGGGCCCCGATCTGGATATCGGCATCTTCCGCGTGCCCCCGGCTCCCGACTCGGTCATCGACCATCCCCTGACCCCCGGCTGGATGGACGGCTCCTACGGCGTCAACGCCAACAGCGACGCCAAAGAGGAAGCCATCAAGCTGGTGGAATGGATGGGCACGAAGGAGTTCGGGCAAATGTTCACCGAGAAGATCAAGCAGCTCTCGCCCGTGCCGGGCACCGAACCCAAGGACCCGGTTCTGGCCCAGTTCGCCAAGTTCTATGAGGAGACCCCGGCGTCTTACATGCTGCTGGTGGACTTCCGCTATGGCGATCCCTCTGGCACCACCTTGCTGGGCAATGGCATCCAGAAGATGCTGCTGGGCGAGATGACTGCGGAAGAGGTCGCCCAGAGCCTGCAAGAAGGCATCTCTCAGTGGTTCAAACCCAAGAAATAGTCACCTCGTAACTGCTAAGGTATCGCCACCACTTTTTGCCACGAAGACACGAAGAAAAGCCAAGGCACGACGTATTTTCCTTGATTTTTCCTTCGTGTCTTCGAAAAACTTCGAGCCTTCGTGGCTTTTGGCGGCCTAAAGTCAAGTACGCTAGCAGTTACGTTGCCTCCTCCTTTCGGTAGATGGTTGGCGGGTCTCCCCCGCCCGCCAACCATCCCTTTTCGAGGTTCGCCAAGATGACCGCTTCCACCGCCAATCAAGCCAAGGGCAAAAAACGCAAACGCGTCAGGGGCGTGGGAACGGGCGCGCCATCCTGGGAAATGATCGCGCTGTTCATCCTTCCGGCCTTTTTGCTTTACACCATTTTCATGATCTGGCCTCTGTTCCAGTCCCTGTATTTCAGCTTCTTCGAGTTCAAAGGATTGGCGCGCGGCGGATTCGTGGGATTGCGCAATTTTCATGAATTGTTCACCCGATACCCTTTGAATGAGCAGTTGCCCAATGCCTTTTGGCATAATGTCTATTTTTTCATCGGCACCATGCTCATTCAGAACACTCTTGGACTGCTGTTTGCCAAGCTGCTCTACGCTTCCCGCTTTGGCAAGCGCTTTTTTCAAACGGTGTTCACCCTGCCCTACCTCATCAGCGCCCTGGTGGTGGGCTATCTGTGGAGCCTGATGTTGAATCCGTTATTCGGGCCGGTGAATCAGATTTTGCGGGCCATCGGGCTGGAATCGTTGGCTCGTCCCTGGTTGGGCGATCCGGCCACCGCCCTGCCCGCTATCATTTTCGCCAACGCCTGGCAATGGGTGGGCTTCCCCATGCTGCTTTTCTCGGCAGGGCTGGCAGGCATCAGCAACGAATTGCGCGAGGCGGCCCGAATCGATGGCGCCACCAGTTGGAAGCTGTTTCGCTATATCGAACTGCCTTTGCTCCTGCCCGTCATCGGCATCGTGACGGTGCTCACCTTCATCGGCAACTTCAACGTCTTCGGCATCGTGTGGGCCATGGGCGGGGTCAACGGTGAACCGGCTGGAGCCACCGACGTGTTGGGGCTGGTGTTCTATCGCACGGCCTTTCGCGGGGGCGTGGATGCGTTCGGGCTGGCGTCCGCGCTGGCTGTGCTCATGTTCATCTTCATCTTCGGCGTGTCCATGTTGATGCTGCGCTACTTCCGCCACATGGAGGAAAAACTGACATGAGCGACCACGCTCGCACTTCCTCCCGCCGCATCAACCTGGCCTCTATCGGGGCCAACGCGCTCTTGTGGGGCTATGCCGCCATCGTGATCCTGCCCCTGTTGCTGGTGGTGAGCAACGCCCTGCGGCCCACACGCGAGATCTTCAAAAATCCCGTGGGGCTGCCCACCTCGCCCAGCTTCGATAGCTTTGTCAAAGCGTGGGAAGAAGCCAGCTTCAACATTTATTTCTTCAACTCCCTGGTGATCACCGTCGTTTCCGTGTTGCTGGCCACCGCGGTCTCCGCCCTGGCGGGCTACATGCTCGGGCGCTACAAATTCCGAGGGAGCATGTTGCTGACCGCCTATTTCCTGGCCGGGCTCATGCTTCCCTTCCGGCTGGCCATCGTCCCCTTGTTCCTGCTGTTGAACGATATGGGGCTCATCGACAACCGCCTGGGGTTGATTCTGGTTTATGCGGCCACGGGCATCCCCTTCTCCATCTTCATCCTCTCCTCCTTCTTCCGTCAATTGCCCCAGGAGCTCAGCGAGGCCGCGCGCATCGACGGCGCGGGCGAATTCACCATCTTCGGCAGGATTATGCTCCCCCTGGTGCGGCCCGCCCTGGCCACGGTCATCGTCTTTCAGTTCGTCCCCCTGTGGAATGACTTCTTCTTCCCCCTGGTCTTGCTCCGTTCCACCGACAAGTGGACCTTGCCCGTGGGCATGACCCGCTTCTTCGGCGAATTCCAGGCGGATTGGTCCACCCTTTTCGCCGGGCTGATCATCACCACCCTGCCCTTGATCGTCATCTTTCTGCTGGCCACCAAACAGATCATCGCCGGGCTGACCGCAGGCATCGGCAAGTAGGATGCGCACCTTGACGGAAGTCCAACTGACGCCCGCCCAGCAGGATGCCATCGACGCCATCATGAAGGAGGGATTGGCGTCCGTCTTTCCCGCGGCTGTGTTACTCATTCACCAACGTGGGATGACGCTTTTCCAGCGCAGTTATGGTTGGCTCGATCCCGTACAGAAGCGATGGCCGACGCAGGAAGACACCCTTTTCGACCTGGCTTCCCTGACGAAACTTTTTACAACCACGGCCTTTCTCACCCTGGTCAGCGCGGGCAGGGTCAGCCTGGATACGCCCGTGGCCGAGGTCGTCCCTGAATTCCGAAGCGTCCACCCCATCCAGCCAGGGATCGATCCCCACGCGAAGACGCTCCTCCCGCCCGATCCCAACTATCAGGGCAAGCGGGTGGACGCCGGTCGGGTGCGCTTTCGTCATCTGCTCACCCACACCTCGGGCCTGGCTGCGTGGGAGGATCTGTGCGGCCGCGAGGGCAAGGAAGCCGCCATCTTCCCCCATCGACTGCCCCCGGAGGCGCGTCAACGACGGCTCGACGCGTTTCTACGGGCTCCCCGCTTCGTCTATCCTCCGGGCGAGCGCATTCTTTACAGCGATTTGGGGTTCATCCTCCTGGGCGAAGTCATCGAACGCCTGACCGGCCAGCGTCTGCCCGAGTATCTGGCTCAGGCTGTATGCGAGCCCCTGGGCCTCGCCCGGACCTTCTTCAACCCCCTCGCCCGCGGCACGCCTCGCGAACGCATAGCTCCCACCGAATTCTGCGCCTGGCGAGGCCGCCGCCTGTGGGGTGAAGTCCATGACGAAAACGCGGCCTGCCTGGGCGGCGTGGCGGGCCATGCCGGATTGTTCGCCACGGCCCGGGACGTGGCCGCGCTGGGGCGGTGCTATCTGGATGACGGCGGTGGCATCCTTGCACCCGCACTTGCGGCAGAGGCCGTGTCGGAGCAGGTCCGCGACGAAACCCAGCGCCGGGGCCTGGGATGGCAGTTGATGTCGCCTCAGGGCAGTCCAGTGGGAGGAAATTTCGGCCCCTCCAGCTTCGGGCATACCGGATTCACCGGCGTTTCCATGTGGATCGATCCCCATCGGGAGCTCATCGTCGCGCTTTTGACCAATCGCGTTTACCATGGCCGCGATGGCGAGGCCATCTCGCGCTTTCGCGTGCGTCTGCATGAAGCCATCGCATCCATAGTGGACGACCATTCGGAGACCATGCCATGACACCATTCGTCATCGGCGTTGATGGCGGCGGCAGCAAGACCGAAGCCGTCATTCTCGATGTGGTGGGTTTGGAGTTGGGCCGCTGGCGAGACGGCTCCTCCAATTTACATATCGTGGGGAAACAAGGGGTGCGAGAGGCGCTGGCTGCTTCCATGCAGGGAGCGGCCAGCGCAGCGGGGGTGGACCTGTCCCAGGCCGCGGCCGTGGTGTGGGCGCTGGCGGGCGCGGGCAGGCCCGATGACGCTCGCATCCTGCGGGCATTGCAGGCCGAATTGCTGCCCGAGACGCCCGGTCGGGTGGTGCCCGACGCCGTGGCTGCGCTGGTGGGCGGCGTGGGCGCCCGTTTTGGCGTGGTTGCCATCTCGGGCACGGGCATGATGGTCTATGGCGAGGATGGGCGTGGGGCGTCGGCGCGAGCGGGCGGCTGGGGGCATCTGCTGGATGGCGGCAGCGGTTACGCCATCGCCCTGGATGCGTTGCGGGCCATTGCCCGCGCCGACGACGGCTATGACCTGCCCACGCGCCTCACCTCACGCATTCTGAGCGCGTTGCAACTGCCTTCCCCTCAGCATCTGATCTCCTGGCTCTATGCGCCCGAACGCAAACCCGATCAGATCGCGGCGCTGGCTCCGTGGGTCCTCGATGAGGCGGAAGCGGGCGATCTCATGGCCGTCGAAGCCGTTTTGCAGGCCGCGGACGCGCTGGCCGCGGGGGTGGACGCGGTGGCCCGGCAATTGGCTCTGAAGGACGCCTTTCCCCTGGCGCTGTCAGGCGGTTTGCTGACAGGGAACGCGTTTTACCGGGCGGTGGTCATCCAATCCATCCGCACGCGCGTGCCCGCGGCCCGGCCCATGCCGCCCCGCGCGGATGCGGCCACGGGCGCGGCCCTGTTGGCGCTGGAGATGCTCAAACAGCCCCTACCCACGGATAAGGGCTTGGAGCAATCGGATGGGGAGGAGATTTGGGCGTCGGAACAGCGCAATGTGTTGACTTTGGATCTGGACACGCGCACCACGCTGGAGCTAGTGGGGTTGATGCACCTGGAGGACAAGCGGGCGGTGGCCGCGGTGCGCCCGGTCCTGCCCCACATTGCCGCAGCCATCGACGCCATCGCCCCGCGCATGAAGCAGGGAGGGCGGTTGATTTACGTGGGCGCAGGCACGTCGGGCCGGTTGGGCGTGTTGGACGCCTCCGAATGCCCGCCCACCTTCAACTCGGCTCCCGGCCAGGTAGTGGGCGTCATCGCCGGGGGATGCAGGGCCCTGACCGAGGCCGTGGAAGAGGCCGAGGATGACCCCGACAGCGGCGCTCAGGCCATGCGCGATCTGGCCATCGGGCCTCTGGACAGCGTGGTGGGCATCGCGGCCAGCGGCCGCACGCCCTACGTCATGGGCGCATTGACCGAAGCCCGTGGCCGCGGCGCGCTGACCATCGCCCTGATCTGCAATCTGCCCGCGCCCATGTCCAACCTGGCGGATTACGTCCTCGCGCCTCTGGTGGGCCCCGAAGTCATCGCCGGCTCCACCCGGCTCAAAGCGGGCACGGTGCAGAAACTCGTACTGAATATGCTGAGCACGGGCGTCATGGTGCGTTTGGGCAAGACGTATGGGAATCTCATGGTGGATGTGCAGCAGCTCAACGCCAAGTTACAGGTGCGGGCCCGGCGTATCGTGGCCCAGGCGTGTCATATCAGCGAGGAAGAAGCGCAACGCGTTTTGGCCCGGTGTGACGGAGACGTCAAGGTCGCCATCGTCAGCCATACGTTGGGGATTGATCCCGACGCTGCGCGACAACGCCTCCAGCAAGCCGGGGGCGTCGTACGCAGTGCGTTGCAGAATCCCTGACGTTTTCATCCATATCGGCGAGCCGTCGCCCGTGGCGCCTTGTTTGAAAAGGGGTGAATTGGCTTATCTGTCTCCATCATAACAGGGCCTTGTGTCGGGATATTCGTGAGATTGTGAAGAATTCGTGAAGTTCAGGTTGCGTTGTTCCTTGCGCATGTCCCTCATAACTGATATTCTCCAATGCGACCCTCGTCCCAACCTGCTTCTTCACACGCCCCATTGGAGACGCCCATGTCTGAAACGTCTCAACGCATCGAACTGCGCGTCGGCAATCTCGATTGCGAACACGACGCCGCGGCCATCCAACGCAGCCTGAAAGATTTTCCCGGCATCCTCGACCTGGACATCTATCCCAAGGCGGCCAAGGTGGTCATCACCTACGACCCTGAGCAGACCAGCGAAGAGGCCCTGCAGGAGAAGCTGGAGGCGTCCGGCTTCCCGCCCGCCAAAGGGCTGACCATGCCCGAACAACCTAAACCCTGGCGCAACCCCAAGGTCATCACGTCGGTGACCTCGGGCGTGTTGCTGCTGATCGGGTTCCTGCTCGGCTTCACCCCCGCGCCTGCTATCCTCTCCCAGGTTCTCTACATCGCGGCCATCCTCATCGGCGGCTATTACTTCGGCCGCGAGGCCATCGAGGAGCTGATCTTCGAGCGGGAGATCGGCATCGAGCTGCTGATGACCGTGGCCGCGGTGGTGGCCGCGGTCATGGGGATGCTGGGCGAGGCCGCGATGCTCGTCTTCCTCTATTCCATCAGCGAGGCGGTGGAGGGGTACACCGAGGAGAAGACCCGATCCGCGGTGCGGGCGTTGATGGAGCTGGCCCCCAAGACTGCGCGGGTGAAACGCGACGGCCAGGAGGTGGCGATCCCGGCCGAGGAGCTGGTTCCGGGTGACGTGTTCATCGTCCGGCCCGGTGAATCCATCCCCACCGACGGCGTGATCATCGACGGCTTCAGCACGGTGGATGAATCCCCCGTCACGGGGGAGAGTGCGCCCGTGGAGAAGAAGCCGGGGGACGCCGTCTTTGCCGGGACTATCAACGGCGCGGGAGCCATCGAGGTGCGGGCCACGAAAGCCTTTGCCGACAACACCATCTCCCGCATCATCCAGATGGTGGAGGAAGCGCAGGAGCGCAAGGGCAAGAGCCAGCGCTTCATCGAGCGCTTCGGCAGGCGATACAGCCCGTTGGTGCTGTTGGCGGGCGTGCTCATCGCCATCCTCCCGCCCCTGCTCATGGGCGGCGATTGGACCACCTGGATCGAGCGGGCTACGGTGTTCATCGTGGCCGCCGCCCCCTGCGCTCTGGTCATCTCCATCCCCATCACCCTGGTGGCGACCCTGGGCACGGGCGCCCGCAACGGCGTGCTCATCAAGGGGGGCGTCTATGTGGAGGAACTGGCCAAAATCAACGTCGTGGCCCTGGACAAAACGGGCACCATCACCCAAGGCCGGCCCGAGGTGACCACCGTGCTCAGCTTCGACCGCACCCTGCCCCAGGAAACCTGGCTGGCCGCGGTGGCTGGGTTGGAATCCCGCAGCGAGCATCCGCTGGCCCGGGCGGTGATGCGTTACGCTCAGGCCCAGGGCATCTGCCCGGCCGAAGTCGCGGACTTCCAGGCGTTGGCGGGCGCGGGCGCGAAGGCGGTTTGGGATGGAAAGACCATCTATGTGGGCAGCCCGGCCCTGTTCCAGGAGCTGGGCCATGCCCTGGACGGTGTGGCCGAGACCATCCAGCGGTTGCAGGACGAGGGGAACACGGTGATCCTGGCCGGGGATGAGAGGGCCGTGTGGGGCGTCATCGCCATTCGCGACGCCATCCGCGAGAACGCGGCCGCGGCCATCGCCCAACTGCACGATCTGGGCATCCGCCCGGTGGTCATGCTCACGGGCGACAATGAACGCACGGCCGCGGCCATCGCCCGCGAGGTGGGCGTGGACGCCTATTACGCCGAGCTGCTGCCCGAGGACAAGGTGGCCAGGGTGCGGGAGCTGAGCCAGCAGGTCGGGCATGTGGCCATGGTGGGGGATGGCGTGAACGACGCGCCGGCGCTGGCCGAGGCCACCGTGGGCGTGGCCATGGGCGCGGCGGGCACGGATGTGGCCCTGGAGACCGCGGACGTGGCCCTCATGGCCGACGATCTGGAGAAGCTGGTCTACGCCCTGCAACTGGCCCGACGGAATCAGCGGGTGGTGTCACAGAATATCGCGCTTTCCGCGGTGGTCATCAGCGCCCTGGTCATCGGTGCGGTAGGGGGCCTGCTCACCCTGCCCATCGCGGTGCTGGGGCACGAGATCAGCGAGTTCATCGTCATCGCCAGCGGCCTGCGGATGCTGCAGGGGTGAAAAAGCCAATGGCAGCGCGAACCCCATCAGCCCCAACGCGCCCAGAAGCCCCGTGATCAACCGCATCATGCTGTTGAAAGAGCCCCCACTGGTCCACCGTATAGAATTCGGGCGGAAAACGGTAGCCGGTCAGGGCCGCCAGCCAGGCGTTGGTCTCGCGAAAGCCTTCCCGCAACCTTATCCCGCGCAGCAACTGAGCATGGCCGGGGCTTTCTCGAAGGCCAGCGCGGCCAGCTTCAATCCCTCCACGTTGGTAAGATAGGAGAAGAGGGCGTCGCGGAAGGATGACAGGGGGATGCCGAAGCGGATGGCCAGGGACGCGGCCTGGATCGTCTCGCCCGCCTCGGGCGCCAGGATGTGCGCGCCCAAAAGCTGGTTGGCATCGGGATCGGCCACCAGCTTGATCAGCCCGCGCGTGTCGAACGCGGCCAGCGCCCGCGGCACATGCTTCATCTCCAGCACGCTGACCTCCACGTCGTAACCCTGCTCCCGGGCCTGGGCCTCGGTCAACCCGGCTACAGCCACCGCAGGATCGGTGAAGACCACCGCGGGCATGCCGGTCAGGTCCAGGCGGGCGTTTGCATCGCCCAGGGCATGGGACGCGGCCACGCCCCCCGCGGCCGCAGCGGTATAGACGAACTTGGGCAGGGTGGTGACGTCGCCCACCGCGTACACGCCCGCCGCGGACGTGCGCAGATGCTCATCCACGATGATGAAGCCTCCATCGTCCAGCTCGATCCCGGCCTCCTCCAGGCCCATGCCGCGGCTGTTGGGCTCCCGGCCCGCGGCCATGAGGATGGCGTCCGCCTTCATGGTGAAGACCTGGCCGTGCACCTCCGCCTCCACCACCTTCTTTTCACCCTCGCGGTGCAGGGCGTGAATGCGCACGCCTGTGACCACGCGCAGCCCTTCATCCTGCAGATAACGGGTCAGGGCTTCGCTGATCTCCGGTTCATGTTCGGGCAGGATGCGGGGGCTGCGCTGCAGGATGGTGACCCGCACGCCCAGGCGGGCGAATAGCTGCCCCAGCTCCAGGGCCACCGCGCGCCCCCCGATGACGATCATGGACCCGGGCAGGCGCTCCAGGTCCATGGCCGACGCGCTGGACAGCGCGCCCGTCTCCTCCACGCCCGGGATGGGCAGGATGCGGGGGCGGGCGCCGGTGGCGATGACGATGGCGCGGGCGGAGAGGATACGGTCGCCCACGGCCACCTGGCGGTCGGGCGTGAGCCGGGCCCAGCCGCGGATGAGGGTGATCTGGTCGGGGTAGGCGGCCAGCACGTCGATGTATTTTTCCTGGCGGAGCTGCTCTACCAGGGCATCCTTTTGCGCCCGGATGGCGGGCCAGTCGATGCCCACGGTCAGGGTTCTGACCCCGGCAAAGGCGCTGTGATCCGCGCGGTGAGCCTGCTCCGCCGCCCGGATCAGGGTCTTGGAGGGCACACAGCCGATGTTGACGCAGGTGCCGCCGATGGTTCCCGCCTCGATGATGGCGACCCGCGCGCCCTGCTCGGCCCCGCGGATGGCCGCGGCCATGCCGCCGCCCCCCGTGCCGATGACGATGAGGTCGTAGTCGTGGGCGGGCGTGAGGGTGAAGTCGGGTGCGGGCGCGGCGGGCTGAGGCGTGGCGGAGGGGATGTCAGGGGCCTCGGGCAGGGAGGCGCGGTAGCCCGCCTCCTCCACAGCGCGGATCAGGACATCGACCGAGACGCCGTTCTCCGCCCGCACGATGGCGTTGCCCGACTTCCCGCCAGGCGCCTGCGCGGCGAGGACGCCGGGCACGCGGGCCAGGGCTTCCTGCACGTGCGCGGCGCAGCCGCCGCAGGTCATGCCGTCGATTTTGAGGGTGATCGTGTTTGTCATGATTATTGAAGCGATGAGAAGAAGTCCACACTCCGCCTTCCATTGTCTCAACACGGATAGGAAGAAACACGGATAGCAAATTTTTCAGCTTTTCATCCGCGTTTCCTTTTATCCGTGTCGAATGAGAAGAAATCGTCGTGGCGGCGTTTATTGTTGCAATGGATATTGCAGGCTGCGGGCTTGTTGCTGGCGCAACTGGTCAGCCGTCCACCAGGTTTGGATATAGCGTATCACGGCCACGATCTCCTCGTCTGTAAGCTGGTCTCCCAGAGCGGGCATAACTTTGCCGCCGTTCTTGATGATCTCCTGGATCTGGCCGTCGGGATGATGCCAGGCGTGCTCGGTTTCGTTGAGCGCGGGCGCTTGAGGAATGCCATAACCTTCGCCGTTCTCGCCATGGCAGGCGGCGCAGGTGGTGTTATAGACCTGCTCGCCCAAAGCCAGCACTTCTTCATCCGCGGCCACGGCCGCGGGGGCGTTGCGGCCGAGCTGGGAATAGACCACCAGGACGATGACAAGGATAGTTCCGAAGATGAGGGCGCCCGGGGCGATGAATTGGGCGGGATTCCGTTGGGAAGTCTTGCGGGCGGCGGCGGTTTTGGCTTTGCGTCGGCGAGCCATAACGATTCGATCTCCTTTTTGGCAGGGGGATAGGGGGTGAAAAAATCCATTCGCGCGGAAAAACAGAGTCGCGCCCTTCACCTTAGCCCCTGAATGTGACATCGGTTTAACGGCCATGTGACGAAATGATGAAGATTCCCCTGCAGGGCTTTTTGCGCTACAATGGACTCAGCGAACCGCCTTTCTTCATTCGTAACTACTAAGGTCGTCACCCGAAAACCACTAAGAACACTAAGACACAAAGGCACAAAGGGCAATTTATACATTTTTTCTTCGTGTTCTTCGTGCCCTTTGTGGTTTGTTAACCGGGGTACGTTAGCAGTTACCTTCATTCTCACCCATGGCGCCAGGCATGACAAAACGAGCCATCTCCGCTTTCGACATCATCGGCCCGATTATGGTCGGGCCTTCCAGCTCTCACACCGCGGGCGCGGTGCGGTTGGGGCGATTGGGGCGGGCCATCCTGGGCGCGCAGCCCCAGCGCGCCATCCTGGGGTTGCATGGCTCGTTTGCGCGTACGGGGCGGGGACATGGGACGGACCGGGCGCTGGTGGCCGGGCTGCTTGGCATGGCCACCGATGATCCCCGCATCCGCGAGAGCCTGGATTTGGCCCGAGCCGCGGGCATGGAGGTCATCTTTCGAGAGGTGGACCTGGGCGAGGACGCGCACCCCAATTCGGTGATGATGACTTTGCAGGCCGGCGATCAGGAAGTGGAGGTCGTGGGCGCGTCGGTGGGCGGAGGCATGGTCGAAATCCGGGCGGTAAACGGCTATCCCATCAGCTTCACGGGCGAGCATGAGGCGTTGTTGGTGGTGGCGGAGGATCGGCCGGGCACGATCCATGTGATTACGGGCCTGTTTCTCGATTACGAACTGAATATCGCTTTCTCTCGCGTCGAACGCCGACACCGCGGAGGCGAAGCCATCCAGCTTTTCGAAACCGATGACGCCATTCCTGACGAGTTAGTGGCTGCGTTGGAAGATTTCTATTGGGTGTATTGGGCCCGTCGCATTCCCCGCATTATCGAATAATCCCGTGCGGCTGCTTTGGAAATCGATTTGGTAGACCGGGAAACCAGTAGACCGGGCGGGGAATCGAATCGGCTCGGTTTTCCTGGTTTCCTGGTCTACCGGTTTATCGGGCTACTGATCACCATTTTCGTCCATATTGGCGCGGGTGCGCCCGCGATTCGACCCCGTCATGGAACGCGTTTTCGATTCACCAGCCATCCGGCCAGAGAAATGGAGCCCAGCACTGCGGACAGGAGGACGCCTGAATACACCAGGGGAATGATGGGGCTTGGGGATTCCCCCACCGGGTTGGCGGGGTGACGGATGATGGCGGTGCTTCGCACCAGAAAGAGAAGGACGAAGGCGAACAAGATGATGGCAATGGCGGTGAATTTGGGCTGATGCACCCACCAGGCCACTACCAGAAAGACCGCGCCCACGGCCAACACCCGCAAGGTCATCTGGGTGCGGGGCTCGTTTAGATCGACGAATACGCCCCAGGCGATGCGCGCGGGGATCATGGAGATGATGAACCCCAACGCCCACAAGACGAAAGCAATCACTGCCACCGTCGTCATCCAGGCGTAGAGATTGTCGTTTCCCAGCAGATAGCCCGCAGATAGCAATGCAGCCACCAGAAAGACGTAGACGGCAGCCTGGGTCAGGGACCCGTGTGCGAAAATCCACCGGATCAAGGTTCCCAATGTGCGCTCCGGCGGCGTGAGGAACAACAGGGTCAGCCAGAGGGCGATGAAAATGAACGTCAAAAGGCGGTAAGGGATTTGTCGGATGGAGGTCATCGAAAATCAGGCGGATATCTGGGGAGGGTATGGTTGCCGGACGAAGCTAGAATTCCTCGACGAATAGGGTTCCTTCGGTCTTACGCGTCTTCTTCTGGTAGCCATGTTCAACCAGCCATGTCGAGACGTTTTCCACCATGGTGGGATTGCCGCACAGGTAGACATGCGTCTTTTCTGGATGGCATTCGACGCCCGCTTCTTTTCCCAACACGCCCGCTTCCAGCATTTCCTCGATCCACATGCGGTAGCCGGGCCAGAGGTCGTCTGCATCAGTCAGCGTTGGGAGATAATAGAAGTTGGGAAAAGCATTGTTCAGGAATGCGAGTTCGCTGAAATAGCCCAGATCGCCCTGATGCGCCGCAGCCTGCACCACGACCATTTTGCTCTCAGGACGTTCCATGATATGGGAGCGCAGGAAGCTGATGTAAGGCGTGATGCCCGTTCCCGTGGCGATCATGACGACGTCTTTGTCTTTGGGCGCATCGGAAAGGTTGAACACGCCCACAATGCGCCTGCCCATGAACAGACGATCGCCCACCTCGAGATGAAAGAGCCGGGGCGTGAGCTGGCCCGTCTTCACCTGGGAGATATAGAATTCGAACTGCTGGGTCTCATGACGGGCGGAGGCGATGGAATAGGCCCTCTGGATGAGTTTGTCCGGCTTGCTGGGGATGGCTTCGGGCTCGGAATTTTCCGATCGGGGTTCATAGCCATACAGCCCGAGGGTTGTATACTGGCCCGCAGCGAATTGGGAGCGAGGCTCATCGGTCGCGACCCGCAGGATCATGAGATTGGGACGGATGAGGATCTTTTGGACGACGGTAGCGTTGTATTTGGATGCGTTCATGAGCAAAATCGCCTGGGGGTGAATGCAATCCCGAGATGTGATGGCTCTACCATTATATCGGAAATCTGACCTTTGTCTCAAAACCAAATGCGCATGTACGCTCTCTTTGCGAAAAACGGTCGCCCGATTTTGCTGAACGCCGGGGCGAAACCAAACAGAAGCCCCGACAAACTGAGTTGCCGGGGCTTCTGTGGAATCGCACTGAATGGTTTTCGGAGTCGAAGGGTTACTTGACTTCTGTGTTGAGCACGTCGCCCGTCTCCGCGTCGATGGTGACTTCCGCGGTCTGCTTGCCATCGCTGAGGTCCACGACCCACACGTCCTTGCCATTGTACGTGCCGGGCATGACGGTGGTTTCCTGGACCTTGCCCTTGAGCAGACCTTGCTCTTCCACGGTGTCGCGAGCGATAGCGATGGCGGCTTTGGGCGTGATTTTGCCCGCCATCTCCTGCGGCATCTGTTCGGGCTGCTCGGGCCGCGCGCCCAAAGTGACCTTCAGGGCCATCTTCTTACCGTCGCGCAGCACGGTCAGGGTCACTTCCTGGCCCGGAGCGGCTTTGGTCACCAGGTAGGAAACCAGGTCGTTGAAGCTGCGCACGGGCTCGCCATCGATGGCGATGATGATGTCGCCGCCCTTGTGGAGCTGGACGCCATCCACATCCACCACCTGGGAGCCGCCCTTGACGCCGCCTTTGTCCGCTGGCCCGCCGGGCACCACCTCATCTACATACGCGCCCAGCACATTCTCAGGCAGGTCCAGGGCCTCGGCCAGCTCGGGCGTGACACTATGGCCGCGGATGCCCAGGTAGGCGTACTCATACTTGCCGTTCTCGATGAGTGCGGGCACCACGCGCTGAACGATGCTCACGGGGATGGCGAATCCAATGCCCGAACTCGCGCGCACGGGCGATTCGATGGCGAAATTGACGCCCACCACGCGGCCGGTCAGGTCCAGCAGGGGGCCGCCCGAGTTGCCGGGGTTGATGGCTGCATCGGTCTGGATGACGTCGGGCAGGGAGTAGCGGGGGCCCTGCCCCTTGCCCACGGGGAAACTGCGGCCGATGGCGCTGACGATGCCCGTGGTCATGGTCTCTTCCAGGCCGAAGGGCGCGCCGATGGCGATGACGCTGTATCCCACGCGCAGGCTGTCGGGGTCGGCCAGAGGCAGGGGCTTCAGTTCGATGCCCTCGGGCGGAGTGACCTTGATCACGGCCAGGTCGGCCTGGGGGTCTGCGGCCACCAGCTCGCCTTTGGCCCAACGGCCATCATGAAAAGTGACGATAATGTCGCTGGCGCCTTCCACCACATGGTTATTGGTGACGATATGGCCATCGTTGTCATAGACCCAGCCGGATCCTTCGCCCTGGAGAGGGGGCATTTGGCCCGGCTCGCCAGGCATGCCAGGCAGACCGAAGGGGAATTCGGGCGGTGTTTCTCCCGATCCCACGTCGGGGTGGGCGATGGTGACTTTGATGTTGACGACGGAGGGAGCCACCCGGTCGTAAAGGTCGGCCAGGGCTTCTTGCTGGGCCATGGCGATGCTCAGTGCGTCTTGATGCTCGGCGGGGAGCTGGACGGGCGCGGGCGTGGGCGTGGCGGGGGTCTCCGCCTGCACGACGGTGACGCCGGTCTCTTCCTGTACTTTGCCGATGACATCCTTCCCGGCCTGGGTGACGCTGCACCCTGTCAGGATGAAGGCGACGATAAGAAAGGCGCTGAGGAGAAGGATGATGCGTTTTGTGTTCATGGTTGGACTCCTTGTTTGGGATTAGGATCAGGATTGGGATGGCTTGTGCGACAGTCGATCCCAATGCCCAATAGTGCTTTCAACTCTATTGTACGCCCGAAGGGGCGATGGTGTTGCTTAAAATCGAAGGTTGGGGATTAAAAGTGGATGAACGTTTTTGGAGATTGACAGGGTTATCACTTTGTCATATCTTTTTACCGACATTTTCAACCAGCAGCCTCACGTTTTGGCGTGGATGTCATCCGCCCGGGCGAGGCGCTGAGGAGGATAGAACAATGACTCGAACCAGCAATTATGCCTTTCGTCTTCAAACTTCCTTGCTTGAGGAGCTCAAGGAAGTGGCAAAAGAAGAAGGAACCAGCGTCAATCAGTTTATTAATGTCGCGGTGGCGGAAAAGCTGGCCGCGTTGCGTACAGAAGCGTACTTCCGAGAACGCATGGCCCGTGCCCGGCCTGAGGATTTCATGGCGATTTTGGAGAAGGCCGGGGAGGATGTGACGATTGCGGGGGATGAGGTGGAGGATTAAGGAGTAGGATTGGGATTAGTGCAAGGCGTGACTTCAATGCAAAAGCGCCCTTCATCCAATCCTAATCCTGATCCAAAACGCCAAAACCCCACCCGCCCCGCGAGAAACGAGGCTGGTGGGGTGTGGCTGTTCGGTTGAGAGGGATCAGGCGTGAACCGCCCCGCTCTCGCCTTCCTCCTCCCGTTCGCCGGGGATGACGTTGAAGACCAGCTCGTCGCCCGAGCGGTCCACGACCACGTGGTCGCCATCGAGGACGTCGCCCCGCAGGATGAGCAGGGCCAGCTCGTCCTGCACCCGGCGCTGGAGGACCCGCTTGAGCGGGCGAGCGCCGAAGGCGGGATCGTAGCCTTCCTCGATGAGCAGATCCTTGGCCGCGTCGGTGAGTTCGATGGTGATGCGGCGCTGGGACAGCAGTTCGCGCAGGCGACGGAGCTGGATGTCGATGATCTCGCGCAGGTGCTCCTTGCGCAGCGCGTGGAAGATGATCACGTCATCCACCCGGTTGAGGAATTCGGGGCGGAAGTGGGCGTGCAGGGCCTCCATGACCCGCCGTTCCACCTCGGCCTCATTGCCCACCACGTCCAGGATGTACTGGCTGCCGATGTTGCTGGTCATGATGATCACCGTGTTGCGGAAGTCCACGGTGCGGCCATGCCCATCGGTGAGGCGACCATCATCCAGCACTTGCAGAAGGACGTTGAAGACCTCGGGGTGGGCTTTTTCGATCTCGTCGAAGAGGACGACGCTGTAGGGGCGTCGGCGCACGGCCTCGGTGAGCTGGCCGCCTTCCTCGTAGCCCACGTAGCCGGGCGGGGCGCCGATGAGCCGGGCCACGGTGTGCCGCTCCTGATACTCGCTCATGTCGATGCGGATCAGGTTGTGCTCATCGTCGAAGAGAAATTCGGCCAGGGCCCGGGCCAGCTCGGTCTTGCCCACGCCGGTGGGGCCGAGGAAGATGAAGGAGCCGATGGGCCGGTTGGGGTCTTGCAGGCCGGCGCGAGAGCGACGGATGGCCGCAGCCACGGCCTTGATGGCCTCATCCTGGCCCACGACGCGCTGGTGCAGGCGCTCTTCCATGTGCAGGAGCTTCTCCCGCTCGCTCTCCATGAGCTTGCTCACGGGGATGCCGGTCCATTCGCTGACGATCTCCGCGATCTCTTCGGCATCTACTTCCTGCTTCAGCAACATGCCTTGCTCTTGCAGTTGCTTCAGCCGGGCTTCGGCCTCTTTCAGTTCGTTCTGGAGCTGGACCAGCTTGCCGTAGCGCAGCTCCGCGGCCTTTTGCAGGTCATATTGCCGCTCGGCCTGCTCGATCTCGACCATGACCTGGTCGATGGCCTCCTTGATGCTCTGCACCTTGCGGATGGCTTCCTGCTCAGCCTGCCAGCGGGCGGTGAGCTCCGCGCTCTTGGCCTTGAGCTCGGCCAGTTCCTTCTCGATGGCCTTGAGCCGCTCCTTGCTGGCCCGATCCTTTTCCTTCTTCAGAGCCTCTCGCTCGATCTCCAGCTGCATGATCTGGCGGTCGATCTCGTCCAGTTCCTTGGGCTTGGAGTCGATCTGGATGCGGATGCGGCTGGCGGCCTCGTCGATGAGGTCGATGGCCTTATCGGGCAGGTAGCGGTCGGTGATGTAGCGATGGCTGAGGGTGGCGGCGGCGATGACCGCGGCGTCGGTGATGCGCACGCCGTGGTGCACCTCGTAGCGCTCCTTCAGCCCGCGCAGGATGCTGATGGTGTCTTCGACGCTGGGTTCATCCACATAGACGGGCTGGAAGCGGCGCTCCAGCGCGGCGTCCTTCTCGATGTACTTGCGGTATTCGTCCAGGGTGGTGGCGCCGATGGCGTGGAGTTCGCCCCGGGCCAGCATGGGCTTGAGCATGTTGCTGGCGTCCATGGCGCCTTCGGCCGCGCCCGCGCCCACAATGGTGTGGATCTCGTCGATGAAGAGGATGATCTCCCCTTCCGCGGCTTTGATCTCCTGCAACACGGCCTTGAGCCGCTCCTCGAACTCGCCGCGGTACTTCGCGCCAGCGATGAGCGCGCCCATGTCCAGGGCGATGATGCGCTTGTCCTTGAGGATGGCGGGCACGTCGCCCTTGGCGATGCGCTGAGCCAGCCCCTCGACGATGGCGGTCTTGCCCACGCCCGGTTCGCCGATGAGGATGGGGTTGTTCTTGGTGCGGCGGCTGAGGATCTGCATCACCCGCCGGATCTCCTCATCCCGGCCGATGACCGGGTCCAGCTTGCCTTTGCGGGCCTCGTCGGTGAGGTCGCGGCCATACTTGGCCAGGGCCTCGTACTGGGCCTCGGGCGTGGGGCTGGTCACCCGTTGGGACCCGCGGATGCTGGCCAGGGCCTGCATGATGGCGTTGTAGTCGATGCCGTGGCGCAGCAGCAGGTCGCGGATGCTCTGGGGCGCCTTGGGCGAGGCCGCGGCCATGAGGATGTGCTCGGTGGAGGTGTAGTCATCGTGCATGGCCTCGGCGATGTTCTGGGCCTCCTCCAGAATGGCCGCGGTTTCGCGGCCCAGGCCCACCTGGCCCGCGGTCGCGCCCGTGGCCCGCGGCTTGCGACCCAGCGCGGCGTCCAGGCTTTGCAGCACCATGTTCAGGTCCACGCCCATCTTGTTCAGCACCGAGGGAACCACGCCCCCTTCCTGGGTAATGAGCGTCTTCAGCAGATGTTCGGGATCGATGGTGGGATGATTGTATTCCTGAGCCAGGCTTTGCGATTCGGCCACCGCTTCCTGGGCTTTTTGCGTGAATTTATCAAATCTCATGAATGAAGTCCTCCTTTCCGTAGATTACTGGAGATATGTGAATTCGTGGGTTGAGCGTGGTTGCGTCAAACGTAGAACGTTGATTGACTGACAAATCTTGAGGCTTTCCTTTTCG
Organism: Anaerolineae bacterium; assembly: GCA_026991225.1. GTDB lineage: Bacteria > Chloroflexota > Anaerolineae > J102 > J102 > M2005. The sequence continues at coordinate 1,470 of JALXCB010000169.1, read as the reverse complement.
CCCTCATTGACCGAGTAAACTCGGACTCTTGAGGCGCTTCCCGCCTGTGGTCGACCTTCGTCGACCTGGTTTCCAGGACAGTGCAGGCCGTCCACTGGCCGCAGGCCTGCAATGGGCGACTTCAGTCGACGGTATGCCCGACTGAAGCAGATCTAAACGTGTTTTGTCAATCAACCAGCGCATGACGTTTGATGATTGCGCAGGCCCAGTTGTGCGTGGCGCAATGTTCGAAAAAAGCAAATGGGCGCGCAAGTTCCGCTCAACGTCATTCTCAGTATACCTTCCCCGCATTTGCGTTGTCTTAGAAAAAGGTTAGCGGAGTGTATGAGGTGAGTCGGTTCCCTCCACGCGTGGGGGGATGATCCATCCACTAATTACGGATTTTGGCATGGTTCAGATTGACCGATTTGCCCCTTGACAATTGACGGAACAGGAATCCCAATGACAAGCAAGCAGGCGATACGAACAACACCTTGCCGATACCGATGAAAATGAGAACGCAGATGACACGGATGCTTCGCAACGCAGATTTTCGCAGATGATTTTCGCAGATTTTTGTAACTACTAAGGTCGTCACCGGTTGTTATCTAAAACCACTAAGAACACGAAGACACAAAGGGGAAATTATCCATTTTTTCTTCGTGTTCTTCGTGCCTTTGTGTCCTTTGTGGTTTGTTAACCGGGGTACGTTAGCAGTTACAGATTTTTTCTTTATCATCTGCGTCTTCCAAATCTATCTTCAAAGCAGGAAATCAGAAAACCAAGAAACCGGGCCATCACGGTCATCCGCCCAATTTCCTGGTCTGCCGGTTTCCCGATTTACACTTTCATTTTGCGAGATCAGGAATGCGCATACGCCTTCCCACCTTGTTCCCGAATACTGTTCATTTTCAGCCAATCCATTTCTTGAAAAGAAGCCTTCTTCTGTGCTAAACTAAAGCCGCGGGCCGGTAGCTCAGTTGGCAGAGCAGCGGACTTTTAATCCGCGGGTCGCAGGTTCGATTCCTGCCCGGCTCATTTTCCAGCTTTTCGAGAACGAGAGGCTGGAAAAAACAGCCGAACACAATGCGCCCAATTGTCTCGACATCTAAACTAAACGCATTTTGAAATCAGGCGTTTTCGGCCTCGGCCACCCGGCGCTGAAGCTCCGGGCTACGAAACGACGCCGGGTGAACCCGGCTTCCTGCGGCGCGCGACACGCACCGTAGCCCCATTCATGGGGCGTCGTTTTTAGCCCGCAGGTTCACCTGCGGGCGGCAGCGCGGCCAGAGAATCGCCTTTCATGGATGATCCAATGCAAATCAAAAGCCTTGGTCTCAATTTGCTTTCAGTTTAAGTACAGCATTGTAACTGCTAACGTACTTGACTTTAGGCCGCCAAAAGCCACGAAGGCTCGAAGTTTTTCGAAGACACGAAGGAAAAATCAAGGAAAATACGTCGTGCCTTGGCTTTTCTTCGTGTCTTCGTGGC
>JALXCB010000168.1 GCA_026991225.1 Anaerolineae bacterium | reverse complement strand
GAACCACAAAGATGAAGGTCGGTCTCGATGAATTTCAACGCACCACATCCCAAACATCTTCTCATCCCCACCCTCGTTCTCGCCCTGGCGCTGGGCTTATTGGCAGGGCGCGCCCGGCCCGCGGCCTCCGCCCCGGCCGCCAACATCTACTATCTCGCACCCGATGGCGACGACGCCAACGACGGCTCATTGGCGCATCCCTGGGCCACGCTGGAATATGCGCTCACGCAATTGAGCGCCGGCGACACGCTGCAACTGCGGCAGGGAACCTATCGTGAAGACCATCTCACCGTGGACTTGCATGGAACGCCCGCCGCGCCCATCGTCATCGAATCCTACCCGGGCGAACGGGCCCAGATCGACGGCGGCATCGAGGATTTTCTGACCGCGCCCAACGCCCGGTGGGAGCTGGTCGACGCCAATATCAGCCTCTACCGCAGCATCGACACGTTCTCCGGCAGTTTTGTGGGCGCCTGGCTGCTGGATGACGATATACGGTTGGTTACCTACGACGTGGCCGCCAATCTCGAATCCACCAACTACGGGCCCGTGAACGGCTACGACCCCATCTACCAGGGCCCGGGCATCCAACTGCGGGACGACGGACATCTCTACATCCGCCTGACGCAAAACCCCAACGACCTCATCGACCCCAACGGCGATCCCATCGACCCCATCCCCGCGGATGTGGACCCCAATCACAACGCCATCTCGGTCTTCTTCTCCTCCGTTTTGTTTTATCTGGATGGGGCAGAATATGTGCAGTTTCGAGATCTCGACTTCGCCCACGCCAAATACATCTTCGACATCCGCAACGCCAGCAACCACATCACTTTCGAGGGCTGCACGCTCGATTCGGGCGGCTACGGCATGGTGGTGCGGGACGCCCATGATTTCGATATCCGGGACTGCGAGTTCAACAGCGGCCTGCCCGATTACGTCTATTGGACCGATGTGAAAAATGGCGCTTACGAAACCGCGGAGGCCTATCCCGAACACCAGTCCAAGGCCATCACCGGCAATCTCAGCGGCTTCGATATCCGTGGTTGTCTGTTTCGGAACAGCATGGATGGCGTGGGCGTGATGGATGGCTCGGTAGGCGTCAGCATCATCGGCAATCGTTTTTTGGTCATGCGAGATGACGCTCTGGACCTGCGCCCGGGCATCGCGGATGTGGAGATCGCCCACAATTTGCTGTGGAAGGTGGGATCGGGCGTCTCCATGACCGAAACGGACGCGGATCCCCTGGGGCATGTCTACATCCATCACAACATCATCGATACATCCATCTATCAGCATGGCGGCCGCGAGGGCAATTATCGGGAGGCGAATTGGCCCACGTGGACGGTGCTCGATCCCTTTGGCTCGCATGGGGAGGATGAAGCCGCCTGGTGGAAGGTGTACAACAACACCTGCATTGGCCGCAAGAGCGGCTACGAGAACGCGCCCGCAGGCCCGCACGCCATTGCTGGCAACCCCGAAAAGTATGTCGAAAACAACATCTTCCTGATGCTGGACGACCGCACCATTTTCCGCGGGGATCACGCTGACACCGGCGCGCACTACGATGGCGACGTCTTCCACCGCCTGGCCTCGGGCCCCAAGCCCCTGTTCCGCGATTTCGGCGATGGCGGCGATTACGACACCCTGGCCCAGTTCCGCAGCCAATCGGGAACGGATTGGGAGATGACGGGCCTGGAGGAGGACCCGGAGCTGGACATGACCGCCATCACCGGGGCCGTTTATGACGCCCCGACCATGTGGCAACGTTACACGCCCGCCAATTTGCACATGTTCACCCAGGGCGCATCCTACCAGGGGCTGGGCTGGCCCGAGACCGGTCACGATTTCTATCGCGGGGCCGTGGCGCCTTTGCATCTGTGGGCGGCGCCGGACGCGGCCGCGCTGCACATCACCTGGGAGCTGACCGCCACCCTGCCCGTGACCGCTACCTGGCGCATCAGCTACGCCGGGCCCGTGGGCGACGCCCCTTCTCCCATCGACGGCATTCCCCTGGACGACCGCGGCCGTTCGCTCACGGGCCTGACCAATGGCGCGACCTACACCGTCACCCTCAACGCCATGCTGGCGGGCAGCCCGGTCATCACCGATGTGGTTTCGGCCCAACCTGCGTCCCCGCCCCCGCTGGCGCCTGCGCTTGCGCTCACGCCGGTGGACGTGACCACGCTGCGGTTGAGCTGGCAACGCGCGAGTGGCGATCTCCGCTACCAGGTGTGGCGGAGCGAGACGCCCTATTTCGATCTCAGCGGGCCGGGCGCGGGCCGGGTGGATGCTGCGCCCTGGCAGTGGGATGACTCCTCGGCCCTGGGCGACCCCGCGGTCAATCACTATTACCGGGTGATCGCCCTGCGCAGCGATGGCGCGGCCACCATCTCCGGGCGGGTGGGCGAGTTCGATTTCGGACTGACGCCGGGCGGGCCATGATTGGTTGATCTCACGCAAAGACGCCAAGGCGCAAAGGAAAAAAGAAGCAAAGAAAAAAGATAGAACGCAGAAAAGGCTGAAAAAGCTGATTTTCGCAGATAAGGAAAGATGAAGATCGACCTCACGCAGGGCCGCCCAGGCGCAAAGCGTCTGAGTTGCGACAATTACCCAGCGTTGCTGCGACTGGCTTCTTATAGTCGATCGCCTGATTGACTGACAAAACGCGTTGAGGTCTGCTTTGGTCGCTCATACTGTCGACTGAAGTCGCACCATGGCAGGCCTGCGGCCAGTGGACGGCCTCCGCCGTCCATTTTCATGCTGGAAAAGCAGGTCGACGAAGGTCGACCCCGGGCGCGAAGCGCCTAAAGAGTCCGAGTTTACTCGGTAAAAGCGGGCGGAAAGGCAGACTGCAAGATTTGTCAGTCAACCAGGTCGATCGCTGTATAATAGACATTATCGGAAAAGTCATTCGCAAAGACGCCAAGGCGCAAAATGCCTAATGATTTTGTCAGGAGGCTACTAACAAACATGAGCGAAAACAAGCGTTATCAGATCAACACCGCATACCGGCTGAACGTCACCGCCGAGCTTACTCCCGACGAAGAGGAGGGCGGGTACTCTGTGTACTGCCCCGAACTGGACATTTACACCCAGGGGGAAACTGTGGCTGAGGCCATCGCTAATCTCCGCGAGGCGGCGGAAGGGTACATCGAAGTGGTGGGATTGGATGGGATCAACCTGCGCCCCAAACCGGTCATCCGCAAAGAAGTTGAGTTGACGGTGTACGCCTAGATTACCACGTATCAAAGGCCAAACGCTGGTGCGCGTAATGGAAAGGGATAGGTTTGAGGTCGTTCGCATCAAGGGCAGTCATTACATTCTGCAAAAAACTTTCCCCGATGGCGAGGTTGTGACTATTCCCGTGCCCGTTCACCACGCTCACAACGTCAAAGTCGGCACGCTTGCTGGCATCTTGCGCAAAGCGCGCATCAGTCGAGAGCGATTACAAGAATTATT
>JALXCB010000167.1 GCA_026991225.1 Anaerolineae bacterium | reverse complement strand
AACTGCGGCAATCCATCATGGATTTCATCCGCTACTACAATCAAACCGCTCGTCCAATCCGTTGGTCTTATACGGTTGAAAAACTGGAGCATAAACTCGGAAGCTATTTATGAAACGCTGTACTTAGCAGTTACTTTCAGTGAGCGATGGGTTGAGCGAGGATGGTGCGGCGGAGGCCCCAGGTGTTCGCGTAGCGCACGTGATTGATCCAGCCCTGAACGCTGGCGTCGAGCTCGGCAAACGAAATGTGCCCGGCCTGATACGCGTTGAGATTGCGGCGGAAGCGGCGTCGGAAATTCACAACGTTGCGGCGTTTGAGGCGACGGTGCGTGGGGAAGCGCTGGCCGAGTAAACTCGGACTCTTTAGGCGCTTCGCGCCGATGGTCGCCCTTCGGCGACCCATCTGTTGCGGAGCAGGTCACCCTCGCAATGGCCCATCATAATAATCGAAAAAATCTTCCAATTCTGGCATGAGCCTATCAGCATGATGGTGCTCTTTTTGACTGTTGATGTAGCCCATGATTTTGGACACGTCCCAACGGCTGACAGTAAAAGCGCCGTAATATCCCATCCGCTTGAACTTGTATTTGGGTTGAAGTTTGTCATTGACAAAATCGGAAGAAAAGCCTTTGAGCTGTTGCACAAGCTTGGAAACGGGCAGCGTGGCAGGGATGCGCAGCAGAACGTGAACATGATCAGGCATGCCGTTGATAGCCAGCACCCGGCATCCTAACGATTGCGCTATCTCGCTAATACTCCGATACAGTGCGCGCTCCATGTCAGGTATGATGAGAGAGGCGCGGTCCCAAGTCGCCCAAACAAGATGAACATAAGGTTCGACTTTATCTTTGCGCAAGATTCCTCCTCATTATGATGAGAACGTGACTGATTTGTCTCTGATAAACCTTCGTCCCCTGGGACGGCGAAGGCCGTCCACTGGCCGCAGGCCTAAAGCGCCCGAGTTTACTCGGCAAAGTAATGGACGGACACCACCAACCGGAACCCGATGTTGTTGTTGCGGTTGTTCGGGTTGGTGATGTTCCTGTTACGGATGACCGCGGACGCGTTGTGGATGTTGTTGTTCCACGAACCGCCGCGCAGCACGAACCCGGATGGCCTGACTCGCATGACGCGAGCCCCGACAGTGTAACGCAAAAGCCCAAAATCGAAAAATGCGCGCGCTGGGGGGCTTAGCCCCCCAGACCCCCCAGCCAGAGTCCAGAGAGCAGAGTTCCAGAGCCCAGAGCTAATGGGGGACGGACACCACCAACCGGAACCCGATGAGGCCGACGCGGTCGCCTGGGTCGGAGATGACCCAGCCACGGACGACCGCGGACGCGCCGAGGATGAAGTCGAGCCACGAACCGCCGCGCAGCACGCGAGCGGCGTCGCCCGCTTCCTGAACGCGCTCGGGATGGTCATACTCGTTCAAACACCACTCCCACACATTGCCGCTTATGTCCAGCACGCCATCAGGGGATTTCCCTTGCGGGTACATGCCCACCGCGCTGGTTTTTTGCAGATAATGTGGACCGCTGTTATTCCAGGTCTCATCCACATTGGCATATCCAATCTCGTATTCCAGTCCCCAGGGATACTGGCGGCCGTCGGTCCAGCGCGCGGCCCGCTCCCACTGCCATTCCGTGGGCAGGGTAATGCGCCAGCCGCTCCGTTTGTCTCGCAATTCCGGTGGCAACAGGTCGGGGCGCTCCCTGGCTTTGGCTGTGAGCCAGCGGCTGAAGGCGATCGCGTCGTACCAGCTTACGTTTTCACGGGGATGATTCCAGTATTCGAATCGTTGCTGGCCGGGCGATCGACGATGACTTTCGCTTGCGGCCAAGCCCTTCCACCATTCCGGGTTGTAGAAACCGTCTTCGGCCTGCAAAAAAGTTTCGAACTGGGCGCGGGTAACGGGAAAGCGGGTAATCCAGAAGGGTTGCTTTAACTTCCACGTGCCATTCTGGTAGGGAAATTCCCCCGCGGGGATGCACACCCAGTCGAAATCGGGCAGTCCTTCCTTCACGCCCACGCCCGGCCGCGAGTCGTGGCCGGGGAAGTCGCCCCAGCCCAACAGCCGGCCGGCAATGTCCCGCTGTTCGGGGTCGCGGAAGCGCTCAGTGTCGGTGAGGGCTTTGGCCGCGGCCTGCTGCAAATCCTCGTAAAAGCTGCGCAGCTTGCGGTCCCGCGTGCGGTCGTAGCTTGCGAAAAAGCGCTCTCGTTGGGCAATGTCCAGCGCCAGCAGCGCGGCCTGATGGGCATGCGGGTGCTCCCTCGCTTCTTCCAGGTAAGGCAATACGATGCCGCTCAACAGCTCCCAGGCGTCGTCGGGGCGGTCCTGGTGGAAGAGTTCGTCCACGGCCAGGCGCAGGACGTTGTTCCACAGGTCGGGTTGTTCGAGCACCCGGCGGATGATCTCTTGGGGGAAGGAGGGTTGGGCGGATGCCAGTTTGCAGGCGGCCAGATGCTCCTGAAAGCTGCGATGCACGAAGTGAAATTCGCCGGGGGAAGGCGAGACAAGGATGCCCGCGTGTTGGGAAAGGTAATCGGTCAGATCCTGAGGAATCACCCGGATGCCGGCGCGGTAGAGCAGGACGGCCAGCAATTCACCTTTGAAAATGGTCGTGTCTTCGCCCGGTTCGCTCTGGTCCTGCACTTCCAGGGCCAGGGTTTCCAGCACCACGCGCAATTGAGCCGGTTCGGGAACGCCCAGTTGTTCGGCCACGGAAGGATCGGGCAGCCGGCGTCGCGTCCATCGATCCAGCAACAGGTCCACCGACTCGCGGTAGAGCGCGGCCCGCGTGGTGGGCAAAGTGCGCTCCCCTTGATCGGCATCCAGCCACAAGGCCGCCAGCATGGTAAAGAACAACGGCGTCCCTCTCAAGCTTTCTTCGATCTTCGCCTGCTGGATGGCCTTGATGAAGGCGTCGGCCTCCTGGTTTGGGTCGGGCTCACCCGCGGCTGCGAAAAGCGCCCGGGCCAGTTGGTGGAGACGGCCCAAATCCAATGGCCGCAGTTCGGTGCGGCCAAAGCCTTTCAACGACCATTCGTGATTGCGATAAGCGTGGGGCCGGCTGGTGATGATGATGCGCAAGCGCGGATAGGTGCGCACCAGCGAGGCGATCAGGCTTTTGATCTGCTGGCGTCGCAGCGGGTCCGCGGCCTGGGGCGCTTCATCCAATCCGTCGAGCATGAGCATGGCCTGGCCGTGGGCAAAAAGCCGTTGCAATTCGGGCAAAAATCCGGCCATGCTCTCGCCCAGGACGTGCGTTTTTACATAACGCCAGAACGCGTCCACGTCGGGCATGTCCGGGTCTTCTTCCTCCCTTTCGGGGAGCGCGGGAAAGGCCTCGCGCACCAGTTCTCGAATCTCCACATAGAGGGGCGTGTACGCGTCCAGCAGCCAGTCGTGATTCAAGGCCTCGTCCAGATTGGCTTTGGCCGGGACGTCGGTCTCGCCCGCACGGCGGCGCAATTCCCCGGCCAGGCACAGGGTGAGATGGCGCAAAAAGCTGCTCTTGCCCGCGCCCGGTGCGCCCAGCAACACGAAACGCGGGCTGACGCTGGCCGCGTCTTGGGCTTCCATGAACCAGGAATGCTCGCCATCTTTGGTTTCTTCGCCCTGCTCTCGCCGGCGTTCGATTTTGCGCTGGATGCCGTCGATGATGGCCTGCATGCCCGCTTCGTCCACGCCCAGCGCATCCCAGCGCTTGATCTTGGGCTTCTCGCGCAGCGCGCGCTCTATTCCTTCCTCATCCATTTTCCCCATCTCTCGCAGCATGGCTTCTTCCGCAGGATGCTCCTTGCCCAAATCCGCCCACCAATCGACAATCCGGTGGTCTTTCACCTCGATGATGACATTGAAATCCAACCGCAGCGGCACATACACATCCAGCAAGTCCACCTCCCCTTCCTGATCCCGAAGCATGTCGGCCAGTTTCACCACGGCCCAGGTTTTTCCGAACCAATGGCGAAGATAATCCAGATGGAGGGCAGAGAGTTGGTGGGGCGCGTTGCGCGCCAGTTCGCGGGCTGCTTCCGTGGGCAATTGCACATTCACCACATTGCCATCGCCTGTGACGATGATCGCCATTTTGGCGTCCCCATAAATCGTCACGTCGCGGCGTTGAATCTGCACCAGTCCCTGTCGCGCGGCCGCGGTCAAAATCTCCATCTGCGTGGTCAAGAGCATCAGACGCCCATCTTGCTGCTGCAATTGCTGCAACACTTGCTCCACCAACCCTTGCAACACCTCGCTCTGGTCGGCAAGGATTGTCACCCCGTCGATGAGGGTTTTCAAATCCCGGCTGGTTCGCAAAGGCGCCAGGGCCGGGCGCACGTCGGCCGCGTCCAGTTCCTCCTCCAGCAAAGCAATGAAGGTCGCGGCCACTTCCTGCGCCTCTCGTTGCAAATCAGGGCGGTCGGTTCCCGCGTTTTGCGCCCAGGCCAGGGCCAGGGCCCTGGCATCCGGCTCCCCCTTCTGCCGTAAGCATTTGCTCAATTCCCCCGCGGCCGTCTCACCGGTCAGCAGCGGTTCGTCGAACAAGGATTGCCGCCAACCGGGATGCTCCTTTTCCAGCCTCTTCAGGGCCCGCTCCACGGCCATCTGAAAGGCCAGTTGCTCCGGGCTTTTCTTGCCCAAAAGCTCCCGTAGCCTTTGGCGCAGAGCCGCATCCCCACTGCTTTCTTCGATGGCGACGGAGAAGAGATATCCAAACACCTCATCGGCGATTTTGATGGCCAGGACGGATAGAGCGGGCATAGGTTTCCCCTGCATAACGTGGACGGGTTGGACGCGGAACGTTGGCTTGATTATATCACAAAACCACCCTCCACCTGCCACCTACCACCTGCCACTTGCCCCCTGCCACCTTTCTCCCCAACCTTTAACCTCCAACCCCGCTACCCGTTTCCCCATTCGCCCGATCCCGGCTATAATGGGCGGGTATGGAAATCAAAGTCATCCGCAGCGCCCGCCGCCGCAAAACCATCAGCGCCCGCATGGAGGGCGACGTCATGGTGGTGCGCGCGCCCGTCCACATCTCAGATGACGAGCTGAACCGGGCCATCGAAAACCTCAAGGCCCGCATCCAACGCCGCCAGCAGGCCCGCGAGCTCTCCGACGCGGACCTGGAGCAGCGGGCGCAGGAGCTCAACCGCCGCTATTTCGATGGCCAACTGCGCTGGCGCAGCATCCGCTGGGTGACCAACCAGAACAAGCGCTTTGGCTCCTGCACGCCCAGCCGGGGCACCATTCGCATCTCCCACCGGCTGGCCGCCATGCCCGCCTGGGTGCTGGATTACGTCCTCGTTCACGAACTCGCCCATCTCGTCGAACCCAACCACGGGCCGCGCTTCTGGGCCCTGGTCAACCGCTATCCCCGCACCGAACGGGCACGCGGGTATCTCATGGCGGTGGGGATGGAAGAGGAAAGCGAGCAGTAAGCAGTGATCAGTGTCCTATCTTGAACCTCACGTGTATCAATCACCTGAAGTTACTCCCGATCTTCTGCTGAACGATCTGGAAAAGTTGCGTTCTCTTTTCCAGGCGCATCCGCGCGTGTTGGGCGTGTTTCTCTTTGGTTCCCATGCCGATGAAACCGTCATTCGTCTGGCGCGCGGCCAACCCCTCTGATCACTGATAACTGATCACTGATGACTGGACCCCAAATGCTTCCCCCAACCTACCTCCCCCACCTCCAATCCCTCCTCGCTCCGACCCTGCGTGGGCAGGCGACTGCGGCCGAGCCCGCCGCGTTTCTGGCCGAAAGCGGAGCCGCTCGCGAAGTCCTGGCTCGCGCGTTCGCCCGTGCGCCGGATGAACCCGCGCGCAGCCGGGCCGAGGTGCAGCTTCTGGCCGCAGCCGCGGCAGACCTGGCCGTGGCGGAGCGGCTGGCGGGCGGCGACGTCGCGGCCGTGCGAGGAGGCGAGGACGCGTGGGCCTTGATCCAGGCGGGCCTCAGCGACCCGGACGCGCTTCTGCGCCCCACCTTGCGCCCCGCCCGCTACCGCGGCGCGGACAAAGACCTGCTGGCCGCGGTCTATCAGACCCTCAACGCCATCGAGGACGCCGCCACCGAGACCGTGTCCGACGCCATCACCGGCGCGCTGACCATGAACTTCGCGGTGTTGCGCGAGGCCGTGAAGCTGGCCGGGACCGATATCCGTCAGTTGCTGGAGGATTTGGGCGTGGACGAGATCGCTTCGTTTGTGGGCGAGGCCATCCTCAAGCTGCTGGCTCTGGTGGGCGAGGACAATCTCGACCATATCGAGTCGGTCGCGGGCGAGGCTTTCGAGAAGCTGCGGGAGAAGACCGCGGTCGCCACCTACGTCCGGGATTTCCTGGATACCGAGGGCGTTTACAAGGCCGGTCGGGCGATGATTCAGGCCTATGAAGGCCCGGACCGGGACCTGGCCCGGCTCACGCCCAAGATCCTGGCCGTGGAAGGCAGCTTCAGCGGCCGCAACAAGCTGGCCGCGGCCCTCATCCGTCTCCTGGCCCTGGTCAAACTCGTTCCCGCGCTCAAAACCCCGCCCTGGGGCCCGGTGATCACCGCCTCGGGCTACGCCCTCATCATCGGCTACGAACTCTATTCCGCCCACGACCACGTGGACTCCGACCGCTTTCCCTTCTTCGACCGGGTGGCAGGCGTCCGCACGCTGCTGTCCCACGCCCTGAACACTGAACACTGAACACTCGCTCTCCTGAAAAACCAATTTCACCGCTGAGTGCGCTGAAAAAATCATAAGGTTTCGAAGAGAAAATGCCCCCGAATCCCAACTTTTAACTCTGCGTTCTCTGCGGTGAGTAACCTTTTTGCAGGGGCGCCATCACTGCATCCTGAACACTGGAGAAACCCATGGACCCTATTGCTTTTCACATTGGCTCGTATCCCGTCTACTGGTACGGTATCATCCTCACCACGGGCGCGGTGCTGGGCGCCTGGCTGGCCTCGTGGATGGCCAAACAGCGCGGGGATGACCCCGACCACATCTGGAACATGCTCATCATCGTCCTCATTCTGGGCATCATCGGCGCCCGGCTTTATCACGTCTTCTCCCGGCCGGCCGTGGGCATTGGTTGGGATTACTACAAAGAACACCCCCTGGATATCTTCATCCCCCGCAACGGCGGTTTCGCCGGGCTGGGCATCTATGGCGCAGTCATCGGCGGCGTCATCGGCATCCTGGGATACACCGCCTGGAAGAAGCTGAGCTTCCTGCACTGGGCGGATTATGCGGCTCCGGGCGTGTTGCTGGCCCAGGCTATCGGGCGCTGGGGCAATTACGTGAATCAGGAGCTGTTCGGGCCGCCCACGACCCTGCCCTGGGGCATCAAGATCGACTGCGCCAACCGTCAGTTCTACGAGCAGTACAACTGCAACGTGCTGGGCCCCGACACGAAGTTCCACCCCACCTTCCTCTATGAATCCATCTGGAACGCCATCGGCGTGGCGCTGATGATCATCGCCTTCAAGAAGTTTGGGAAGCGTCTGCGTGACGGCGATCTGCTCTTCTTCTATTTGATTTATTATCCCCTGGGCCGCATCTGGGTCGAATATTTCTTCCGGCCCGATGCCTGGAAGGTGGGCGGGCTGCCCACCGCGGTGGTCATTTCCCTCATCGCCATGACCATTGGCGCCGCGGGCCTCATTTTCAACCATGTCATCCGCAAGACTCCCGAACCGCAGCCAGTTGTAACCTCGGAGAGCAAAAAACGCTCTAAGAAGTCGAAGAAATCCAGAAAATAACCCTTCTCCCACACGAGGTGACCGATGAAGAAGCCCCTTTTCTCTTTGCTCGTCATCCTGCTTTTGGCCGCGGCGGTTGCGGCCTGCGGCGGCGGGTCTGCATCCGAACAAGCCGCCCAGGTCGATCTCGGCTCCCTGCCCGTGGACCTGACGGTGCAGCAGGTGAACGCCATCCGCAACAACCCCGACGTCGTGCTCATCGACGTGCGGGAGCAATGGGAGTATGATGAAGGCCACATTCCCAACGTCAAGCTCATCCCCCTGGGCGAGCTGCCCAACCGCCTGAACGAGATTCCCAAGGACAAATTCGTGGTGATGACCTGCCGCTCGGGCAACCGCAGCAATCAGGCCACCCAATTCCTGCGCTCCCAGGGCTTCGACAACGTCCACAACATGCAGGGCGGCATTCTGGCCTGGCAGAAAGCGGGCCTGCCGGTGGAGAAGTGATCGGTAGTAACTGCTAAGGTAGTTGGCCCCAATCGCCCCTTTTTTGCCACGAAGACACGAAGGAAACGAAGGCGCGAAGTCATTCAAAAAAGATTTTATCCGTGTTTCCTCGTATCCGTGTCGAATGAACAGGGCTACGTTAGCAGTTACGATCGGTAGGCCCGTAGCCCGGTAAACCAGTAGACCAGGAAACCAGGGAAACCGGGCCACCTTTCTGGTCTACTGGCCTACCGGTTTACCGGTTTCCCAAATCCATTTTCAAACCGCGGCAGTCGGGATGTCTCCCTGGTCTGCCGCTTTTGCTTTTTGGATGAACGGGTCGGGGTGGGATATAATCTCTGGTTGGAAGTCATCTTTTTTGTCATCTTAGCACTCGCCATCATCGGAGGTTCATTGCGTGATTAGAAGGAAAACGCAAGATATCGATTACTGGATTCATGAATATGAGGTCGACGAGGCCGATCATGAATTCATCTATGACCTGCTGGCCGAATCGGATGCGCCTATCAGCACCGAAGACCTGGCGCTGGCCATCATCCGCCGCCACAGCGAGCAGGAAGAGAATTTTCTACGCAACGAGCTGGCCAAGGCCACCATCTATGACCCGCGCGATGCCTACGAGGTCGGCGATGTGATCTATTTCCCCGCCTTCGATTTGCGCAAAGGCGAGGTGACGGCCATTCGATCTGGGAACAATCCGGAACATGGGGAATTCGATGTAATCACAGTGAGCCTGGAGGGCGAGAAGAAGCCGCGGGCCTTTGCCGCCCGATTGCAAACGCCCCACAAACTCAATCGCGATGGCGAGGTGGATTTGCTGCTGGATGAGGAACTGCTCACACCCGAGGGAATCCTGGAGATGACCGGGGATGCACTCGTGACGAAGCTCGAAAAGCATCTGGCCGAGAACACCGATTATTTCGTGCGAGCAGGCCGGGCCTGGCTGACCACCGACCAGCTCATTCCCGTGAATATCGGGCATCTCAACATCGCCGAGGCCCTCATCGAGATGGAGGGCGCGCCCGTCACCACGGAGAAGCTGCTGGAGCAGGTGGACCTGGACCCCGACATGTCCCAGAGCATCCGCGTTTTCTCCCTCGATATGGCGATGCAGCACGATGATCGGTTTGTGCGCGTCGACCTGGGCGGCCAAACCGGATGGTATCTGCGTCGCCTCATGCCCGATGCTGCGGTGACCATCCCCGACGTTCTGCGCTACGAGCCCGTCGACTACGATCGATCCCTGCTCAATGTGGAATTGTTGCAGGTGGAGTATGAACTGCAGGATGAGTGGAGCGACACGCCCGAGCCAGAAGAGGACGAGGAAAAGCCCCAATCCGCGGTCTTCATCCTCATCTATCCCCATTACGCCGCAGGCACGATGCCTCTCACGCCCACCATCCGCCGCATGATCTCTCCCGCTTCCAACGGCGTCACCGCCATCACCCTGGTGGATGGCCGCTGGGGATCGAAGATGCCCGGCTGGGTGGTGCACGAAGGCCGTTACATTGCGGGCCTGGGCGATTGGTACAAAGAGCACAAGCTGCCCGTGGGCGCTCGCATCCTCTTCCAGCCCACAGGCAACCCCAACGAATATCTCATCGACTTCAAGCCCCAGCGGGCCAAGCGCCATTGGGTGCGGCTGGCTCTGGTGCAGGGTCGCAAACTGGTCTTCCAGGCCCAGCAGAAGGCCATCAACGTGGACGTGGACGATCAGGTGCTGCTCAGCGTCGGCGACCCCGCGGCCATCGAAGACCTGCGCCAGATGGTCGAGCTGGAAGAATACTCGGTCGAGGACCTGGTGGCCCTGATCATGCCCGAACTGGTGCGCATGAGCCCCCAGAGCACCGCGCACGTGAAATCCCTGTACAGCGCGGTCAACCTGGTGCGCCGCCTGCCTCCGGGACCCATTTTCGCCGCCCTGGTTCAGATTCCCGGCGCCACGGATACGGGCAGCGGTTTCTGGAGTCTGTAAGTAACTGCTGACGTACTTGACTTTAGGCCGCCAAAAGCCACGAAGACTCGACGTTTTTCGAAGACACGAAGGAAAAATAAAGGTAACTATACACGTATCCCCTCATAGCGAGGCAAAAACCACGAAGACACGACGACACGAAGGCACGAAGGGTAAAAGTTGCAGGTGGCAGGTAGCAAGTAGCAGGTGAAAAACCTTGCAGCCAGAAAGGCTTGCCACTTGTGGCCTGCGAACTTGCAAACCTGCATCGCTGGTTGACTGACAAATCTTGAGTCTTTCCTTTCCGACCATATTCACCGAGTAAACTCGGACTCTTCAGGCGCTTCGCGCCTGTGATCGACCTTCGTCGACCTGATTTCCATCATGAACATGGACGGCGGAGGCCGTCCACTGGCCGCAGGCCTGGAATGGGACGACTTCAGTCGACAGCATAGGCGACCACAGCAGACCAAAACGCGTTTTGTCAATCAATCAGCCTGCATCGCCTTCGTCCCTTCGAGTCTTCGTGGCAAGACGTTCTGTTGGATACCTGTATAGTTACAAATAAAGAAAAATACGTCGTGCCTTCGCTTTTCTTCGTGTCTTCGTGGCAAAAAGTGGTGGCGACACCTTAGTAGTTACGTCTGTAAAACGATTTTCCCCAGGGGGTGACCCCTGATCATCGACATCTTGCCAAGGAAGAGAGCCCATTATGCCCTGGAAACGCCCAACCCTCAACACGCCCTTTCATATCGATTGGGACTGGTGGCGAGAACACGAGAGCAATTATCGTTTTTATCTCTACGAACAGCTCTGCGACGCCTGTCGGGAACGGTTCAGCATCGATGAGGACACCCAGGCGGTGGATTGGATCGATCCCGATACGGCCGAGGTCACCGAGGACGCAGATGCTTGGCTCATCTGCCTGATGAAGTACTGTGCGGACGACTCCAACTACATTTCCAGCGACCTGCCCCTGGCCGCGGCCATCTTCCGCGTCTTTCTTACCAACGGCAACAAACCCCTGACGCCCGTTCAGCTTCACGAGCGCCTGTCCTGGCGGGACGCCCGCACGATATTGCGGGTCATTGGCGGGCGTAAGGTGCATTACGGCATCCGTCCTGTGGTCGAGTGAGTCGCAGAAAAAAGCCCGGTCGAGAGCGATGACCGGGCTTCGTTTTTGTAGGGGTTATGCGCCGGGCGGGGGCGGCGGGATCAAGGGATCGGAGGAGGATTCGGGC
>JALXCB010000166.1 GCA_026991225.1 Anaerolineae bacterium | reverse complement strand
ACGCCCCCACCGTCATTGCCGCCCCCGTCGTCGTCACCCCCATCCCTGACGCGGCGAGCGCTGCCGAGGGGTTTGTTTTCGTCCAGGGCCCGGCGACCATCACGCATGGGGAGGAGACGACGATCACCATCACCCACTACAACCTGACCGATAACGCGCCCATCGAATACGTCGCCTCGCTGCCCGCGGACGCCCTTCCCGAGCGGTTTGTCGGGGCGGAGCAGGCGGTGCTGGGCCTGCCCGAGGGGCCCGCCGCCCCGGAACAACGCATTCAGGCGGCCTGGCTCCTCAGCCCCATGGGGGGCAAATTCGCGGCCTTTTGGCTGTCGCCCGAGGGGGAGAAGCTGATCGATGAAGGGACGCCGATGCTGCTTTACACGGTGAACGGGCAGGGTGGAGGCGATAGTTTGGGAATCGATGCGCCGCCGGGCGAGGAGGGCAAACCCATCGCCGTGCTGGGCGTTTGGGAATGGACGGCCTGGGATGACATTCTGACGTTTTCGCCAGCGCAGGTCTACGATTACGACGAATCCGACCAGGGCTATCACCCCCGACCATGAACGCGAACGCTGTGCGCCTGGCCTGGTGGCGTTGGGGACTCCTTATCCTGGTCCTCTGGGCCGCGTTCGGACTGCGACTTTTTCGGCTGGATTACCAGGATATCTGGTGGGATGAAGCCCGCAACATCGACGTGGCCACCCGCCCCCTGCCCGAGGTCGCCCCCGCGCCCGAACTGGATATCCATCCCCCCCTCTATTTTTACACGCTCCACGCCTGGACGCGCGTCGCCGGGACATCCCCCTTCGCCACCCGC
The DNA here is from genome assembly GCA_026991225.1 of Anaerolineae bacterium. GTDB lineage: Bacteria > Chloroflexota > Anaerolineae > J102 > J102 > M2005. Next base: position 37,558 of record JALXCB010000166.1, on the reverse strand, counting down.
TTCCTCAGCGTGTGGTTTGGGATGCTGACGGTGGCACTGACCTTCCAGCTTGGGCGCAGGCTGACGTCCGGTTTGGGATGGGTGGCGGGCATGTTGGCGCTGGCGCTGGCTGCGTTCGCGGCCTATGGCCTGGCCGAAGCGCAGGAAACCCGCATGTACACCATGACGTGGGCGCTGCTGGCCGCGGGGATGCTGGCGCTGTGGCGGGCGCTGGACGCGCCCGGCTCGTGGAAGCGGTGGCTTCTTTTCGCCGCGCTGGCCGCGGCCGCGCTGCTCACCCATTACAGCGCGGTCTTCATCCTGACCGCGTGGGGATTGTGGCTGCTGGTTTGGGCGCTGAAAGGCCCGCATCGCGGGCGGCGGCTGGCGAGGCTGGCGGGAACGGGCGCGGTCGTCATCCTTCTGTTCGCGCCGGTCACGCCCATCGCCCTGCGCCAAATTCCGGGCTACAAGAACCCCAACCTCACGCTGCCCACCCTGGGCGGCTATCTCAGTCAGCTCTATCGGGCCTTCACCCTGGGGGAATTCGCGCCAGAGGACGTCTGGCGGGTTGGCGCGTGGGTGTGGGGCGCGTTGATTTTGGGTGGAGCAGCGTTATCAGTAATCAGTTTTCAGTTTTCAGTTTTCAGTGGGGGGAAGGAGAAAGTCTCCCGACATTGGACATGGGACATGGGACGCTGGACGCTTTTGGCAACCTGGCTTTTCGGCGGCCTGGCCATCTTTTACGGCGTGCTCATCGCCCGATCCGCGTTCAATCCCCGCTACATCAGCTTCATCCTGCCCGCATTGTGGGCGTTGGGGGGATGGGCACTGCTGGGATGGCGCAAACTGGCCCGGCCTCTGCCCTGGCTGGCCCTGGCCGCCATCCTCGCCCTCACCATCCCCTCCCTCCGGGCCGATTTCTTCGACCCCGCCCACTTCCGCGAGGACATGACGGGCGTCGTAACCTATCTGAAGGCCCGCGCCACGCCCGACGACATCATCCTGGTGGACCAGCGTTATCCCTTCGGCTTCTACTGGCAGCGCTGGAACAACGATTTCGACGGCTTCCCGCCCCCCGAACCCGCAAACCAGGCCCCGGCCCAATACCTGTTCGTGGACATCGACCACATCGACGAGCGCCTGACCGAGCTGGCGGGCCGGGCGCAGCGGGTCTTCTATGTCACCTGGTACGAATCGGACATGGACCCGCGCGGGGCCGTCCCCGCGTTGCTGGACGCTTACGGCCAGCGCATCGACGAACAAGCCTTCCGCGGCTACACCGTGCGGGTCTGGCGAATGCATCCCCCCACCCGGTTCCAGCTCCCCCGCGACTGGAAGTCCCTGAACATCCCCTGGGAGCCGGGCGCGACCCTGGTGGCGGGCGACTGGTTCGGGCGGGCGCAGCCCATCGCCCAGGGCCGTCCCATCCTCGTGGCTCTGCGCTGGCGAGTCGAGCGCCCCACCGACCGCAGCTACAAGGTCTCCGTGCGGCTGAAAGACGCGTCTGGCGCCACCCTGGCCCAGGACGACCGCGTTCTGCTCAGCAACCGTCATCTGCGCACCTTCGCCTGGGATGCGGGCGAGGAGGCGCTCAATGTCTATTTGCTTCCCGCCCCGCTTCAACCGGGCGACTACGCCCTGACCGTGGTGCTCTACGATGAGGAAACCCTGGAACCCGCCGTCATCCCGGGCGACTGGCAGGCGGAGGTGGAGATTGGAGTGGTAAACGTTGGGAATTAGGATTCTGTTTTCTCTGTTTGTGCGCTTTCGATTTGCGTAACGGGTGCGTTTCAATTTGGGGGCAAAAAATCATCGTCGATTCGTCGCCAAGCACTGACCGAGTAAACTCGGGCTTTTTGGGCGCTTCGCGCCAGTGGTCGACCTTCGTCGACCTGTTGCATACGGTGAAAATGGACGGCGGAGGCCGTCCACTGGCCGCAGGCCTGAAGCGCCCGACTTGAGTCGGCTAGTGCGCCCCATTTTTGAAACGCACCCTTGCGTAACCTGCATCCGCCTGTGATACTCTAATCTGAGAGAAATCCCCTTTTGCCACACTCAACCATGACCGAAGCGCTTTCTCCCAAAGACGCGGCCCGCCTGGTGGCGGCCCTGCGCAAACATGACGAACTCAGCCATCAACGCGTCGAGGGCGGCGGACTTTCGCCCGAGATGGCGATGCTGCGCGCCTGGCAGGCGCAGCGCCTGGCCCGCACCTACGCCGATTTCCTGGCCGATCCCCGCTACGAGCCCGCGTGCCGCTTCTTCCTGGATGACATCTACGCGCCCAAGGACTTCAGCCAGCGCAACGCAGACATTCTACGGGTACACGAATTCATGTCCCGTTTCATTCCCGCGCGGGCGCTGCGCACCCTGACCAAGGCCATCGAACTCAACAACCTGACCGAGGAGCTGGACGCCAAACTGTTGGACGCGTTGCTGAACCAGGCTGGAGTTACCGACAGCATTTCGGAGGAGCAATATGCGGAAGCCTACCGTCTGTGCGACAATTACGATGATCGGGTGAAGCAAATCGAGATGATCGTGGAAATCGGTCGGGATTTGGAGAAGCTGGTCAGGCATCGCGTCATCGGCTGGATGCTGCGCGCGGCCCGAGGCCCCGCGCATCGAGCGGGCTGGCACGAATTGCAGGATTTCCTGGAACACGGCTATGCCTCCTTCCGCCACATGGGCAAGGCCGACAAGTTCCTGAACGCGATCCACGACCGCGAGATGACCATCCTGGATAACATCTATCAAGGCAAATCGCATCCGTTCGAGTGGGAGTAAGGAGTGTTGGCTGCGGTTGCGGAAGGGTCGCCGGGCCGACGTTGAGCGAGCCTGCAACGGGCGTGATGCGTAATGCGTAACCCGTGAAGTCCTTACGCATCACGCATTACGCATTACGTGCTTGGCTTCCCGCGCTCGCCTGGCCGCGAGGCGTTTTCATCTGTATCGACGCGGGCTCGCCCGCCGCCAGACTGTTTACAAAACTTGTCAAAATACCGAAAATCGGGGATAATAGTTGACGGTAAATGGCATCAGCAGTTTTTCTCCGTTTGGCGATGCTATTGGTGCACGGAGCAATAATCTAGCCAATTGCATGGGTCTAAGGTCGTTTCGACGATCCGCGCGCTCACACAGTAGCAACTCTCTCGCCGCTGTCTGAATAAACGTGCGACGCGTAACTGCTAAGGTATCGCCACCACTTTTTGCCACGAAGACACGAAGAAAAGCCAAGGCACGACGTATTTTCCTTGATTTTTCCTTCGTGTCTTCGAAAAACTTCGAGCCTTCGTGGCTTTTGGCGGCCTAAAGTCAAGTACGTTAGCAGTTACTGCGACGCACTTCCTTATCCGCTGTCGCTGGTTGAAACTCGTCAATTTCCGTAACTACTAAGGTCGTCACCCGAAAACCACTAAGAACACGAAGGCACAAAGGGAAATTTATACATTTTTTCGTGTTCTTGGCGCCTTTGTGTCCTTTGTGGTTTGTGAACCGGGGTACGTTAGCAGTTACCAATTTCCACAGCTGTCAGGCCTGTTTTCTCTCGTCCTCTCGCCGGGGTGCGTTGTACAGCCATATTCCTTGAAAAAGGATCGATTTTGTGAGCATTGCGTCTCCGGGAACTCTTCAAGTCTCGTCCACTGAAGAGCTATTCCCACTCGTTCTCCATCTGCACTGGCGCGCAGGCAAAGGCGCCGAGGATGACCCGCGCTTTGTGTTTTGGGCGGAGAATGCCGGCGCTCCGCCGCCCAAACGCCCGCGCGGGCGTCGTCCCGCGCATCCCAAGCCGCGGCCCCATCCCTTCGCCCAAACGGAATCCACGCTCATCGCCCGGCAACTGCGCCGTTTCGATTCCTCGCTCATCACCCTGGGAACCGAGACGTTCACGCTGCTGCTGCCATCCACGCGCACGGGCCCCCTTCCCTCGCCCGCCCTGCCCCAAAGCTGGGATATCGATCTCAAGGATCCGCGGCTGGAGCCCTGGATCATTCGGGGCACACGCGTGCCCTTCCAGAGTGTCCTTCACATCCTGCGCAGCCTCGCATCCTGCGATTGTCCCGAACACCTGATCTTCGGGCGAGACCTCCTCTTCTGGCGGCGGGTCCTCATGCTGGCGCTAGAGCTCCTCGCCCATCAGGATTACGTGCCCACCATCCTCCTCCACCACGATCGGGTCGAGGCCCGCTGGCGCACCGTCTTCGAGACGCCGGCGATCAAGGAGAAGCTCTACAAGCTGGCGAAGGCCATGCCTCCCGTCTGTCGGGCGGAGCAGGATGATCGGGGGAAGACGCCCACGTCCGTCCAGTTGATCCACGCTTTCGTCTCCCACGCCGTCGATTTTCTCGCCCGCACGTGGGGCGCGGAAGCGCCGCATCACATCGGCTATCTCCACAACAGCGATGGCGTGGCGCAATGGATGAAAGCCCTGGTGCGGCCCGAGCCCGTCATCGGCCCGCCCGACGAACGTTTGCGGCGGCTGGTTTCTCAGGTGGAGGATTGGCAGCGCAATCTGCTTCCCGCAGGCAGCACCCAATACACCATCGCCTTCAAACTGGAACCCCCGCCGCCCGCCCCCTCCGACGAACAGATTTGGCATGTGCCGCCGGGCGGCTGGGAGCTTCGCTACTTCCTTCGTTCTCGCACCGACCCGAACATCCTCGTTCCCGCTGCACAGGTCTGGCAGACCAAAGAGGAGACGCTGATCAGCCAGGGGTTGCGCTTCGATTATCCGCAGGAGAAATTGCTGGAGGGGCTGGGGATCGCCGCCAATATCTTCGCTCCCATCGAAAAAAGTCTGCGCTCCGCCGCGCCTACGGGCGTGACGCTGACCACCACCGAAGTCTATCAGTTTCTGCGCGAAGCTGCGCCTCTGCTCGAACAGAGCGGCTTCAGCATCATCCTGCCCCCCTGGTGGGAAGAAGCGGGCGCGCGGTTGGGCCTGAAGCTGCATCTCAACCCCACCACGCCCGAACCCATCGACATCGCCAGAGACGACGCCCCCGAAAAGCCCATCGCCTACCAATGGGAGCTGGTCTTGGGCGGCACAACCCTGACCCGGGAAGCCTTCATCGAGCTGGTCAATCTGCGCTCCCCGCTGGTGCAGCAGAATGGCCGCTGGCTGCGCCTGGACCCGGAACAGATCGAAGCTGCGGAGCGTTTCTGGCAACGCCACACCTTCGAAGGCCAGCTCAGCCTGCTGCATGGCATCCGCGTCGCCCTGGCCTTCGATGAGCACACGCGGATTTCGGGCCTGCCCGTGCACAGCGTGCAATTGGGCGGATGGCTGCCGCCGTTGTTGAAACGGTTGACGGTTGGGGATGAGGCTCTGCGCGAAGCGCCGCAGCCGCCCGGCCTGCAGGGCAAACTCCGCCCCTACCAGCGTTATGGCGCGGCCTGGCTGGAAGAGCATTACCACCGCGGCCTGGGCGCCATCCTGGCCGACGACATGGGCCTGGGCAAATCGGTGCAGGCCATCGCTTTTCTGCTGCAAGAACAGGTCGAACGCGGCAGCCTGCCCGCGCCCACGCTCCTGGTCTGCCCCACGTCGTTGCTGGGCAACTGGCGGCGGGAGATCATGCGCTTCGGCCCGTCGCTGAAAGTCTACACCCACTACGGCCCGGATCGGGCGCGGGATCGGGCCTTCCTGGATGCCGTACGGGATCAGGACATCGTCCTCACCAGCTACGCGCTGGCCCGCCGCGACGCCGACTTTCTGAGCCAACAACACTGGTTCGGCGTCATCCTCGACGAAGCGCAGATGATCAAGAATCCCAACGCGCAGATCACCCGCGTCGTCAATGAATTTCGGGCCGATTATCGCTTCGCGCTCACGGGCACGCCCATCGAAAACCGCCTGTCCGAGCTCTGGTCCCTGTTCAACTTCACCAACCGGGGCTATCTGGGCAGCCGCTCCAAATTCCGCAAGGAATTCGCCCTGCCCATCGAAAACTATCAGGACCCGGTGGCCCTGGCCCGATTGCAGCGCATGGTGCGCCCCTTCATCCTCCGCCGCCTCAAAACCGACCCCAACGTCATCCAGGACCTGCCCGAACGCCTGGAGATGGACGTCTACTGCACCCTCACCGAAGAGCAGGCCGAACTCTATCAGAAGGTGGTGGAGGAGAGCCTGCCCCGCATCGCCGACGCCCGCGGGGGCGAACGCCGCATCCACGTCTTCAACCTGCTCACCAAACTCAAGCAGATCCTCAACCATCCCGTCCAATACCTGTACAGCATCGGCCCCAACCAGATTCCCAAAGAACCTCTGGCTGGGCGCAGCGGCAAACTCGACCGCCTCACCGCCATGCTGGAGGAACTGTTGGAGGTGGGGGACAAGGCCCTCATCTTCACCCAATTCGCGGAGATGGGCTATCTGCTGGCCGACTACCTGCCCGCGGCCCTGGATGCGCCCGTGCTCTACCTGCACGGCGGCGTGCCCGGCAGCAAGCGCCAGGAGATGGTCAACCGCTTCCAGGAAGACCCCCACGCGCCCCCCATCTTCATCCTCACCCTCAAAGCGGGCGGCCTGGGCCTGAACCTGACCGCGGCCAACCACGTCTTCCACTACGACCGCTGGTGGAACCCCGCCGTCGAGAAACAGGCCGCGGACCGCATCTTCCGCATCGGCCAGACCCGCAACGTGCAGATTCACAAATTCATCACCGCGGGCACCCTGGAAGAAAACATCCAGGAGATGCTGGAGCGCAAACGCCAGCTCGCCGAATCCATCATCGGAACCGACGAAAGCTGGCTGGCCCAACTCTCCGACGATGAACTGGTCGAGCTGATTTCCCTGCACAAGGACAAGATGCTTTGAACATAGCGTGTTGCTCTCGGCGATGAAAGGATTCGCGAATCCCAAGTTGGCCGAGGCGACAACGAACGTGATGCGTGAAACGTGATACGTGAGATCGTTACGCATCACGTATTACGCATTACGGCATTGGCTCCCCGCACCACCGATTACTGCTCACTGCTCACTGCTCACTGCTCACTGACTCCATCCCCCATGACGACCTGGTCCGACGCCTGGCTCGAATCCCTGCTGGCCTTCTCCCACCCCGGCCGGATGCGCCGCGGGCGGCGATACGCGAACGACAAAGCCATCAAAGACCTGGAGATCCTGCCCGGCGAAATCCGGGCCAAAGTCAAAGATGGCCGCAAGACCTACGAAGTGGACATCCACTATCCGCCCATCGACGACGCCACGTGGGATCGCATCATCGACCGGCTGGCCAGCCAGGCCCTCTTCAGCGCCAAACTCCTGCAAGGCGAAATCCCGCCCGAGATCATCGAGGTCATCCAGGAGACCGACGCCTCTCTCTTCGCCAACGCCGACAAACTCGAAGCCCATTGCACCTGCCCCGATTGGGAAGTGCCTTGCAAACACATCGCGGGCGTCTACTACTATCTGGCCGAGCAGTTCGAGAAAGATCCCTTCCTGCTCTTCTACTTCCGCGGCCGGGCCCGCGGCGACCTGCTGGACGCTTTGCGCGAACATCGATCCCCCACCCGTCCCGTATCGGAAGAAAAGACCGTCCTACTCTTCGAAGACCCGCCATTGGAGCAGATGTTGGACCATTTTTGGGAGATCGGGCCCGCCATCAACGACATCTCCTTCCATCTCGCCAAACCCGAAGTCCCCATGCCGCATTTCAAACGCCTGGGGCGCCCCTCTTTTACCGCCCTCGATCTGGAGGACATCCTCCGGCCTGTGTATGACACGGTGACCGAAAAAACCCTTGCCTGGGTCCATCAACAACCGGAACAAAACCATGACTGAAAGCGCCATCAAAGCCATCCAGGAAGAACTTTTCCGCCACTTCACCCGCTTCGATTTGAAGGCGCTGCGCGCCCTCCTCAAACTGGTGGGGCATCCCAATCCCAACGAAGTGCGCCGGGATGAAGCCATTTTCTATCTCATCCAACAATTGCACAGCAAAAGCGCGCTGCGAGAACTGTGGGACAAGCTCTCCCCCATCACCCAAAAAGCCATCAGCTTCACCGTCCACACCACCGAAGGCACTTACCGGCCCGATCTGGTGCGCCTGCGCTACGGCCAGGCCCCCCCGCCCCCGCAAAAATACTGGAGCGGCTACATTCCCTCCGAGCTCGACCTCTTCCTCGATGAGGACAAACGCATCCTCTCCGAACTCTATCCCCTGCTGCGGGTGGTTGCGCCCAAGCCCGAACGCTGGGAGATGCCCGTTCACCCCGAGCCGCCGCCCCGCTACGAATCCATCGGCTTCGAGCGCAGCCCCGGGCCCGAAGCGGGCCTGCAAGACCTGACCATGGTCCTGGCCCTGGCCGGACAAAAGAAACTCCAGGTCAACGACCGCATGTTGCCCACCTTCGAGAGCGCGCAGCTCATTCTCGACAACCTGGCCGCGGGGGACTTCCTGAATTATCAGCGGGTGAAAGACCCCTACGACACCATCAAACCGGTGGGGCTGGTGCGCTTCGCCCTGGGCAGCGGTCTGGTCAAGCTGGGGCCGCGCACGGGCTACAACACGACCCTCGTCCTCACCCCGATGGGCTGGGAATGGCTCATCCGCCCGAGTTCCGACCTGCTGGTGGACGCCCTGGACGCCTGGACCAACAACACGCTCTACGACGAAATCGACCGCATCGACCACCTGCGCAACGTCAACAAGCCAAGCGACCAGCGCACGCCTCCCTCCGAACGCCGCGACAAAATCATCGAAACCCTGTCCTGGAGCCCGCACAACGCCTGGCTCAGCGTCGATGACTTCTTCACCGCACTCAAACTCTGGCAGCACGACTTCGAGGTGGACCCGGAATTGAACGCCATCGACGACATGAACGGGCGCAAGATGAGCATCGACGAGCTGAAAGACCCGTGGCGGGCGGTGCAGGGCGCTTACACCCTGGTCATCCTCTTCGAGATATTGGGCAGCATCGGCGCGCTGGACCTGGCCTACACCGAACCACAGCACGCCCCGCCCTTCCTCGAAGCGCCCACCGAAAGCTGGCAGCGGCCCATCACCCCCTACACCCGCTACGACGGCCTCACCTACTTCCGCATCAATCCCCTGGGCGCGTATTTGCTGGGCCACACCCGCCGCTACTACCTGCCCAAATCCATCTCCGAACGCTTCTACGTCATCGACGAAGACCTCATCTTCCAGCCCACCCGCGACCCGCTGCTCCCCTACCAGCATCAAATCCTCCCCCTGGTGGGCGTCGAGGGCGAAGATGGACGATTCCGTCTGGACAAAACCCTGTGGCTGCAAGCCCAACAACTGGACAACACCCTGAAAGAGCGCAAGGAGCTGCTCCTCGCCCGCCACGACGGGCCCCTCTCGCCCGTGGTGGAGGACTGGCTGGACCAGGCCGAGGCCGACAGCACGGCCCTGCGCAAGGGCCGAACCATGATCACCATCCAGGTGCGGCGGCCCGAAGTGCGCAACGCCATCCTCGAAGACCCCGAACTGCGCCGCTACTGCCGCCTGCTGGACGACCGCACCCTGCTCATCCCAAGCTCCCGCGAACGGGCCTTCATCCGCAAAGTCATGCAACTGGGCTACGGCATGGTCGGCGGCAATGGGAGCAAGTGACAAGAAATCGGTCTGGTTGTGAAAGTCAGTGTCATGCGATGGCAATCTCACATCCCTCATTGAAAGCCAGCATGGGCGCCTCCTTTGTGCTACAATAGCTTATGAGATGAATCAAATTAAACCCCTTGTCGAAATCAACCAAAAAGCCATTCACGTACTCTATCGCGAGCTTGGCGTTGTCGATGCTGTGAGGTTTCTGAAGCAATTCACAACAGGTTATGGTGATTACACCGAAGAACGCCGGAAGCTTTTCAAAGAGGAAAGGATCGAAGATATCCTGGCCGAAATCGAAAAATCATCCTATAACCGATAAGGCATTTCCCCTAACCCGGACCAGCCGGAGCGCCAACCCGAATCCCCAATCCTCATTCCAATCCCACTATGCTCATCACTAACGGACGCGTATTGACTTTCGGCGAGACCCCTCGCCTCATCGAAAACGGCGGCGTGCTCATCCAGGACGACCGCATCGCCGCTGTGGATTTCAGCCACGTACTGGAAGAGCAGCACCCGCAGGAAGAGCGCCTCGACGCCCAAGGCATGCTGGTCATGCCCGGCATGATCGTGGCCCACACCCATTTCTACGGAACCTTCGCCCGCGGGCTCTACATTCCCGGCCCGCCCATGAAGGACTTCCCCGAGATCCTGCAGCGGCTGTGGTGGCCCCTGGACCGCAGCCTGGATGAGGAAAGCGTGCGCTATTCCGCGCTGGTCCCCATCCTGGACGCGATCCGCTACGGCACGACCACCCTCATCGACCACCACGCCAGCAACCGCTTCATCGACGGCTCGTTGGACGTCATCGCGGACGTGGTGGATGAGACGGGCGTGCGGGCCGTCCTCTGCTATGAGGTCACCGACCGGGACGGGCCCGAAGTCACCGACGCGGGCATCCGCGAGAACGTGCGGTTCATCAAGAAGGCGCGGGAGATGGGGCATCCCCGCATCGCCGCCACCTTCGGCCTCCACGCCGCGCTCACCCTCAGCGACGAGACCCTGGACCGCTGCGTGGCCGAAGCGGAGGCCATCGGCCATCAGGGCTTCCACATCCACGCGGCCGAAGGCCCGGCCGACCGCGAGCACTCCCTGGCGACATACGGCATCCCCACCATCGAACGCCTGGCCCGCCGCGGCATCCTGGGCCCGCACACCATCGTCGCCCACGCCATCGACATCGACGCCTGGGAGATGGCCGCGCTGCGGGAAAGCGACACCTGGGTCAGCCATCAGCCTCGCTCCAACATGAACAACGCGGTGGGCGTGGCTGACATCCCCGCCTTGCTGCGGGGGCACATGAAAGTCGTCCTGGGCAACGACGGCTTCTCCAACGACGTGTTCGAGGAGATGCGCGTCGCCTACCTGCTGCACAAAGTCGCCCGCGACGACCCCCGCGTCCTGCCCGCGGACCAGCTCCTGGACATCGTCATGAACCAAAACGCGGCCCTGGCGCAGCAATTCTTCGGCCAGACCTTCGGGCGGCTGGAGCCGGGCGCAGCCGCGGACGTTATCCTGGTGGACTACGACCCGCCTACCCCCCTGAGCGTGGAGAACTTCCCCTGGCACATCATGTTCGGCTTCGACGGGCGCAAAGTGGATACAACCATCGTGGGCGGACGTATCCTCATGCGCCACGGCGTCATCCCCCACCTGGATGCGGAGCGCATCTACGCCCAGGCCCGGGAAGTCGCCCGGGGCGTGTGGGAGCGGTTTTGGGCGCAGCCGACGTGATGGGTTGCACAATAAAACCCCTCTTGCCAGGGCGGTGGAGGGGTTTGATGGAAGCGTTGTGGAGGAGGGATTATTCGAAAATCCAGCGGTCGGCATCACGCTCCCAACCGGGGATATCGTCGCCGAACCACAGGCCGATCTCGAAGGCGGCGGTGTCGGGCCCATCCGAGCCGTGCACCAGATTGCGCCCGATCTCGATGCCGAAATCGGCCCGAATCGTGCCCGGCGCAGCTTCCGCGGGGTTCGTCGCCCCCATGGTGGCCCGAGCGACCTTGATGGCGTTCGTGCCTTCCAGCACCATAGCCACCACCGGGCCCGAGGTGATGTACTCGATGAGGCCATCGTAGAAGGGGCGGCCCTTGTGCACGGCATAGTGCTTCTCCGCCAGCTCGCGGGAGACGTGCATGAATTTCATGGCGACGATTTTGAGGCCGCGGCGCTCGAAGCGGGCGATGATATCGCCGATGAGCCCGCGCTGCACGCCATCGGGCTTGATCATGACAAATGTACGTTCCATCAGGTGAAAACTCCTTGGGGTTGAAAATGAGATTGATTCAGTTCGGGCATCCATTTTGCCATAACCCCGCCCGAAAACCCCAGTTCCCATCCCCTCAACGCGCGTAGGCCCAGCGTTCGGTCTCGTCCCAGGCGGGTATCATGGGCCGGGCAGGGAAGATGGCATCCAGTTGAAGGACGGCGAACCAGGTCTGGCTGAGTTCGCCCAGGGGGTCGAGGCCGCGCACAGCCCGGATATGTCGCAGCAGGACAGGGTTATCCTGGCCCGTGGGACGAGTCGTGAGCAGGATGAGCAGATGCGCTTTCAGCGCGTAGGGCAATTCCTGCAACACATAGCGGGCGATGGATTGCGCCGCGTCGAAATGGTCGAGGTGATAAAGCGACTGAGCCATCCCCAAAGCCGCGTCCATGCGTTCCGGATGCTGTTCCAGGCCCGAGCGGAAAAGGCGATATGCGTCGGGCCAGTGATGGTCGGCCGCTGCCGCGTGGCCGCGGGCGATGTCTGAATCGACAGGATGAGCAACATCGAGGTCGAGGGCATACTGCTCTGCGATCTCCGCATCAGGGTGCATGTCGAGCTTGACCGCGGCCAGATGCAACGCCCGCCAGGCCCGACCATCCTCTGGATTGGCGCTTACCGCCCGTTGCAGCAGATCGACGCTGTCGGAAAAAAGCCCCACCGACTGCGCGGCCAGTCCCATCCGCTGATACACCGACAGGAAGCGGGGATAATAGCGCAGGATATGACGCCCCAGCGCGAACCCCGCGGCGAATTCTTCGGCAGCGAAAAGCTCGGTCAGACGTTGGCTCAATCGGGCAAGCGGCGCGTCACGCATACCCCTATCTTACCCGAGGGCCTGCCATCGTCCAAACCCAGAAAAAGGGCCGGGACCGTCACCCCAGATCCAGAGCAAGTAGCAGAAAGACGGCCCCGGCCCCCGGCCCCCTCAAGCGGAAAGTTGCGCCGCCAGCCGTTCGATGGCGATGCCCAGGCGGGTGCGCCAGGGCGCTCGCACCAGCGACCATCGTTCCAGGCGCTGGTCGAAGCGAAGAAGAAAGGTGCGGCCGCGGCTGCGAACCTGGTAGAGCCGACGGCCTCGCTGGCGGCCATGCGGATGACGCCAGATGCGGTCGATGGCTTCGATGGGATAGGCGCGTCCCTGCCAGAAAAAGCGGCTGGGAGCGCCGAAGCGGTTGGTTTGAATGACAATGGGTTCGGGCATGGATGATTTCATGAGACGCTGTTCCGAAAATAGGATTAGGGAACGCAGATGACGCAGATTGAAACGGATGAGCGCAGATAAAAAGAAAAAATCTGTGAAAATCATCTGCGAAAATCAGCGTCGCATCCGCGTTATCAGCGTTCTCATTTTCATCCGTATCGGCGAGCTATCGCTCGTGTCGACTGCTTTGAAAAAATTAGTAAACCAGGAAACCGGTAGGCCAATAGACCGGGGAGTCAGCGAATCGGGCTGGTTTAACGGGCTACGGGGCCAGGAGGCCCGGCGGGCCGCCGATCGGGCCGTCTGTGCAACGTGGACTCATCCCGCCATGACCCATTCCTCATCGCTCAGTTCCACGCGATCCACGTCCTCGTAGCCCATCAGTCGGAACTTGCGCGGGGCGGATTGCGATGGCGGCGGCAGCATGGGTTGATTAGCGGGCTGATTGGTTTGCGCCTGGGGTTGGAGATATTGTGGGGGCAGCATCCCGCCGCTGACGACGACGACGGGAGGTTGCATCTGATTGGGTTGGGCGGTGGCGGTGATGGCGTCCTGCTGCTTCTTGAGCAGGTAGCCCACCAGGATGATGGTGGGCAGAATGGCGGCGATGCCCAGCAGAGCGCCCACGATGATGGAAAGGGCGTCGGTGCTGAGACGAATGCTCACCACAGCGGCGAGTACGCCTCCGACGACAATGCCTCCAATAGCGATGGTTTTTTTCATGCGATGAACTCCTTGGTGGGAAATCGGAGGTTGCGTATGCTGTTTCGGATGACTGCATCAGTGACAAAAGGAGCCTGAAAGCGGAGGATTTCCTGGCGGACCACCAGCAGAAAGTCCCCTCGCCCGCGCAGCCGATTGGCTCCGCTGCCCGCGATGCCGGTGGCCACTTTCGCATCCTCGGGCGACGTCACTGCGCCCACCATGCGCACGGGCAGATTGGCCTTGACCATGCCGCCGATGATGGCAGCCTGCGGGCGTTGCGTGGCTACGATGACGTGAATCCCGGCCTCCCGGCCTCGCTGCGTCAGTCGGGTGAGCGCGTGCTCCACCCGCTTTCCGGCCGCCATACGCAGGTCGGCCAGCTCATCGATCACGACGACGATGGCGGGGGCGTTGAAGCGCAGCCGGTCTCGGCGTTCCATCTCCACCACCAGCCCTTCCAACAGCTTCACAGCCCGGGCGGGATCGGTTTCGATAGGGCGGATCAAATGGGGGAGTTGGGAAAAGGCCGCGAATCCGCGGGCCTTGGGGTCGATGAGGGCCAGGATGAGGCGATGCTGCGGGTTGGTCAGCGCCAGGCTGAGGATGAGGGCTTTCAGCAGCATCGTCTTGCCCGAGCCCGTCGTTCCGGCCACCAACACGTGGGCCACGTCCGGGCTGGTGATCTTCAGCAGGAGAGGCGCGCCCTCCTCATCGACGCCCAAAATCGCGGTCATGGGGGGCAGGCGTTTGATGCGTTTGTACAGCGCCTCGAAGCGGACGATGGCCGCATCCGACCGGGGAACCTCCACCCGGATGGCGTCGCCCTTGCGATAGACCCGGATATCGGGCACGCCCAGGCGCATGGCCACCTCCTCGCGCAGCGCCAACACCTTTTGTACGCGCGTGCCCAGGGCCGTGGTCACGTCGAAGCGGATGAAGCGGGGCGTGACAGCGCCGCCCCACACCCGACCTTCGATATTGTGCGCGGCCAGCACCGACTCGATAATGTCGGCCTGACGGTCGAGCTGGAACTTCTTCATGGCTTGACGAGAAACGCATGGGATGGGGAATGGCCAAAGATAGAAATAATGTTCTGACACAATCATCCTATTGCACTTTTTCCCAAACGTCAACGCCCAATTCCCAAATTCTCAGTCCCGAAATCCCCAATTTTTGTAACTGCTAAGGTAGTTGGCCCCAATCACCCCGCTTTTGCCACGAAGGCACGAAGTCATTCAAAAAGGTTTTATCCGTGTTTCCTCGTATCCGTGTCGAGTGAACAGGGCTACGTTAGCAGTTACCCATTTTTCCAAGAAAACAAAAAGCGCGGCCCGAAGACCGCGCTTTCTTTGCGTATCGCGTTTTGTCAGGCGATGGTGATGCTCTCGTCCAGATAGACATCCTGGATGGCGTGCAGGAGCTTGACGCCTTCCTCCATGGGCTTCTGGAAGGCTTTGCGCCCGGAAATGAGGCCCATGCCGCCCGCGCGTTTGTTGATGACCGCGGTGCGCACGGCCTGCGCCAGGTCGTTCTCGCCCGATGCGCCGCCCGAATTGATGAGACCGATGCGGCCCATATAGCAATTGGCCACCTGCCAGCGCACCAGGTCGATGGGATGGTCGGAGGTGAGCTTGCTGTAGACCAGGGGATGCGTGCGCCCGAAGCCGATGGCGGTGTAGCCTCCGTTGTTGGTGGCCTGTTTTTGCTTGATGATGTCCGCTTCGATGGTGGCGGCGAGATGGTTGGCCTGGCCGGTCAGGTCGGCCGAGGTGTGATAATCCACGCCGTCCTTCTTGAAGGCGCTGTTGCGCAGATAGGCCCACAGCACGGTGACCATGCCCAGCTCGTGCGCGCGGGCGAAAGCCTCACTCACTTCCATGATTTGGCGGCGAGACTCCTCGGAGCCGAAGTAGATGGTGGCGCCCACGGCGATGGCCCCCATGTCGAAGGCCTGCTCCACCGAGGCGAACAGGGTCTGGTCATACTTGGCGGGATAGGTCAGCAACTCGTTGTGGTTGATCTTGACCAGGAAGGGAATTTTGTGGGCGTATTTGCGGGCCACCGCGCCCAACACGCCCAGGGTGGAAGCCACCGCGTTGCAACCGCCCTCGATGGCCAGTTCCACGATGTTTTCGGGATCGAAATAGATGGGATTGGGGGCGAAGGACGCCGCGCCCGAGTGCTCCACGCCCTGATCCACAGGCAGGATGGAGACATAGCCCGTGCCCGCCAACCGTCCATGATTCAGGATGGTTTGCATGTTGCGCAGCACCGCGGGCGGCCGATCCATGGGAGCCATGATGCGGTCCACATAGTCCGGGCCAGGAACGTGAATCATCTCTTTGGGAATGCCTGTGCAGGTATGGGTGAGCAGGCTCTCCGCCTCATCGCCCAACAGGTCGAGGATCATTTGATTTGTCATTGTATCCAACTCCTTTGTTGATTAGGGAACATTTGCCATTTGGCTGTCATTTCGAATGTCGTTCGATTTTTCGTAACTACTAAGGTCGTCACCCGAAAACCACTAAGAACACGAAGACACAAAGGCACAAAGGGGAATTTTTACATTTTTTCTTCGTGTTCTTAGTGCCTTTGTGCCCTTTGTGGTTTGTTAACCGGGGTACGTTAGCAGTTACGATTTTTCAGACAAAGTTTACCATATCCCCGCGCTTTTCTGGCAATCAGGCCCTGCTAACGTGAACCTGATCCGCATCCAGTTGACGCGTTTTGCCCGACAACCACAGGTAAATTAACCCCGCCAGTCCTGCCGTGATGAAAGCGGCATACCACACCCAATCAGGGTTCAAATTGTCCATAATCATCCCCGCCAGCAAAGGCCCGAACGCGGCGGGAATGGCCCAACTGAAGCCGAACACAGCCATGTAGCGCCCGCGCATGGCCTCGGGCGCCAACATCGCCACCACGGCCTGTGCGATAGGCGCAATGATCATCTCCCCCAGGGTGATGATGAGCATGGCGACAACGAACAAGGCATAGGTCGCGACCACGCCATACATGCCGAAGCCGATGGCATACAGAAACGCGCCCACCGCCAGCACATAGAGGGGCTGAAATCGCTTGACCCGACGGGTGACCGCGAATTGGAAGAGCACCACCAGCAGCGCGTTCATGCTGATGAGCCAGCCGTACTGTTGGGGCGGCACGCCATGCACGTCTCGCAGATAGACCGAGAGGGTCGTGTTCATCTGCATGTAGACCATGTTCACCAAAATCGCAGCCGCCAGAAAGACCATGAATACCCGGTCTTTGAACGCCGCAAGGTAGCCCACGAACGTCGAGCCCACGCTTTCGGGCTTCTCGCCAGCCTGGCGTTTAGGCAGGGTCTCCCGGATGAAGATGGCGACGATGATGGCGGTGAGGGTGCTGGCGATAGCGTCGGTGATGAAGAGGGCGAGGTAGGAGCGGGAGGCCATGAAGCCGCCGATGGCCGGGCCGATAGTGACGGCCAGGTTCATGACCACGCGCATGAGACCGTAGCCGTCGGCCCATTGCGCGGGCGGCAGCAGGTCGGCGATCATGGCCTGCCGCGCGGGGTCGCCCACATTGGCCAGCAACCCCACCAGCACCGCGGCGATGAAGAACAGACGGATATCCGAAGCGAAGCCCATGAGCAGGGTGATGAGCGCGCTGGCGATGAGGCCGAAGATGATCATCCGCTTGCGGCCGATGCGGTCGGAAAGCGCGCCGCCGATGAAGCTGCCAGCGATGGCGGACACCGAAAACACCCCGAAGATGAGCCCCACCGTGGTCATGCCGATGTCGAAGCGGGCGGTGAGGTAGAGGGTGAAGAAGGGGAAGAGCAGGGCTCCTCCCAGGCCGTCAATGAAGGTCGCGGCCAGGAGGAGCCAGAATTGGTTGGGATATTCGCGAAAGAGGCGTTGGAATTTGGTAATGGTGGGCATGAGGGAACGGCTGGAGCCTGATCGAAAGCGATTGCTCGGATGAGAGCGTTTATGTTATACTGAAAAAATCATTTCTATCCGTTTAGAGCGAGATATTTTGTCATGAGAGCGTATCAGGTCACAATTGACATTCCAGAAAAAGTCCTTCTGGCAGAAAAGATGGACGCGGAAGCCTTTGCTCGTGAAATGCGGGTGTTGACCGCGGTCAAGTTATATGAGTTGGGACGCCTTTCCTCAGGCAGGGCGGCGGAACTGGCGGGCATGTCTCGGGTGGAATTCCTTTTGGCTTTAGATCGATATGGCGTCTTTCCCCTGGCAAAGGAATTGGAGGAGCTGGAATCCGCGCATGACTGACGCAATTAGCAATACGTCTCCCTTGCTTTATCTTTTTCGCATCGGGAAAATCGATCTGCTATTGCATCATTTCGAGCACATTGTCACAACGCCAGGGGTAAAAGAGGAGCTGCACCAGGGTGAAACATTAGGCTACCATGTTCCAAATCTTGATCATTTTCCCTGGATCACCATTCGTCAGCCCAAACATGTGCCTTCCGAATGGTTAGCAAGCGATCTTGGTCAAGGTGAATTGGAGGTGATTTCTCTGGCCCTGGAATTGGGACAAGGCGTGGTTTTGCTCGATGATGCTCTGGCCCGGAACATTGCCCAGGCAGCCGGCTTGACGGTTTGGGGGACGTTGCGTGTGTTGCTAGAAAGTAAACGGCTGGGCTATATCGAGAATATGGAGAGCGTTGTGGAGGAGTTGAAGGCGTCTGGCATGTGGATTTCTAACGATATCAGGTATCGTATATTGCGCCTGGCAGGAGAAGCATGAGGATTTACGCAGCCCGGCCGCCCAGCAGCGCGCTTTGCTGCTCCATCTCGCGGCGGAACTGGTAGGTGTAGAGGCGGTAGTAGCGCCCGCGCTGGCGCAGCAGCTCGAAGTGGGTGCCCTGCTCCACGATGCGCCCGTTCTCGATGAATAGGATGCGGCTGGCGCGGCGGATGGTGGAGAGACGGTGGGCGATGACGAAGCTGGTGCGGCCCTCCATCATTGCCTCCATGCCGCGCTGAATGAGATTTTCGGTCACCGTGTCCACCGAGCTGGTGGCCTCGTCCATGATGAAGATGTCGGGGTCGGCCAGCACGGCCCGGGCCAGGGAGATGAGCTGCTTCTGGCCCGTGGAGAGGAGGACGCCGCCCTCGCCCACCTCGGTATCATACCCGCGTTCCAGCTCCATGATGAAATCGTGGGCCCCAGCCAGCTTTGCGGCGGCCTCGATCTCCTCATCGGTCGCGTCCAGGCGGCCATAGCGGATGTTCTCGCGGATGGTGCCTGAGAAGAGATGGGGGGATTGCAGCACGATGCCCAGGCGGGAGTGGATGCTTTCCAGTTTGATGGTGGTATAATCCCGCCCGCCGAAGCGGATGACCCCGGCTTTGGGCTCGTAGAAGCGGCAGAGGAGGTTGACGATGGTACTCTTCCCCCCGCCCGTGGGGCCCACCAGGGCGATGGTCTCCCCCTGGCGTACATGCAGGGAGAAGTCCTGCAGCACGGGCTTGTCTTCCTCGTACCAGAAATCCACATGGTCGAACTCGATATCCACCCGCAGGGAGCCCACTTCCACCGCGTCGGGGCGATCCTTCACCTCGGGCTCGGTATCCAGCAGGGAGAAGATGCGTTCAGCCGAGGCGATGGCCTGCTGGGTGTTGGCGTAGACCCGAGCCAGGTCCTGCACGGGCCAGAGCATAAACGCGATGTAGGAGATGAAGGCCTGGATGCCGCCGATGGTCATCCCGCCATATTCCACCTGCAATCCGCCCACGACCACCACCACGGCCACGGCCGCGGCGCTGATGAGCTGCACCACAGGCAGGAACAGTGCGGAAAGCCAGCCCGCGCGAAAGCCCGCGCGGTAGCGTTCTCCCGACAGCTCCGCAAACTCCTCCAGATTGCGTTCCTCCCGGCCAAAGGCTTTGGTCACCCGCACGCCGGTGATGTTCTCGTTGAATGCGCCCGTGATCTTGGAATTCAACTTGCGCACCTGACGGAACTCCACCAGGATGCGCTTCTTGAAATAGACCGCGACCGCCACCAGGATGGGCAGGATCACGATGACGATGGAAGCCAGCCGCCAGTTGATCTTGAACATGAAATAGAAGGAGGTGACGATGCCGACGACGGCCCAGGTCACGTCCAGCAGGCCCCAGCTCACCAGCTCGCTCACCCGCGACGTGTCGGATGTCACTCGGGACATGATCCAGCCCACGGGCGTGCGGTCGAAGTAGGAGAAGGAGAGCTCCTGCAGGTGGTCGAACAGCTTCTTGCGCAGGTCGTATTGCACCCGCTCGCCAAGCACGCCCGCGGCGTAGATGAAGCCGAACACGCCCGCGGCCTGGGCCACGATGAGCGCGGCGTACTGCCCGGCCAGGCGGAAGAGCTGCGCCCGGTCGCCCGGCACGATGCCCTCGTCGATCATCCGCTTGCTGAGGAAGGTGAAATAGCCATCCAGCAGGGAGACCAGGGCGATGGCCAGGAGGAAGGTCAGCATCATGGGCCAGTGGGGCGCGGCCTGGGCCAGGATGCGCCTTACCACCGGTGCATTGAATTGGGAAACGAATTCTTCTTCTTCGAATTGGCGTTTATCAGTCATGGCGATGGTTGTTCCTCTGTTTTGCCACGAAGGCACGAAGGAAACGAAGACACGAAGTTATTCAAAAAGCTTTCATCCGTGTCCTCTTTTATCCGTGTTGAGTATGTGAAAGAACGTGAAGGGTGATGGCGGCAGAGATCACGCATCACGTTTCACGCATCATCTCATCATGCCGTCTCCGCCACCAGCGCCTCATCGATCTTCGACTGCAACTCGTAAATCTCTCGGTAGAAGCCCGGCTGCTGGATGAGTTCCTCGTGAGAGCCCATCTGCACGATGCGCCCGTGGTCGAGGACGATGATCAGGTCCGCGTGCATCACCGTCTGGAAGCGGTGGGCGATGACGAAGCTGGTGCGGCCTTCCATCAGGCGGAACAGGGCCTGCTGGATGAGTTCCTCGGTCTCCGCGTCCACGGAACTGGTGGCGTCGTCCAGGATGAGGATGCGGGGATCCCGCAGGATGGCCCGGGCGATGGCGATGCGCTGCTTCTGGCCGCCCGACAGGGTGACGCCCCGCTCGCCCACCAGGGTGTCGTAGCCGTCGGGGAAGCGCATAATGCTGTCGTGGATGGCTGCGGCCCTGGCCGCTTCGATGATCTCCTCCTCGCTCACTTCCCGGTCCACGCCATACGCGATGTTCTCGCGGATGGTGCGGGAGAAGAGGAAGGGCTCCTGCTCCACGAAGGCCATCTGCGAACGCAGATAGCGACGGGGATAGCGTTTCAGCTCGACGCCATCCAGCAGGATACGGCCTTCGGTGTAGTCGTAGAAGCGGGGGAGGAGATTGACCAGGGTCGTTTTGCCCGAGCCGGACGCGCCCAGCAGGGCCACGGTCTGGCCCGGTTTGGCGTGAAAGGTGATGTCGTGGAGCACGGGCACGGGTTCATCCTCGCCCTCATACGCAAAGCCCACATGCTCGAAGCGGATATCGCCCGCCACGTCGCCCGCGGGCCGGTAGTCCCCCTCGTCGATGGGCTCTTTTTCCTCGCGGATGATGTGCGCCACCCGTTCGTAGGAGACCAGCGCGGTGGAGGTCTGGACGATGACCCGGCCCAGGTTGCGCATGGGCCAGATGATGTAGGTGAGCATGCCGATGTAGGCCAGATAATCGCCGATGGTGATCATGCCGCGGATGGCCATGAGCCCGCCGATGACATAGCCCACCAGCATCTGCCCACCCGCGACCAGGTCGGAACTGGGCCAGAACAGGGAATGCCACAGGATGAGCTTACGGCCCAACAGGTACTGCAACCAGTTCTCCTGGTCGAATCGTTGGATTTCGTAGGATTGCCGGGCGAAGGCTTTGACCACCCGCACGCCCGTCAGGTTCTCTTGCAACCGGGTGGAGACGACCGCGTCCTGCTCCTGATAGCGTTCGTACTGGTCGCGGATGCGCTTGAAGAAGACGTAGGAGACCGCGACCAGCACGGGCACGGCCACCACCGAGATGAGGGCCAGGCGGGCGTCGATGCGCCAGATGGCCGCGAAGTTGACGGTGAAAAGCAGCAGGATGCGGCCGATGCTCATGGCCTGGTCCTTGTAGAACTGCATGACCGCGTTGACGTCCGACGTGGCCCGCTGGATGAGCTCACCCGTCTTGGTCTTGTCGTGATAGGAGAAACTCAGGCGCTGGATGTGGTCGTAGAGGTAATTGCGCAGCCGCAGGGCAATACCCTCGGCCGTCTGGCTGGCCAGATAGCCGCTGAGGAAGGTGAATCCGCCCTGGGCCAGGGCCAGGCCGAGGAAAGCCAGGGCCACCAGGGCCAGCGATCCCCAGGTCGCGCCCGTCCCCAACACTTTATCCACGTAGAAGCCGATGAGGATGTAGGTGGCGGTGCGGGCGAACGCGGACACGCCCACGGCCAGGTTGGCGACGATAAAGCGCAAATAGTAGCCGCGCAGCAGCCGCCAAAGCCCGACCAGGCGGTTTTCGGCCAGGGTTTCCTTCAAATCGAAGTCGATGATGGGAGATGATGTGGACATGATGGGATGGTTCCGTCAATAGCGCTGGCAGTGGTTGCGAAAGATCCGAAAAGCCGAGGTTGGGCGAGACAACGGACGTGAGACGTGAAAACGTAAAACGTGAGGGCCTTACGCATCACGCTTCACGTTTCACGCCCCTGGCTTCCTGTGCCAACCTGGCTGCAGGCTGATTTCATCGGTTTGGCGCAGATACGCCTCTATCAAGACTGAATGCTGAACACGTTCTTTGCTCCTCTCCAACAGGACGCGCAAAAACGCCCCACTTCGCTTGGGGTCCCCGGCGCTTGTATCGAGAGAGATTATACACGCATTCATGGAATTGCTGCAAGTTTGGGTGACGAAAGGGAATGTGGGATACTGTTTTTATCTTTCCCCACCTTTTTCCACAACCTCCACAGCTTTTCCACAGGATTTTCCCCATGAAATTCGATATCGTGCTCGACGCAGACACCTTAGAGCAAATCCGCGAGACCAGCCGCGCGGCCGAGGCCCTGGGCTTCGACGCCATCTGGACGCCCGAAACCCGGCACGATCCCTTCCCCCAACTGGCCCTGGTGGCCGAACACACCCAAACCATCGAGTTCGGCCCGGCCATCGCCGTGGCCTTCGCCCGCAGTCCCATGCACATGGCCTACGTGGCCTGGGACATGGCCCGCTACGGCGATGGACGCTTCATCCTGGGCCTGGGCACCCAGATCAAACCCCACATTGAACGGCGCTTCGCCATGCCCTGGAGCAAGCCCGCGGCCCGGCTGCGGGAATACATCCTGGCGCTCAAGCATATCTGGCATGGCTGGCAGCACAACGAGCGGCTCAACTTCCGGGGCGAGTTCTACAAGATGACCCTCATGTCCCCCTTCTTCAACCCCGGCCCCATCGCTCATCCCGACATCCCCATCTACATCGCGGGCGTCAATCGACGGCTGTGCGAGCTGGCGGGGGAGCTGTGCGACGGCTTTCACGTCCATCCCTTCCACACGGTGGACTACCTGCGGGAGCGCATCCGTCCGTGGGTGGCCGCGGGCGCGGCCAAAGCAGGTCGGCGCGTGGAGGACGTCATCTTCAGCACGACGGTCTTCGCCATCGTGGGGGATACGGAAAAGGAGCGGGCGCAGCGCCGGCAGGAGGTGCGGATGCAGATCGCCTTCTACGCGTCCACGCCCTCCTATCGCCCGGTGTTGGAGCAGCACGGCTGGGGCGAGATCGGCGACCGGCTGGGCAAACTGGCCGTGCGCAAGGAATGGGCGGCCATGCCCGCGCTCATCTCCGACGAGATGGTGGATACGTTCGCGATCACGGGCGCGTGGGACGAGATCGGCCCGGCCATCCAGGCCCGCTATGGCGATTTGCTCCAACGCGCGACCCTGTATATCCCCTTCCGCCCCGGCGAAAATGATGAAGGATGGCGGCGGTTCCTCGCCAGCGTCCGCCGATAACGCAATCTCCGTCTTCGGGCGTCATTCCTCCGGTGACGCCGCACTCTCCGAAGCAAGCGACGCCGCTTTCGCGGCCTGTTCCGCCTCGAACAAAGCTGTAAGCTGCTCGGGCAGAGTAGCGTGATCAACAGTCCACACCACCAGTTTGACGGCGGTGCGCTCCAACCCCTGGATATCCACCTCGACGAAAACAGGAATCGTGACGATGGCGATGCCATCCTCCTGAAGATAACCCCGGGCGATGGCCACCGCTTTCACGGCCTGATTGACCGCGCTGGCGCCGATGGCCTGAACTTCGGCGTACCCCTGATCGCGAATCACGCCAGCAATGGCTCCGGCGACAGCTGTGGAGCGGGAACGGGCCGATACCTTGATGACTTCCATGATGCTTCTCCTGCAACGTGGGAGCGTGATGAATGGCGAAAGAAGACTTTTACGCCAAGTCTATTTTACACAATGCCCCCCCTAAAATCAACCACCCTCGCGAACGGGGTGTGTCCCAAAATTTTGGCAAATCGCGTTGTCATCAGGAATTCGGTCATGCGGGCTCCACCCGGCGCTGAAGCGCCGGGCTACAAAACCACGCCGGGTGAACCCGGCTTTGGGCGGGGGCTGGCTCTGAAAGCCCCCTTGAGGGGGCGTCGTTTCTAGCCCGGAGGTTCACCTCCGGGGCGTCAGGCGCAACGCGCCCATAATTTGGGACGCCCCCTCGCGAACGGGGGTGTGTCCCAAATAATTGGCGACGTAGGCGACCTCCGGGAGGTGGCGACAGAGTTTGGGGCAAAATGAAGCGTTTGACGCCACCTCCCGGAGGTCTTGCCAAAAAATTGGGACGCACCCCCGCGAACGGCCCTTTTCGTTATTGTCCCTATTGCGCTGCGCCGCTCCTTCCCCTGGAGAAAGGCGGGTGCATGCGCATGGCCTGCCCCCAGTGTGGATTCATTCATTATCGCAACCCCACCGTGGGCGTGGCGACGGTGATCCTGGATGGGAACCGCATTCTGCTGGGGCGTAGGGCGCCGCACAGCTCCTATCCCGGCGCCTGGTGCATCCCCTGCGGGCATGTGGAATGGGATGAAGATATCCGCGAGGCTGCGCGGCGGGAGTGTCGGGAGGAGACGGGCCTGGACGTGCGGGTGGGCGAGGTCGTGGCCGTGCATTCCAATTTCCACAATCCCGCTCAACACACGGTAGGCGTGTGGTTCCGCTGTGAGATCGTAGGGGGTGAATTGCGCGCGGGCGATGATCTCGACCAGGCGGCCTGGTTCCCCCTGGACGCCATCCCCGAACCTTTGGCCTTCCCCACCGACAGGCTGGTGTTGGATGCGTTGAGAAGGGAATGGACCGCGGCCGAAGGCTGAAAGCCTCGATAAGGGCGTGAAGAAACCGAAGTTTTTCCATTTTCCTTACGAATGGGGTATGATGAAAAGCCACCCCAAAACCATACCGGGTAACGGAATCCCCACGAGTTGCATCCAATGACTGGAATCGAAATCGATCTCGACATTTATCCCGATGAGGCCGCGCTGGTTGCGGGCCTCAAACGGGGCGACCCCGAGGCCTGCGCCTGCATGATCAAGCAGTACGCACCGCGGGTGTACGCCATCGCCATCCGCATGTTGAACGATCCGGACGACGCCGAAGAAGTCCTTCAGGAGACGTTCATCAGCGCATGCAAGAACATCAACAAATTCGAAGAGCGGAGCGCATTGGGCACCTGGCTGCATCGCATCGCCACCAACGCGGCGTTGATGCACCTGCGCAAGCGCAAGCATCGCGAGGTCTCGCTGGATGAACCCATTGAGGTTCAAGATGGCGATGATATCTATCGCGAAGTCCAGGATTGGACTCTTGCCCCCGATGATCACGCCATGAACAGCGAGGTGCGCGATGTGCTGGAGAAAGCCATCTCCGAATTGCCCGACACCCTGCGCACCGTCTTCATTTTGCGAGAGATCGAAGGATACAGCACCGAGGAGACAGCCCAAATCCTGGGCATCAGCGTGTCCGCCGCCAAAGTGCGCCTGCATCGGGCCCGCTTGCGTCTCCGTCAGCTCCTGGCGCCCCACTTCGCCTGATCCCAGTCCCCGGCCAACATCATGAGTTCCCATCCCCAACATCAACACATCTCCGACTGCCAGGAGGTGTTGTCACATCTCAATGATTATATCGATGGCGAGCTATCGCCTGAGCTCTGCGCGGAACTGGAGGCGCATCTGGCGGTGTGCCACAACTGCCGCGTCGTCTTCGATACGCTGAACAAGACCCTTTATCTCGTGCATCAGCTCCGGGAAAATCCGCCGGAACTGCCCGAAACCGTCGAGTATCGGCTATTCGCGGTCATGAACCTGGAACAATTCGTGCCCCGAAAACGCAAATAGCGTCCCAACAGCGCCAAAGAAAAACGCCCGCTTCGCGGGCGTTTTTTTCATTCCCCGATAAATTGCAGGATGACCCGGCGCTGGCGGGGGCGCACATCGAACTCGATGAACAATATCTGCTGCCAGGTTCCCAGCGTCAGCCGACCATGGACGAAAGGCACATGCAGGTCGGGCCCGATGATGGCCGCGCGCAGATGGCTGTGGCCGTTGCCGTCGCCCCAGCGCAGGTTGTGACGATACTCCTGCCCGAACTGGGGCGCCACCTGGTCGAAGAAGCGCTCCAGGTCGGCCAGCGCGCCCGACTCGTATTCGATGGTGGTGAGGGCGCTGGTACTGCTGGGCGTGAAGATGGTCACCGTCCCGCTGGTCAGGCCGGTGCTGTCCAGCGCCTCCTGCACCTGATGGGTCAAATCGATGAAGTCGCAATTAGGTTGCGTGGCGAAGTGGAGTTCGCGGGTTTTGACAGCCATGATCTCATCTCTCGATGTCGTACAACGCCCAGGCTTTCTCATCCCGCCACAGGCGCACGCTGAGCGCGGTGAGATGGGGTGCGTACAGGCTCTCATTGATGGCGTCGCCAAGCGCCTGGGCGAACGCCTCCAGCGTGGGCATGCGCCCCTGGAAGGCTTCGGCGTCGTTCAGGCTTTTGTAGGCGTATTGGGAAAGAATGTCATCCACCTCGGCTTCCAGCTCGTCCAGATCGAGGACATACCCCTCGCTGTCCAGCTCCTCAGCTTCCAGCATGACTTCGAGGATATAGAGATGGGATCGCATGGGGTGGTCCGCATCGATCTCCGAGGCGGCATGATGATGGGCGATGAATTTTTTGCGCAGGGCAAGGGTGAACATTGGGACTCCGGTTTTGAAAAGAATGTTGCGTTTGCGTGAAAAATGATTCGAAATCAACATTGAGCGAGTCTGCCACGGGTGTGACACGTAATCCGTAATCCGTGAAGTCATGACGCATCACGCATCACGTTTTTCGTATCAGCTTCTCGCCCAACGTGGCTGCTGAGGTTTTCCGAAATCGGCAGGACAGATTTCAAAAACCAAGGCCCAGCCATTGTAGCAGGACGACGAAGGCGGGGGCCAGAAAGATGGCGGGGAGGAAGTTGGCCGCGCGCAGACGCTTAATGCCCAGCAGAATGAATCCAATGCTGAGCAGAACGATGCCGCCCGTGGCGGTCATCTCGATGACAGCGGGGTTGTCCGCGGTGACGCCGCCCAACGCGCCGCCGAAGAGCATGGCCAGCAGGGCCAATCCGCCCTGGAACAGGAACACGGTGATGGCGGAGAGGATGACGCCCGGGCCCAGGCTGGCCGCGAAGGCGATGGACGCGAAGCCATCCAGCACCGCCTTGAGCAGCAGGAATTCGTAGTTGTTGACCAGTCCGTCCTGCACCGAGCCGATGATGGTGAGGGGGCCCACGCAATAGACCAGGCTGGCGGTGACGAAGGCCTGCACCAACCGGTTCTCATCCTTCTCGCCCAAACGCTCGCCAAAGGTGCGCTCCATCCAGCGGCCCAGAGCCTCCAGCCGCTCCTCCAACTGCATCCATTCCCCCAGCATTGCCCCGATGATGATGGCGAACAGGGGGATGAGGATGTTTTGGGTGGTAATGGCGTTGTCGATGGCCACGATGATGGTGACCAGGCCCAGGCCGTGGAGCACCGTGTTCTGGGTGTTCTCGCTCAGCCTGTGACCGATGAAGATGCCGATGAGGCTGCCCAGGATGACGGTGATGGTGTTGATGATGGTGCCGGTGAGGCCGGGAACGAGGACGGGCATGGTCGTTTGCAGGATCAGGATTAGGATTGAGGATCGCGAGGCCAGTGTTGGGCGAGTCAGCCGCGGGCGTGATGCGTGAAAACATAAAGCGTGAAGGCTTACGCATCACGCATTACGTATTACGGCATTGGCTTTCCGCGCCAATCTGCGCGGGCGAAACGGATGACTGACGACTGATGACTGATTACTGCTCCAAAGCGGGCATGGCCTCCAACAGCCGATCCAACAGCTCCCCCTGGCCCTCCAGGGGAACGCAGTTGATGTAGCGCATGGCGTCGAGGGTGACCAGTCCGTTCTCATCGCGGGGATAATAGCCGATGACCAGGGCTTCGTTTCGTCGTCCGCCCATCTCCACCAGGGCCAGTTGCTGGCGATCCACCCGGTGGGGTTTGCGGAAAGGCGTGCGGTAGACGAAGGTTTCGCCATCGAACTCCGCCCGGGCGAAGGAGGCCAAAATCATGCGGATGGCGATGAAACCCACGCCCGCGAACATGATCCACCACACGAGCTCTCCCCGTTTCCACGCCTCGGAGCCAAGCCAGAGGGTGGCCAGGGTGAAGAGCAGCGCATAGATGTAGAAAGTGGGCTTGGGTTTGTAGGTGGCGGGCATGGAGGTTGGGATGGGGTGGCGTTGTTTCTGCGACTTCTAGGAAGGGGTACGAAGGAGCGGAGAAAGACTAAGTGCGCGTCCAGAAATTAGTTCCGTTTTTGTGCTCACCGACTCAAGTCGTGCGCTTCAGGCCTGCGGCCAGTGGACGGCCTCCGCCGTCCAAAACGACAACAAACAAAAGGGTCGCCGAAGGGCGACCACCGGCGCCATCGAATCCTCCTTCCTTATTTCCTCCCCCGCCCGTCTCGAAGCGGGGGAGGAAGCAAAGGAGGGGGCTTGCGCCTAAAGAGCCCGAGTTCACTCGGCCAGTGTTGCGGCGAAAAAGGGAAGTAATTTTTAGACGCTCACTAAAGATCAAAAACGAAGGATTGTCTGCGGGAATCGAGACTATCTAAACTAAACGCATTTTGAAATCAGGTGTTTTCGGCCTCGGCCACCCGGAGCTGAAGCGCCGGGCTACGAAACGACGCCGGGTGAACCCGGCTTCCCGCGGCGCGCGACATGCGCCATAGCCCCATTTATGGGGCGTCGTTTTTAGCCCGCAGGTGAACCTGCGGGCGGCGGCGCGGCCAGAGAATCGCCTTTCATGGATGATCCAATGCGAACCAAAAGCCTTGGTTTCAATTTGCTTTCAGTTTAGATGATGTCACATGACGTCATTCCGAGGGAGCGAAGCGACCGAGGAATCTAGCGAAACGCCCTTCGGGCTAGCTTCCTCCTCCTTCGGTCGTCGGAATGACGTACTCAGAGGAAATTTGACACAGTCGAACTATCCTCGCCGGAAGCTGTAACCGCGCAGGGGAGATTCGTGAAAGCCCATGCGCATAAGGCGGGATTGGGCCCGCGCGTCCTCGTGGGGAACGTCCACGAACAGGCGGCGCACGCCGCGGGCGATGAGGTGGTTGACGCCCCGCTCCAGCAGCCAGCGCCCGACGCCCTGGCGCTGATACTCGGCCCGAACGTCCAGCCGGTGCAGGCCCGCGGAGAGCGGTTCGGGGCAGTCGGATGGTTGGGGGTGGCGCAGGAAGCGGATGGAGGCGACCTCTTCCACGCCCGACCGAACGATGAAGGCCATGTGGTCGTCCATATCATCTTGCCAGAAAAGCGCCAGTCCGGGCAACTGTGGGAGATGCTCGGGGATGGGGACGCTGAAATGACGTTCATAGAAGAGCCAGCGTCGGGTGAGATGGTAGCCTCGCTCGCCCAGCGCGTCCATCAGCGGCCAATCCTCCCCCAGCAGGGCCCCGCGGCCCCAGGCGACGCGCGGATAGCCTGTCGCCAGATCGAACGCCATCACCCCATCCAGGTCGCGTTTCCCGCCGAAATAGGCGTCCGCGGCCTTCAGCAGCAATCCGGCAGTGGCGGGCGGCGCGTCCTTGGCGGTGATCAACGCCCGCACCACCCCGCGCAGCGTCTCCGGCTCATCCTCCTCCAGGCGACCCACCGTGCAATGGATGAACCCGATGAGGTCATCTTCCTGCCGGGCCGCCAGCCAGCCCTTGGGGTCGATGGCGAGGATGGCCCGGGGCTCGCCGCCGTGCAGCAGCACGTGGTCTGCGATGTCTTTTTCGCTGAGCGCGCAGTGAAAGCCGCGGCGGGCCAGCGCCTGCGACCAGATGGCGGCCAGCCGCGGCAAATCCCGGTCGTAGAGAGACGTGACTTCGATCATAAGACGCTTGCGACGCCTTGCCAGGCGGCATAAAGCATCCAGACGCCGGCCGCGAGGAGCAGCAGCGCCGAGAACTGCATGGCCCGATGGTAGAGCTGTGCGGGCATCCCTCGGAACCGGCCCAGAACCAGGGCCAGGACCACCTTGCTGCCCACGAGCATCAGGTAGAACATGAACACGAACCCAGCGGCCTGCCAGGGGGACTGTTCCCACGCCTGGATGACGATGGGCGCGCCCACGGTTCCCCAGAACAGGTAGGGGTGGGGGTTGAGAAAGTTGACCAGGGCCCCGCGCAGGAAGTCCTGTTGTGCGGTCGGGGTTTCCGCGCCGACGGACAGCCCCGCGCCCGTCTCGCGCCAGGCATCCCAGGCCAGCCACAGCACGAACAATCCACCCGCGGCCATCAAGCCATGCAGCGCGATCTCGGGCAGGCGGGAGATGACCAGCAGGGCCAGGATGACGATGGGGAGGTCGGTGATGAGCGGGGCGAGGGCGATGCGCAGGCCGCTGGCCGCGCCATAGCGCAGGGTGCGCTGGATGACCAGAGCCAGCAGCGGGCCCGGAGCCAGCCCCGCGCTCAAACCAAGGGAGAATCCGAGCAGGGGATAGAACATTACAGGACGGCCTTGCGATAAGTTTCCAGGGTCTCGCGGGCGGCCTTTTCCCACGAAAATCGTCGGGCTCGGGCCAGCCCCTTCTCGCTCAGTGATCGCCGCAACCCGGCGTCCTCCAACACCCGATGCAACGACACAGCCCAGGCCTCTGGATCGTCGGGGGGCGCGAGGATGGCCGCGTCGCCCACGACTTCGGGCAGGCTGCCCCCGTCGGAACAGACCACGGGCGCGCCGCAGGCCATCGCCTCCAGCGGCGTCAGCCCGAATCCTTCATAGTGCGCGGGGTGGGCCAGCGCCGTGGTCAGATTGTAAAGGCAGAGGAGCTGTTCTGTGCTGGTTTTGCCCAGAAAACGCACGTCCTCCTCCAGGCCAAGCTCCTTCACCAGATCGAGGATATCCTCGGAGAGCCAACCCATCGCCCCGGACAACAACAGGGGCGCATCCACCCGATAACGTTGTCGGAGCACACGATAAGCTCGCAGCAACGCCGCCAAATTTTTGCGGGGCTCGATGGTTCCCACGAATAGAATGAAGCGTTCGGGCGCATCGATGCCGCTGGCCGCCAGGCGGCGGCGGGCTTCCTCGTGAGGAATGGGTCGGAAGGCCGGGTCTGCGGCCTCGTAGATGACGTCGATCTTGTTCTCGGGCGCGCCGATGAGGTCGATGAGGTCCTGTTTGGTGGATTGGCTCACTGCGATGATGCGGTTGGCCCGTCCGACCGCTTCGCGGAGCTGGCCGTAATAACGGGCGCTGTCCGCGGTCACGAAGTTCGGATACAGCAGAAACGCCAGGTCATGCACGGTGATGACCGCAGGGATGCGATTGTACAGGGGCGGGATGAAGTCCGGGCTGTGGATGAGGTCGAGGTTGAGCAACCGGGTTTCCAGACTGAGGATGAATTGCTCCAGGCGGTGATGCACCGGAGCGAAAAGGGTTGTCGCTGAGAAATTAGGAGCCTGGATCAAGGGCTCTTTCTGGCGGCGATCCTGAAGCAAGAGATAGCTGTTTTCCCCATCGACTTTCGACAACGCTGTCAACAAGCGAATGGCATACCAGCTTATGCCCGCCATCTGATGGTAGGCGAGTCGAATGTCTACACCGATGCGCATGGATCGAATCTCATCTCAGGTAAAAGGCCATGAGGTAAAAAGTGGCGATGATCATGGAGAAAAAGGTCGTCACCGCGCCATATTTGAAAAAGGCGCCGAAGGAAATCTTGTGCCCGCTGCGTTCGGCGAAGCTGGCCACCACCACGTTGGCCGAAGCGCCGATGATGGTGAGGTTGCCGCCCAGGTCGGCGCCAATGGCCAGCGCCCACCACAAAGGCCAGATGTTCATGCCGTCCTCGCCCAATTTGAGGATAACCGGGATGATAGTCGCCGTGTAGGGGATGTTGTCCACCACGCCGCTGAGGATGGCGGAGCCCCACAGCAAGGCGATGGCCGTCACGGGGACATTGCCGCCCGTCATTTCGAACAGCCAGTTGGCGATGGCGTCGATGACGCCCACGTGCACCAATGCCTCCACCAGCACGAACAGGCCCACGAAGAACATCAGGGTGGCCCATTCCACATGATGGAAGACCTGATGGGCCTCCTGCCGGGTCCAGAGCATGAGCGCGGCCGCGCCGGCCAGAGCGATGGTGGCGCTTTCCAGGCCCAAAAAGCCATGAAGCATGAATCCCACCAGCACGAACCCGAGCACGATCAGGGATTTGCGCAGCAACGCGTGGTCGGTGATGAGGGTGGAGGCGTCGACCGCGGCCGGCTCCACCATGCCCGCCCGGGCGATGCGAAGCTGTTTGCGAAAAAGCAAGGGCAACCCCAACACGAAAAAGAACAGCACGGTGAGGATGTAAGGCCCCATGTTCAGCAGGAAGGTGAGGAAATCGATGTCCGCGGCGCTGCCAATGAGGATGTTGGGCGGGTCGCCGATGAGGGTGGAGGCGCCGCCGATGTTCGAGGCCAGGACTTCGGCGATGAGGAAAGGAATGGGGCTGACGCCCAGACTGGAGGCCGCGACCAGGGTGACGGGGGCCAATAGCACCACCACGGTCACATTGTCCAGCAAGGCCGAGGTGAAGGCGGTGACGATGACCAAAATCTGCATGATGCGGGTGGGGTTGCCCTTCCCCAACTGGATGGCTTTCACGCCCAACCATTGAAATACGCCCGTCTCCCCCATGATGTTGGCGATAACCATCATGCCCGTGAGCAGGAAGAGCACATTCAGGTCGATGGCGGCGAACGCCTCCTCCTGGTCGAAGGAACGGATGAGGATGATGACCGCCATGCCGCCGAGCAGGGCCACCGCGGCCCGGTCCACCTTCTCGGAGATGATCGCGGCATAGACGAGGACAAAGATGGTGACTGCGATGAGGGCTTCGTTCATGGCGGCGTCCGTCGTCTAGCGGTCTTTCTGGAGAATGGTCACGGTCAGATTCAACAGGTCCTGCATACTGAGGAAGCCGACCACATGGGCGCTTTCGTCGATGATGGGCAGCCCGGAGAGATCATATTGGTGCATCAGAGCAAAGGCGTCTCCCACAGTGTCGGAGAGATGGACGGCGACCGGGTCGATCATCAGGTCGGCGACATTGTGGACGTTGGCCATCTTTCCGAAGTCGAGGCTGTGGTCGATGTCGGTGTGAACCTCGCGATAAAAGACTTCGGGCATGATGCCAAAGAAGAGGTAATCGGCAAGCTGGCGCAGGGTGACAATCCCAAGCAGATGGCCCGTCTGACTGATGACCGCGGCCACATGGGCGTAGGGGTTTTGGACGAAGGCCTGAGCCGCTTCCAGCAGCGAGGCTCCTGTGGGGAGAGTCACCGGCGGGGTATCGAAGATGTGGATGACCTGGCTGAGGGGCGTGTCCCGGATGGTCAGGTCGGCGAGATCGGCGACGGGTAGGGTCTCTGATTCCTGGCGACGTTCCCGTTTGCGAACGCCTACGGCCCGGCGCACGGGCACTGTGAACAGGATGCCGCTGTTCGCTCGCCCAAACCCGCCCACGGCCTGCTCCGCCGCGGCGATGGCCGCGTCGATCCTCTCTTCTTCCACCACGGCCAGGATGGTGCGCCGCTTGAGTTCGGGCGTCCCAAACATTTTGTGTAATCCCGACAGCCCGATTTCATCCAGCCAGGTGCGGGCGCGGTAGCCGCCGATGCTGCTCAACAGGGTCGCGCCCGACACGCCCGCCTCATGCAGCGCATCCAGCAGCCGCGGGAGCCTGTCGAGATCGTCGAGGATGATCACCAGAAGTTCGTATTGCGTCTCTGTCGCCATGACGTTTGACCGAAAACATTGTGAATTTGGAGGGTTTGCTTTTACAATGAGGCCATGCTTCGGGATGTTCTGCAACAAATCATTCGCAAGCTGAAAAACGATCCCCATTATACCATCGATCCCGCGGTTCCGACGACCGCATTGGTCTCGGTGTTGAAGGAGCGAGGGTTTGCCTATCTGCGCGGGCTGTTGCGCAAGCCCTGGCTGGGGGGCAGCCAGGGAACGTTGTTCGTGGGGCGGCGGGTGCAGATCCTGAATTCCCGGCGGCTGTATCTGGGCCGCAGCGTCACTTTCGAGGATGATGTGAAGATCGACGCGCTCAGCCGTCATGGCGTGCATATCGGAAACAACGTCTCCATCGGCCGGTTTTCGGTCATCGAATGCACGGGCATCCTCACGCACCTGGGCGAAGGGTTCTGGATCGGCGATGATTCCAATCTGGGGGACTACAATTTCGTGGGCGCGGCCGGAGGCGTGCGCATCGGCCGGAATGTGCTCATCGGCCAGGGGGTGCGGTTTCATTCGGAAAATCATGTCATCGCCCGCACGGATGTCCCCATCAAGGCGCAGGGGGTGACCAATGAGGGCATTGTGGTGGAGGATGACGTGTGGCTGGGGTCGGGCGTCATCGTGCTGGATGGCGTGACCATCGGCCGGGGCGCGGTGGTGGCCGCGGGCAGCGTGGTGACGAAGGATGTGCCGCGGTTTGCCATCGTGGGCGGCGTGCCGGCGCGGGTGATTCGATTTCGCGGCGAGGAGGACGATGAGGGTGAGAAGTAATCAGTATTCAGTGATCAGTCATCAGTGTTCAGTGTTCAGTGTTCAGTGTTCAGGATGGACGTTTGACGTTTTACGTTTGACGAGGCCGGTGGGAGGGGGTATTGTTTCCGGGGAGGCGGTGCGGTGAGGGCAAAGGGTGTGAATCAGCAGCGATGGCTGTGGGCCGCGGTGGCGTTAGGGCTGCTGGCGGGAGGGCTGGTCCTGTTGACTCAGGTTCATGCGCTGCTGGCGTTGGCGGCGCTGGCCGCGCTGGTGTTGCTGGCGGGGCTGTTGATGGGCTGGCCCTTCAGCGGCGTGGTCGTGCTGATTCTGGCTGCGCTCATCACTCGCTATCGCATCGATATCGGCCCGGTGACGGTGCGGCCCGAGCATGTGGCCGCGGTGGCGGTGGCCGGGATCGGCTTCTTGCAGGCGGGCCTGGAGCGTCGCCCGCTGCGGACGACGCCCGCCATCTGGTTCGCCGCGGCCTGGTGGGCTGTCAATCTCCTCTCGGGCGCGTGGCTGAATCCCGACCGGGCTCTGGGGCTGCAAAACGCGGCGCGCATCGCCCTGCTGCCCCTCACGTTCTTCCTGGTCTACAATCTCATTCCCGACGAGATTCAATGGCGGCGGGCGGTGATCTTTTTCCTGGCTGCGGGCGTGGTCGAGGCCGCGTTCGGCATCTTCGCCCGCGCGGTCTATCCCTTCGGGATCAACCTGGGCGTGCAGGTGGCCTGGAATTTCACCGAGCC
Organism: Anaerolineae bacterium; assembly: GCA_026991225.1. Taxonomy (GTDB): domain Bacteria; phylum Chloroflexota; class Anaerolineae; order J102; family J102; genus M2005. Next base: position 1,972 of record JALXCB010000166.1, on the reverse strand, counting down.
CGTGCCCTACGGCACCTTCGAAGAGGGCAATCTCTTCGGCAGCCACAGCGCGTCGTGGGCGATTCTTTTACTGATGATCACATTGGCTGGCATGAGGGCGGGCGAGCCGCGTCGGCGGCAGGCGCTGCGTTGGGCGGGCCTGGGCGTGCTGCTGCTGGCGGTGCTGCTGAGCATGTCGCGGGCCGCGTGGATCATGTTCGTGGTCGGGGCGACGGCGGTCGTCATTTTCGAGCGCCCGAGCGCCTGGAGTCAGGTCAATCGCTTTCTGCTGGCCGCCATCGCCCTGCCCTTGCTCCTGTTCATCATCCTGGCCGTCACGCCCTATCTGCCTCCCACCCTGCCTTTCGTCAACCGCCTGCAATCCTTCCTCAACCTGGAATACGACCCCACCTTCTCCGCCCGTCTCAGCGACTGGGCGCTGGCCCTGGGGGACTGGCGGGAGCATCCCTTCATCGGCTGGGGGCCGGGCTCCTTCTTCGCCATCCACGGCTATCTGCGCGCCCGACCGGCCTGGATCAGCAATCTCACCGTGCGGTTGTTGCAGGAGACGGGCGTCATGGGGATGGTCATGTTCGCGGGGTTCTTCATCACCCTGCTGGCGCCCGGCGTCAAAGTCGCCCGCCAGCAGCGGGATCGGATGAGGCGGGGGAGGCTGCTGGGGCTGGTCATCAGCTACGCCATGCTGGTGGGGCTGGCCTATCAGTCCACCGACGGCATCTGGCTGACCGCGAGCTGGGTGCACGCGGGCCTCATCGCCGCGGGCGTTTATGTTCTTAGGAGAGAGCAAAGATTGAAGATTAAAGATTAAAATGAGCGCCGGATTTGCCGAAGAAACCCTCAGCCTTTAATCTTTAGTCTTTAATCTTTTCGCGAAGCCATGATCACCCCCACGACCATCCTCTACCCCCACAGCTCGGATGAGCTCTACGGTTCGGATTTGGTGCTGCTGAATCTGGTGCGGAGGCTGGATCGCGCCCGCTTCCGGCCCTACGTGCTGCTCCCCACCGACATTCCATACGAGGGCAAATTGAGTCGGGCGTTGGATGAGGCGGGGGTGGCGAATGAATCGCTGGCCATGCCCGTGCTGCGGCGGCGCTATTTCACCCCCGCCGGCCTCCCCCGCTTCGCCCGCTATCTGTGGCAGGGCACGCGCGGGGTCGAGGCCATCGCCCGGAGGGAGGGGGCTGCGCTGATCCACAGCAACACCAGCGCGGTGTGGGGCGGGGCCCTGGCCGCGTCGCGGCTGCATCTCCCCCACGTGTGGCACGTGCACGAGCTGGTGACGGACCCGGCGCTGGTGCGGCGGCTCATCGCCTGGATGGTGAGCCATCGCAGCACGCATGTGGTCGCCATCAGCCGGGCCGTGGCGGATCATCTGCTGGCGGATGCGCCGGAGCTGGCGGGCCGGTTGTCGGTCATCTACGACGCGGTGGATACGGCGCGGTTTTCGCCCGCGGTGGATGGTTCGGCCCTGCGGCGGGCGTGGGGCGTGAGCCGGGAGGAGGTGTTGGCGGGGGTGGTGGGGCGCATTTCCGCCTGGAAGGGGCAGGATCTCTTTTTGCGGGCGTTCGCGCAGGCCGCGCGGGCGCAGCCGCAGTTGAAGGCGGTCATCGCCGGGGATGTGGTGCCGGGCGAGGATTGGCGGCGGGAGGAGCTCCAGGCCCTGGCCCGAGAGCTGGGCGTGGCCGACCGGGTGTTGTGGCCCGGCTATCACGCCAACGCGCCCGAGCTGATGGCCGCGCTGGATATCCTGGCCCTGCCATCCATCAAACCCGAGCCTTTTGGCATGGTGGTGATCGAGGCCATGGCCGCGGGCAGGCCGGTCATCGCCACCGCGCACGGCGGGCCGCTGGAGTCGGTGGCGGATGGGGAGACGGGGTTGCTGGTCTCGCCAAGGGACCCGGCGGCGATGGCCGCGGCGCTGGCGCGGCTGGCCGGGGACAGGGGGCTGCGGGAGCGCATGGGGCGGGCG
>JALXCB010000165.1 GCA_026991225.1 Anaerolineae bacterium | reverse complement strand
CGTAGCCCCATTCATGGGGCGTCGTTTTTAGCCCGCAGGTTCACCTGCGGGCGGCAGCGCGGCCAGAGAATCGCCTTTCATGGATGATCCAATGCAAACCAAAAGCCTTGGTTTCAATTTGCTTTCAATTTAAGAACACGAAGGGAAAATGGATAATTCCCCCGTTGCGCCTTTATGTCTTGGTGTGTATCTGCTAAGGTAGCCTGGTTCGGCATCGAAAATGCCTTACCACGAAGGCTCGAAGGAACGAAGACAATGTAGGTTTGCAGGTTTGCAAGTCGCAAGTGGCAAGTCTTTCTGGCTACGGCGTTTTCACCTGCCACTTGCAACCTGCCACCCGCCACTTTTTCTCCTTCGTGTCGTCGTGTCTTCGTGGTTTTCGACCTTGCTACGTTGGTAGTTACCCTGGTGTTCTTAGTGGTTTTCGGGTAACGACCGGTGACGACCTTAGTAGTTACTCGAAACAACGAATATCATGCCCGCGGCGCCTGATCCCGATCCGATTGTTTACGCCGGCAACAGGCCCGCGGCCAGGACCTCTTCCTTCACGTCCTCGTAGCTCTTGTCTTCCAGCTCCGCCAGGAACTTCTCCGCCTCCATCGCCGCCATCGCGCCCTGGCCCACGCTGGTGGACACCTGCTTGAAGCGATGGTCCTGGATCTCGCCCGCAGCGAAGACGCCGGGCACGCTGGTGTGACCGAAGCAATTGGTCTTGATATAGCCGCCATCCTCCATCTCCAATTGCCCTTCCACGATCTGGCTGTTGGGGATGTGGCCAATGAAAATGAAGACGCCGTCGGTGGGGAAGTCGTATTCCTCGCCCGTCTTCACATTCTTCAAGCTGACCGAGGCCACCGCGCCATTCTCGCCCGCATTGATGCGGGTGACGACGGTGTCCCAGATGAATTCGATCTTGTCGTTCTCGAACGCGCGCTTCTGCAAAATCTTGCTGGCCCGGAGCTGATCGCGGCGGTGGATGATAGTGACCTTGCTGGCGAAACGGGTGAGGAAGATGCCCTCTTCCAGCGCACTGTCGCCGCCGCCCACCACGACGACCTCCTTGTCCCTGAAGAAGAAGCCGTCGCAGGTGGCGCAATAGCTGACGCCCCGGCCCGTGAGTTCGGCCTCGCCCGGAACCTGCAATTTGCGCGGGGTCGCGCCCATGGCCAGGATCAGCGCCTCGGCCCGATAGGTTTTCTCGAACTGGGTGCGGATGGTGAAGGGATGCTGGCTTAGATCGACCTCCAGCACATGGTCATACTCGACCCGCGTGCCGAACTTCTCCGCCTGCTTCTGAAAGCGCTCGGCCAGCTCGTTGCCGCTGAGGCCCTCGGGGAAGCCAGGATAATTCTCGATCTCGTAGGTGAGGGCCACCTGCCCGCCGATATCGTTGCCCGTGAACAGCAGGGGATCGAGCTGGGCGCGGGCGGTGTAGAGGCCCGCAGTGAAGCCTGCGGGGCCGCCGCCGATGATGATGACTTTTTCGACCTTGCCTTCTTCAGGTTGATCAGAGGGGACAATGAACATGGACATATGAAATCACCGTTTTCCTGTGTGGGATGTTGCATGCGGTTGGGATGATGGCATTGGCAAGGGGCGCGAAACCATCGCGCCCGCCACTGCTATTGGACGCGCTGAGGCCGGGAAAGGTTACCGGCAAAGGCGCACAAATCGGCCAGGATGCAAGCGTTGCAACGGGGTTTCTGGGCCTTGCACACGGCCCGGCCATGCCGGATGAGGTTGAGATGCAGGGGATAGAACCAGTCGGGCGGCGCGTGGGCCTCGATGATGCGCATGACCTGATCGGGCGAGGCGTTGGCCGGGGCCAGGCCCAGCCGCCGGGTGACGCGATGGACGTGGGTGTCCACCGGAAACGCGGGCATGTCGAAGCAGAAGAGCAGCACGATGGACGCGGTTTTGTTGCCCACGCCCGGCAGCGAGGACAGCCAGCGCCGGGCCTCCTCCACAGGCAGATCGGCCAGCCAATTCAGATCGAACGCGCCGCGCGTCTCATAGATGGCCCGCAGAACCGCCTGGATGCGCGGAGCCTTCTGATTGGCCAGCCCGCCCGAACGGATGGCGTCGGCCACGGCCTCGGTGGGCGCGGTCATCACCGCGCGCCAGTCGGGAAACGCGGCTCGCAGGGAGGCGTAGGCCCGGGCCGTGTTCACGTCGCTGGTGTTCTGGCTGAGGATAGTCTGCACCAGCGACCCCACCGGATCGGAGCAACCCCGCCGCGCGGGTTTGCCATACGCCTCCAGCAGGCGCTGATGCACCTGAGCGATGTGGGCGGTCAGGTCATCAGAGGACGCTTGGGCCATGACGCGCTCCTTACCCCGCCATCGCCCGCGCCTTCTTCGCCTGCTTGATGACCTTATGCCGGGCGTTGTGGTCCAGTTCTTTCTTGCGGATGCGCAGGGCTTTGGGCGTGACCTCCAGCAACTCGTCATCCCCCAGGTACTCGATGGCCTCGTCCAGGGAGAGGATGCGGGGCGGGGTCAGGCCCGTGGTGATGTCTGCGAAAGCCTTGCGGTGGTTGGTCAGGTGCTTGGTTTTGCACACGTTGATGACCAGGTCATCCCCGCGGGTGTGCTGGCCCACCACCTGGCCCGCATAGACCTCATCGCCCGGCTTGACGAAGAGGACGCCCCGCTGCTGGGCGTTGGTCAGCGCGTAGCTGGTGACCGTGCCTGTCTCCAGGGCGATGAGGGAGCCCCGGTCCCGGCTGGGAATGTCGCCCATGTAGGGCTCGAAGCCGTGGAAAAGCGCGTGGAGGATGCCCGACCCGCGGGTGGCGGTGAGGAAGGGCTGACGGAAGCCCAACAGCCCGCGGGTGGGGATGAGATATTCGAGATAGACGGTGTCGGCGTCGCCGTAGCGCATGTCCAGCATCTGCCCGCGGCGACGGCCCATCATCTCGGTGACCACGCCCAGGTGCTCGTTGGGGACTTCGATGAACACGCGCTCCACCGGCTCTTTCAGGCCCGCGGGCGTCTCCTGCATGATGACTTCAGGCCGGCTGACCGCGAATTCATAGCCCTCGCGGCGCATGGTCTCGATGAGGATGGCCAGGTGCAGTTCGCCCCGGCCGGAGACGATGAAGCGATCCGGGCTGTCAGTTTCCTCGACGCGCAGGGCCACGTTTTTCTCCAGCTCCCGCATCAGGCGCTCCCGCAGCTGGCGGCTGGTGACGAACTGGCCCTCGCGGCCGGTGAAGGGGCTGTCGTTGATGCTGAAGGTCATGCGCACGGTGGGCGCTTCCACGCTGATGGGGGGCAGGGGTCGCGGGTCTTCGGGGTCGGCGATGGTGTCGCCGATGCCCACGTCGGGCAGGCCGGCGATGGCCACGATGTCTCCGGCCGTCACCTCCTCCTGCTCGATGCGCTGGAGGTTGCGAAAGACGTAAAGTTGCGCGATTTTGCCGGGGGTGACGTGGCCTTCCCGGTCGATGCGCGCGACCGATTGGCCTTTGCGCAGGGTCCCGCTGGAAAGCCGCCCCACCGCGATCTTGCCTACGTAGTTGCTGTGGTCCAGGGTGGTGACCAGCATCCGGGGCGGTGCGTCCATGTCCACCTGGGGCGGGGGCAGGCGCTCGATGATGGTCTCGAACAGGGGCGTCAGGTCGTCCTGAAGCTGGTCGGGCTCGTAGCCCGCGCGGCCCTCCAGGGCGATGGTGTAGATGATGGGGAAGTCGGTCTGCTCTTCGCTGGCGCCCTGGTCGATGAACAGGTCGAAGGTGTCGTTGATGACTTCGTCGGGCCGGGCCGCGGGCCGGTCGATTTTGTTGACCACGACGATGGCCTTGTGGCCCTTTTCGATGGCCTGGCGCAGGACGAAGCGGGTCTGGGGCATGGGGCCTTCCACCGCGTCCACCAGCAGCAGGACGCCATCGACCATGTTCATCACCCGCTCCACCTCGCCGCCGAAATCGGCGTGCCCGGGGGTGTCCACGATGTTGATGGTGACGCCGTTGTAGACGATGCCGGTGTTCTTGGCCAGGATGGTGATGCCGCGCTCCCGCTCCAGATCGTTGGAGTCGAGGACGCGTTCCGCGACCTGCTGGTTGGCGTGGAAGACGTGGGTCTGGCGCAACATGCCATCGACCAGCGTGGTTTTGCCGTGGTCCACGTGGGCGATGATGGCGATGTTGCGGATGTCGTTTCGGTATTCGGGCATGGTAATTGTTAACGTAACCCTGTTCACTCGATACGGATCGAGGAAACATGGGTAACTGCTAAGGTGTCGCCACCACTTTTTGCCACGAAGACACGAAGAAAAGCCAAGGCGCGACGTATTTTTCTTGATTTTTCCTTTGTGTCTTCGAAAAACTTCGAGCCTTCGTGGCTTTTGGCGGCCTAAAGTCAAGTGCGTTAGCAGTTACCTTTTAACTCTGTGTCCTCTGCGTTCTCCGCAGTGAGTAACCTTTTTGCAGTGGAGCCAGTCATTGTAATCATCGTGGGCTGTCCAGGAATCCAAATTCGGCAAAATCGTTTGTTCAAACGCTTCAAACGTGACCCCGCACTGTTATTCAAACTTGCGAATATGATATTCACACATCCTGATCTCGGCTTTCAGTTCCTGAATGCGCGCCTGCGCCGCCTCATACAAACTTGAGCAGATGAGGCGTTTTCGCTCCAGTTTCGGTAAATCATCAAGCTGCTTCAACAATCCTGAAGGGAGCATGGAAAGCTCCTTGGCCGGGTTTCTTCAATCATAGCATGGTGGATGCGAAGGGACAAGCAGGCTGTTCCGAAAATAGGATTAGGGAACGCAGATGACGCAGATCGAAACGGATGAGCGCAGATAAAAAGAACCAATCTGCGAAAATCAGCGTCGCATCCCCGTTATCAGCGTTCTCCTTTTCATCCGTCTCGGCGAGCCATTGCTCGATCCGACTGCTTTCTACATCGAAATCGACCCCTTGCGGAAGTCGCTTTTGCCCAGGATGACGTTGACCACGGCCGACTGCCCGTCCCGGGCTTTTTCGTGGGCCTCGCGCAGCACATCTTCGGCCAGTTCTGGGTCGGCCAGCTTCAGGCCTGCCGCGCCCAGGCCCGCGGCCGCCAGGTGATAATCGGCATGGCGCAGAGCCGTGCCCACATCATCCCCGAACATGGGAATTTGCTCCCGCGCGATCTGCGCCCAACTGGCGTCGTTGCCCACCAGCGCGGTCACGGGCAGGTCGTGGCGGTAGAAGGTGTCGAATTCGGTCAGGGAATAGCCGAAGGAGCCGTCGCCGTAGACGATCCACACGTCGGCCTGGGGGCGATGGAGCTTGGCGGCCAGGGCGAAGCCCGCGCCCACGCCCAAGGTGCCGAAGGGGCCCGGGTCCAGCCAGCGCAGGGGGCCGGGCGGCTGGAGAATGTAGGCGGCCGTGGCTACGAAGTCGCCGCCGTCGGCCACCAGCACCGTGTCCGGGCCGATGAGCTGGTCGAGTTCGAGAAAGAGGTGGAGGGGATTGACGCCGCCCGCGGGCTCCAGGGCCTTGCGCCGAATCTCATCCTTGCGGTTCTCGTCCCGCTCCCGCAGATGCCCGATCCAGTCAGCCCAGCGCCCGACGCCGGGATCGAAGTGAGAGGCCAGGAGACGCAGGAACGCGCCGGGATCGCCCAGCACGCCGATATCGGGCTTGCGATTCATGGTCAGGTCATGCTTGCTGCGATTGGCCGCGGCGTAGAAGGCGCTGCGCCGAAAATGCCGGCCGTAATCCATGCGGAAGTCGCAGGGCACGCCCGCCAGCAGCACGAAATCGGCCTCTTTCAGGGCCATACGCCGCTTGTGTCGCATCTGCAAGGGGTGATCCCGGCCCAACATGCCCCGGGCCATGCCCGAAAGATAGACGGGCGCGCCAATACGCTCGACCGCCGTCACCACCTCATCCACGTGCGCCACATCCAGCAACGCCTGGCTGCCGATGACGAACAGGGGGTGCTTCGCTTGCTTGAGCCGGGCCGCGATCTTCGCGGTTTTGCCCGCGTCGGGCGAGGGCGGAGGGATGCGAATGGCCGGGCCGGGCTGGACGCTTTCCTTGCCCGCGAAGATGCGGTTCACATGCCAGTTGAGATAGGCGTTGACCGCTTTCTGGCCCAGGCTTTTGCCTTTGCCCAGGCTGTAAAGCTCCCGCACGGTCTGCTCGGGATAGAGCAAATCGACCGGGGTTTCGACGAAGACCGGACCGGGGACGCCTTCCTGGGCCCGGCGGAAGGCCTCCTCCATGGCAGGAATCAAATCCCGCACCCGTTTGACCGAGGTCGCCCATTTGACCGCGGACTTGAGGATGGGGATTTGCTCCACATCTTGCAACGCGCCCCGGCCTCGCAGCACGGTGGGCGCGGCTCCGCCGATGAGCACCACAGGCGATTGGGCCACCTGCGCGTTTTTGACCGCGGTCACCGTGTTGGTCACGCCCGGGCCCGCGGTGACGACGGCCACGCCGGGGATGCCGGTGAGCCGGGCGGTGGCATCGGCGGCGAAGACCGCGGTGGCCTCGTGGCGCACGTCGATGACGCGTATGCCGAGCTGTTTGGCGCCCACCAGGATGGGGGAGATGTGCCCGCCGATGAGGGTGAAAATGTAGGGGACGCCCTGGTTTTTGAGGACGCGGGCGATGAGGTCGCCGCCGTGGGGTTGGGTCATGGGATACGGTTAGTTTTGAGTGGATGAGATTTGGGGAACGCTGATGACGCTGATTGAAACGGATAAACGCAGATGAAAAACAAAAATCGAGAAAAATGATCTGCGAAAATCCGCGTTGCAAAGCATCCGTGTCATCTGCGTTCCCATTTTCGTCGGTCTCGGCCAGCCGCGGAGCGTGTGACTTTCAACGCGCTAAACGCCCGCCTCCTCCCGTCGCAGTTCCTTGCTCAGGATCTTGCCGATAGAAATCAGGGCAAATCGAGGCTGGTTGGGAAACGCGAAAGGACAAAATCCCAAACCTGCCGGGCCAGCGCAACTGCTTCGCGAGCTTCCTCTTCAGACAGTTCGGGCAAGTCGCCTGGATAGCGTGATGCAACAGCGTAAGGGGTCAGGGTAGTCGCTGCCTGGCGCAGCGTAGCGAATTCTTGTTCAAAATGCATGCATTGGCCCACCAAAGCCACCAGGGAATGGGTTTTACCGAATGGATGCTCCTGCCAGGTCAAATAGGCCTTAAGCGCTTTCTCTGCGGCTTGTTGTGCATGAAATCCCGCAGCCGTGGTTAATGGCTTCGGTCGGGCCAGAAGCCACTCAGCTGCTTCCAGATCGTGATGGCTTTTGTTCAACCAGGCGCGAACTTCATCCGTTTTTGCTTCGCTCATAAAGCAAAATCCCTTCCCGGGTGACCGTGGATGGCAAGGATGTACTCACTTGCTGTCCACGCTGAAATTCCTCCCGTGTCATCACGATGACGTCGATGGGAGCGGTCATGCCCCAAAGCGCCTGGTAAGCCAGGGCTTCCCGACGATGCCGGGGCAAAGATGATTCCGATACTATGACCAGCAGGTCGATATCACTGTCTGGGGTGGCTTCGGCGCGCGAAAGCGAACCGAACAGGTAGATTCGTTCGGGGGCGAGGTGCTGCACCAGGCGATCAATGGCTTCCTCCAGCGTTTCTACGGCGTCGGAGGAGGGGGTAGCATGGTTCAATGCGGGTGAATGCAATAGCATGATGACATGAGCAAGGAGCGAGTGTGCGGTAGATAATCTGATTTTGCCATGACTGCTGCGTGATGGCAACGCCCTAATCGCCCGTCTCCTCCCGGCGCAATTCCTTGCGCAGGATCTTGCCGATGGCGCTCTTGGGCAGGTCGGTTCGGAATGCGACTTCGGCCGGGACTTTGTAGGGCGCGAGGCGTTCTTTGAACCAGGCGATGAGCTCCTCCTCGGTCGCGGTCTCGCCCTCTTTCAGCACGACGAACAGCTTGATGCGCTCGCCGTGGAAGGCGTCGGGCACGCCGATGGCCACGCCCTCCTTCACCTTGGGATGCTGGTACAGCACCTCCTCGATCTCCCGCGGGAAGACGTTGAATCCGCCCACGATGATGATGTCTTTCTTGCGGTCGGTGATGTAGAAATAGCCGTCTTCGTCCATGTAGCCCACATCGCCCGTGTACAGCCATCCATCCCGGATGGCGTCTGCGGTGGCCTCGGGCCGGTTCCAGTACCCCAGCATGAGGGTGGGGCTCTGCAAGACGATCTCGCCCTGCTCGCCCGGCGGCATCTCACGCTCGCCTGTATCCAGGTCCATAATCCGCACCGCCACGTCGGAGAAGGGAATGCCGATGCTGCCGATCTTGTGCAGGCCGTCCTGGGGATTGGCCATGATGGCGGTGACCGCCTCGGTGAGGCCGTAGCCCTCGATCATGCGCGCGCCCGTCTTGGCCTCGAAAGTCGACTTGATGGCCTCGGTGAGGGGGGCCGCGCCCACGTAGATGGCTTTGAGGCTGGTCAGGTCGTATTGGTCGATGTCGGGCATGTGGTTGAAGGCCACGAACATGGTGGGCACGCCGACCATGAAGGTGGGACGATGGGTCTGGATGGCGTCCAGCACCTCGCGGCGTTTGAAGCGGGGCAGGAGGATGATGCGCCCGCGGGCAAGGATGGACGCGTTCATGGTCACGCTCATGCCGAAGCCGTGGAACAGGGGCAGCACAGCCAGGATGCCGTCGTCGGGCGTGAGCTTGCCCCAGGCCCGGATTTGATGGGCGTTGGCCACCAGCGCGAAGTGGGAGAGCATGACGCCCTTGGCCACGCCCGTGGTGCCGCCGCTGTAAATGAGCACGGCCAGGTCGTCGGGGTCGGGCTGGTGGGGCTGCCAGTCCGCGGGCGGGGGTTGGGCGGTCATGCGGGCGAAGGACGTCGCCTGAGATTTATCCACCCCGCGGGTTTGCCATCGTTCCTTCAGGCCCATGGCCCAGTTCTTGGGGAAGGGCAGCGCCTCGCTCAGGCCTGTGACCACCACGCCCTCCAGCGCGGTCTGGGGCAGCAGGTTAACGGCCTTCTCCAGGAACATGGGGATGGTGATGAGCAGCCGGGAGCCCGCGTCCGAAAGCTGGAAGCTCAGCTCGTTTTCGGTGTAGAGGGGATTGAGGGGCGCGGCCACGCCGCCCGCCATGAGGATGCCATAGTAGGCGATGATGAACTGGGGCATGTTGGGCAGCAGCAGGCCCACCCGGTCGCCCGGCTGCAAGCCCCACTGCTGCAAGCCCCAGGCGAAACGCCGGGCCGCGTCGTGAATCTGGTCGTAGGTCAGCGCGCGGCCGAAGAAGTTGGTGCAGACGCGGTTCCCCGCCTCGGCCGCGGCTTCCGCCAGAATCTGGTGGAGGGGGATGCGGGGGTAGTCGATGTGATGGGGGACGTCGGGGTCGTAGTGTTGGAGCCAGGGGTGCATGATGGGGATTGGGATTAGGATTGGGGATGTGCGATGCGGGAAGCCAAACACGTAATGCGTAATGCGTGATGCGTAACGATCTCACGTTTCACGTTTTCACGCATCACGCCCGTTGCCGCCTCGCCCGACGTTGGCCGGCAAAGGCTTTTGCAAGCAAGGCCCATGTGACGCCTGCATGGTATTGTGCCATGAAGGGCGGCGGGGGGCAAGGGCGTTGAAAAGCGGGCGGCGCGAGCGAAAGCCCGCCGATACGACGAAAAAACACGCGGCCAGGTTGGCGCCGGAAGCCGTATTCGTGATGCGTAATGCGTGATGCGTAAAGTCTTCACGTTTCACGCATCACGTATCACCCCGTTGCCGTCTCGCCCGACACAGCCTTCGAGTTGTTTTTGCAGACGAACGACGCTATTTCCGGCACAGCCATCCGCCAACTTGTTTCCTTCCCGCGATTCGGGCATAATCGGGCCAGAGATAGTTCAGAAGGACAGAGAGCCAGAGAGCCAGAGAGCCAGAGAGCCAGAGAGCCAGAGAGCCAGAAGGCCAGAGGCCCTGTTCATGGGGCAGTGTTTCCTGATCTCTCGGTTTACTGGTCTACTGGTTTCCCGGTTTCCCTCTCTACCGGTCACCTGGTTTCCCAATCACCCCATCCCTCCCTCCTCTCCCGACCTCCCACCTCCACCCTGCCATGGACCGCCACCCCACCGAATACAGTGACTACGGCGACCGCATCGCCGACATCTACGACGAATGGTACGAATCGGTCAACCCCGCGGCCATCGGCGCCCTGGCCGAACTGGCCGGGCCCGGTCCCGCGCTGGAGCTGGGCATCGGCACGGGCCGCGTCGCCCTGCCCCTGCTGGAGCGGGGCGTCATGGTGCGGGGCGTTGACGCGTCCGAGAAGATGCTGGCCCGCTTGCAGGCCAAACCGGGCGGCTACCGCATTCCCGTCACCGTGGGCGACTTCGCCGACGTCCCGGTCGATGGCCAATACCCCCTCATCTACGTCGTCTTCAACACCTTCTTCGCCCTCCTCACCCAGGACGAGCAGGTGCGCTGCTTCCAGAACGTGGCCCAACACCTCACCGACGACGGCGTCTTTCTGCTGGAAACCTTCATGCCCGACATGACCCGCTTTCAGCGTGGGCAAAATATCAGTCTGGTGGCCATGGACGACGGCTATCTGCGCATCGACGTCACCCAACACGACCCGGTGCGGCAGCACATTTACAGCCAGCACGTGGCCTGGACCGAGTCGGGCGCGCGGTTCTATCCCGTGCGCCTGCGCTACGCCTGGCCCTCGGAGCTAGACCTGATGGCGCGGCTGGCGGGCCTGCGCCTGGCCGAACGCTGGGGCGATTGGGACAAACGCCCCTTCACCGCGGAGAGCAAAAAGCTGATTTCGCTGTATCGGAAATAGATTGGGGGGAACGCAGATGACGCTGATCGAAGCGGATAAACGCAGATAAAAAGTAACTACTAAGGTCGCGTCACCATTTTTTGCCACGAAGACACGAAGAAAGACGAAGACACGACGTTTTTTCCTTTGTTTTTTCTTCGTGTCTTGATAAAACTTCGCGCCTTCTTGCGGCTTAAAGTCGAGGACGTTAGCAGTTACGATAAAAAGGAAAAAGCCCCCTTGAGGGGCGTCGTTTCTAGTCCGGAGGTTCACCTCCGGGGCGTTCGGTGCAACGCGCCAATTATCTGAGACGCGCCCCCCAGCAATTCCAAATTCAGTAGATCACGATTTCGTCCGCAAGCGCACGCCGAATGAATTCAGGTCTCAGGGCGTTCCGCCGCATGTCCCCCTTCGGGGACATTTTTCGCTTGTTCGGGCCTGTCTGCGCAGGCAGACAGGCGGCCAGAGGCCCCTAGCCCTGATTTTAATCGGCGGGCCAGCGGAAATCGTGAATTACTGAAATTTAGAATTCGTAAGAGGCAGGGGGTAACTGCTAACGTACTTGACTTTAGGCCGCCAAAAGCCACGAAGGCGCGAAGTTTTTCGAAGACACGAAGGAAAAATCAAGGAAAATACGTCGCGCCTTGGCTTTTCTTCGTGTCTTCGTGGCAAAAAGTGGTGGCGATACCTTAGCAGTTACGGCAGGGGAGCGATTTTCCCCTCCCAGCCTCCTTATTTGCCCCCACCCCGCCCCTCCCCCGATACTCGCTGCGCTCGTG
>JALXCB010000164.1 GCA_026991225.1 Anaerolineae bacterium | reverse complement strand
ATGTTGGCGTGGCCGTGGGAGGCGCTGGGGTGGCCGTGGGAGGCAGGGTGGGTGGAAGCGTCGGGGTGGGCGTCGGCGGGATCGGCGTGCTGGTCGGCGCGGGCGTCGGCGTTGGTGCGGGCGCAGATCCGCCAGGGATGAAGCGAATATCCAGATAAGGACGCAACGCCAGCTTGCGGGCGTCACTGCTGCCAAAGCTGTATTGTTTGTTCGCATTGCTTTTGGCGCGCAGGATGATCCCCCGGTTCTGATCAGGGTCATTCACCCATTTTTGCACCAGTTCGGTCAGATCGAAGGTCGCGGCCCCGCCTTTGGGGACGCTTACGGGGGTGGGATTCAGTGGCGTCGTGCGGGCGTCGCGGCTGCCCAATGCGCCGGGCTTCTGCCATCTGACGTTTTTGCTCGCCCGGTTATAGGTGGCGTTCTTGTCCCAGTCCCGCAAAAGCTCATAGGCATTCACCCATACGGTGGGGTCGCGTGGGTCGACGCGAGCGAAATGCAGGGTCGCTTCGAGGATCCGGGAGCCGGGCGGAATGTGCGAAAGGTCGACTTTCAGAAGGCTGGTCATGACGTTATCGATGCGCAAAGCCAGCACCGTTTTCTCATGAAAATCCTGGTTGGGCTGCCATTCGCTCAAATAGGTGTCGGAAAACCCTTGAAAGCCGTCCAATCCCTGCTGTAGGCGGATGCTTTGTTCTTCGGGCGAGGAAGGCGGGAAAGCGGGGATGACCTGCACCACGCTGAAAATGTCGTCAACGTCGTCGGCCCGATCCAGACGCAGGTCGAAGCCGCTGGCGCGACTATCAGGAGAGAAGGGCTTGAGTCCATTGGCGAAGCGGGCGTCATCCAGCCGGAAGGTTTGGATCTTCCAGGTGTTGCTTCCCGTCAGCGTCACCGTTCCCGCCAGCTTCTCTCCCGTGGCGCTATCATAGTACAGGGCCCACTTGCCGCCTTTGCTGTGATCGAAGTAAGTCACCGCCACCTCGACCGGGGTTGGTGCATCGAACAGGAAGGCGTCATCTACATCCAGATTGAACACCGGCCAGATGTCCGCGGTGGTGCGGGCGTAGTAGTGGCGCCAGTCGGATTTCGGGCCGATGTCGAACGCGCCCGTGGCTGCGTCGATCATGTTGGTTTTCTGCTGGCTTTCGGCATCCGCATAGGGCAGCGTTTCCAACTCGGAGGTGAGATGCCAGCTATAATCGTAAATGTCGGGACACCAGGCCCCCTCTTTCCAGGGGCTGCGAAACGCGATCCAGACATCGGGTGTCGAGGTCGCATCCCGTCCGGCGTAACGGTTGAAAAATCGCCATACGTCGGGATAGCGGATATTGCCTGTGAATCCCTTGCCGTCATTAAAAGCAAGCACATACGTAGCGCCCTTGTCCAGCGCGTTGAGCATGGCCCAACGCGTAAACGCTTCCCCTTCCGGCGGAATGCGTCCGGTGTTATCGTATCGATTGTTATATTCGAACCCGATGGGAACGCGGCCCCTGTTCACCACCAACGGCGCCCATTGCGTGAGATACGCCCCTTGCGCCATCTCGGAATCATTATCGAATCCGGGTTCGGTAATAAATCCCCAATAACAGACATAATCGGCGCTGCCGCGATTGGCGTTATAATCGCTGTGCAATGAAGTGAGCGCCAGCCCGACGCCATTTTTCACAGCATGACGCACCACATCTGCATGATAGCGTTCGGCATAAGCCGCGTTGATGATGGTGGTCAGGGGCTTTTTCACCTGGAAGGCTTCGACATAAGCCGTAATAATCTCTTTGTGATACTCGGCCCAGGCCTTTCCGGACGACGCATATTCGGGACGGGCCAGATAGGCTGTCTTTTGTTCCGCGTAATCACAGATCGTTGGGGAGTGGGGCCAAGGGACAGGCTCGCCGCCATACCCGATGGCAATCTCCACGGCCGAAATCCGTTCGTCATCCCGATATCGATCCCCCAAGGCGTGGATCATATCCACCAGGCCCTGTTGCACCACGGGATTGAGGTAATTCATGCGCCTGGTGGGCGCTTCACACGGAGGGTTCTCCACAATGATGGGATCAGCATTGAGCGTCCAGTTGGGTGCACAGGCGTCCCGCATTCCCTCTGGCCCGTCAACATCCGGACAACGCGTGACAATGCGCAGAATCGCCTTCTTGCCCGGAGCGAGTTTGTCCAACGCACTATCAATGAATGACCAGTCATAAGCCCCTCGCGGACCATCCTCGATCAGTCGCCAGGCCACAAACAAATGGCTGCCAGCCGCATAGTCCAGATTGTTGCCTTCGAATTGGTCTTGGTCATACGCCACATACATGCCCGGAACCAGACTGCCGAATACGGACGTCGCTTCCGGCTGCGAAACGTCGGGCAGGCCTGAACCTGCGATGGGCGTCTGCGTGAAAGAAACCGTGGGCAACGTTTCTGCGGTTGTGGTGGGAATTGTCGTCACAGCGACGGGCCCGGGCGTTGGTTCGAATGCAAACAGATAGTGTTTCCAGACGAACCCACACAGCAGAATCGCCATCAGCGCCAGGACCGTGATCAGAATGAGGAGAACGCGTCGGGGGAAGTTGGGGGAATCCATGTCCAATTATTTCGATGGGGGGATGAGGCATGTTGCAATGCGTTCCTTGATTATAAGATTGATTTTTGGTTTTTGCAACTTCCCAAAAGAATGAGGTGCGTCCCAAATTATGGGCGCGTTGCGCCCGGCGTCCCGGAGGTGAACCTCCGGGCTACGAAACGACGCCCCCTCAAGGGGGCTTTCAGAGCCAGCCCGCACCCAAAGCCGGGTTCACCCGGCGTGGTTTTGTAGCCCGGCGCTTCAGCGCCGGGTGGAGCCCGCATGACCAAATTCCTGATGACAACGCGATTGGCCAAAATTTTAGGACGCACCCCTTTCTCTCGGGTGCGTCCCAAATGGGCGCGTTGCGCCTGACGCCCCGGAGGTGAACCTCCGGGCTAGAAACGACGCCCCCTCAAGGGGGCTTTCAGAGCCAGCCCGCACCCAAAGCCGGGTTCACCCGGCGTGGTTGCGTAGCCCGGCGCTTCAGCGCCGGGTGGAGCCCGCATGACCAAATTCCTGATGACAACGCGATTGGCCAAAATTTTAGGACGCACCCCTTTCTCTCGGGTGCGTCCCAAATTATGGGCGCGTTGCGCCTGACGCCCCGGAGGTGAACCTCCGGGCTACGAAACGACGCCCCCTCAAGGGGGCTTTCAGAGCCAGCCCCCGCCCAAAGCCGGGTTCACCCGGCGTGGTTGCGTAGCCCGGCGCTTCAGCGCCGGGTGGAGCCCGCATGACCAAATTCCTGATGACAACGCGATTGGCCAAAATTTTAGGACGCACCCAAAGAATGCGAAGAAATATCTGTCAGCACATCCGTAGATACTGACCAATCAATTCCGCTTTGCCCCGTCGCCCCATCCTGCGATAAGCATCTTCCTCGAATTCCAGGGAAAGGGTGGGGATAGCCATCTCAGCCACCTGAATGAAGAGCCGATTCGCTTCCAGGTTGGGTGGATCATCCCAAAAGCCTTCCTCGTCCCGATGCTGCATATCGCCCATGACCTCGACCTCGACGCCGTGGATGAGGAAGCGCGCAAACCAGAAACGCGTGTGTTCCGATTCCCAAAAGAAGGGAGCATCCACCATTTCCGCCCGAAAAAGCCGGGCGAAGGTCTCGACCCCGGCCCGATCCGTCTGGATGTCGATGTCGTGCGGGGTGACGGGAATGCCCTTGATGGCCAGCCCCAGACTGCCCGTCACCACCCAAACGATCTCGGTTCCGGCTAGCTTGTTATAGATTTCCCGCAGGGCCGCGGTGAATTCGGGTGGAATCAACGATGCACTCATACAACCTCCAACGCCCGTTCGATGTCGGCCAGCAGGTCCTCAGTGTCCTCAATCCCCACGGCCAGGCGAATGAGTTCGTCCGTGATGCCCAGGGCCAGACGCTGTTCGCGCGGGGTGTCGAAGTAAGAAAGGATCGCGGGCTGCATGACCAGGGTGTCGACGCCGCCCAGGGAGGGCGCGATATGCGCCAGTTGCAGCGCGTCCACGAACCGAGACGCGGCCGGCCCGTCCCCTTCGATCTCAAAACTGACGACGCCGCCGAAGCCGGTCATCTGCTGTCGGGCCACCTCGTGGTCGGGATGGGAGGCCAGGCCCGGATACCACACCCGCCGCACCTTGGGGTGTTCCTCCAGATAGCGGGCGATGGCCAGGGCGGAGCGATTCTGCTGAGCGATGCGCAGGCCCAGGGTTTGCAAGCCGCGATGAATTTGATAGGCGGCCGAGGGATCCACCACCGCGCCGAACAGGCCCTGGCTACCCCGCACGGTCTCGATGAGGTCGCCGCGCCCGACCACCACGCCCGCCAGCAGGTCGTTGTGCCCGGCCAGATACTTGGTCACGCTATGGGCCACCAGATCGATGCCATGTTGCAGGGGCTGCTGATTCAGGGGCGTGGCGAAGGTGCTGTCGATGAGGGTGAGCACCCCGCGGGGTCGGGCGATCTCGGCCAATCCTCGCAGATCGACGCAGCGAAGAAACGGATTGGTAGGCGTTTCGGCCACGATGACGCGGGTGTTCGGGCGGATGGCCGCTTCGATGGCGGTCAGGTCCGAGGTGGGGACGGTGGTCACAGTCACGCCGTAGCGGGTCAGGAACTCGTTGGCGAAGATGCGCGTGCGGTGGTAGACGTCATCCCCCATGACGACATGATCGCCGCTGGAGATCAGAAGCAGCAGGGGCAATGTGATCGCAGCCATGCCCGAACTCACCAACAAGGCCGCTTCCCCCCCTTCCAGCGCGGCCAGGCGCTGCTCCACGGCCTGCACCGTGGGATTCCCATACCGCCCGTACTCCAGACGCTCTCGCTCCGCAGCCGACTTGAACGCGATCACCGCCTCGGTGTCCTCGAATGTGTAGGCGGCGGTTTGCACGATGGGCGGGGTCAGGCTGTGATACGCGTGTGGACGCCGAGCGCCCTTATGGAGCACCTGGGTGTTGGGGCCGGACGAGGCCGTGGCCCGCTTTTGCCGACGCCCGTTGGTTCGATGGGATGCGTTTTCTGTTTGTTCGATAATGGGTCGCATGACTGCCTCCGGAATCATCCAGAAAGGCCGTCGGCGGTCCCAAAAAAAAGACCTCCGATAAGAGGTCTGTCAGTGGCTTGGCATGCGACAATCCTCTCATCGTCCAGAATAATTCTGTCCGGCATTGGCACCTGGGACGGTTGCGTCCTGGTTGCCGAGGCTTCATCGGGCCGGTCCCTCCGCCTCTCTGGATAAGAAGATGTTGTGTGTATGCGATTGGAATCGCCCTGGGGCGATAAAGTTGCGCTAGTCTAGCATAAGCTGACCGGACATGCAAATCGTGTTGGCGGCGCTCGCAGGATGAATTTCTGCTGTCTGGGCCTTAATGGACGGCAGAGCCAAAGCGTCCCAACGATATCGACGAGCGAAAATCCTACCTCGCCCGCTTGATCTCGAACCGATCGAAGTCGTTGGCGACCACAGTGTGGGGAAAGATGGTCCGGGCTTCTTCCAGGATGGCTTCGTCGGAATAGCGGCGGGAGATATGGGTGAGGATGAGCTGACCCACGCGGGCCTGCGCGGCCAGCCGCGCGGCCTGGGCCGCGGTGAGATGCCCGTACTGCCGGGCCAAAGCCTTGTCCTGTTCCAGATAGGTCGCTTCCACCACCAGTACATCCGCATCGCGGATGAATTTGGCCACGCCCTTGGTGCGGGCCAGGTCGCCGATGAAAGCGAGCCGAGCGCCCTGGCGCGGCGGCCCGAGCACGTCATCCGGACGAATGACCCGGCCATCGGGCAGGGTGATGCTTTCCCCCGCCACCAACCGACGTCGCTCCGGGCCCGGCGGCACGCCCAACGCCTCGGCCTTTTCCACCAGGAAGGGCCGCTTGGGGGTCTCGGAAAAGAGATATCCGTAGCAGTCGGGGCCGCGATGGATGACGGGAAAGGCTTCGATGCGCAGATGCTCAGTGGCGAACACGACGCCAGGCCGCACCTCTCGCAGCTCGATGCTTTGGGGGATGGGGTGAGGCGAGAAGACCACGTCCAGCAAGCGACGGATGCGATCCAGGGCATAGGCGCCGCCGTAGATGGTCAGCCCCTCCATCACTTCCCAGCGGGTCATGGTGGAAACCAGCCCCGCCAGGCCCAAAATATGGTCGAGATGGGCGTGGGTGATGAGGATTTTGTTCAGGCGCTTGAAACCCAGCCCCGAACGCAACAATTGCCGCTGGGTGCCCTCGCCGCAATCCACCATAAAGCGGTGTTCGCGGTGCTGCACGATGGCGCTGGAGAGTCCGCGCTGAATGGAGGGGGCGGACGCGGAGGTGCCCAGGAAAGTGAGTTCGATCATGATGCCACGTACCTTCCCCAACCGCGAGGCCCGATCAATTCGCCATCCCGCACGATGGCCTGCCCCCGTACAAAGGTGTCGCGCACCCGGCCCGTCACCTTCATGCCTTTGTAGGGGGTGAAGCCGCCAATGGTGGCCTGTTCGCCGTCGGTGATGACGGATTCGCCGCGGGGATCGTAGATGACGATATCCGCATCCAGGCCCGGACGCAGCGCACCCTTGCGGTGGCTCAGCCGGAAGATGCGGGCGGGGTTGGCGCTCATCAGCCGCACCAGGTCGGGCCAGGTGATGTGGCCCGGCATGACGCCGTAGGTGACCATGAGGGGCAGTGCGGTTTGCAGGCCGGGCAGCCCCCCGGGCGTCTGGGTGAAGGGCAGCCGCGGGGGCGTCGCGGCCGGGTCCAGGCGCTGCAAGTCCTGGATGAGCGCCATCATGCGCTCGCCCAGGTCGGGAATCCGCTCGAACGCGCTCATCTCCGCCTGCTGCACGGCCTCCAGGGGCAGGTTCAGGTAGTGGGCGGTCTCCTCCTGCGTGCGGGGGCGGCCATCGAACAGCCCGAAGCGGGCGGTGATCACGTCTTGCACGCGGGGCCCGAGCGCGGCCAGCCGGGCCATGAGGCGGTCGTCCTGCAAAGGACGCAGGCCGAGCTTCTGCGCCTGGGTATAGTCGCAATGGTCGGTGCCCAGGCTGTGCACCCGGCCCGAGGCCAGCAATTGCCACAGATGCGCGGGTTGGTACGGGTCGCGCAGGGGCGGCTGCATGATGAAGCGCCACGCGTCCGCACCTTCGTACTTGCGCTCATCCAGCAGCAGATATTGCGGGCAGGTCTCCGACCAGACGCGCTGGCCTCGCTGCCGGGCCTGAGCGATGAGTTCGACGGTGCGGCCCATGGAGTTGTGGACGATGTAGAGCTCGGCCCGGGCTTTATCGGCCAGGAAGAGCACCCGGTGCGCGGCCTCGATTTCGGCGAAGCCGGGCCGGGCCCGGCCATGGTTGCTGAGATCCGTCCGCCCCGCGGCCACCAGGCGCTGGGTGGCGTCGCTGACGATGGCGTCGTTCTCCGCGTGGACCATGACCACCAGGTCGGCTTTGGCCGCGGCCGTCATGGAGCGCAGCAGCTCCGCGTCGTTCTGGTAATAGTTAGGGCGGTAGGTGGTGTAGATTTTGATGGCGCTGACGCCCGCCCCGCGCAGGTCCTGCATCCACGCGTCCAGCTCCTCGTCCTCATCGGGGAGCACGGTGAGCATACAGTGGAGCGCGTAGTCAATGTAGGGGGGATGGGGCGTCTGCGGCTGGGCCTGGGCCAGCTCGTCCGGGTCTGCGGTCTCGACGCCCAGCACTTCGCGATGGCGGGCGGCGACGCCCTCTTTCGCGGTCTGGTGAGGAAACTGGGTGGCGAAATCGATGACCGTGGTCACCCCGCCCAGCGCGGCCGTGGCCGTGCCCGTCTCCCAATCATCTGCGGTGCGAAAGACGCCCGTATCGAGCTGGATGTGGACGTGGGGGTCGATGATGCCAGGCAGGACATAGCAGCCCGAGGCGTCGATGACGTCCGCGTCTGCGGGCGCAGGCAGGTTCTGGCCGATGGCCGCGATGCGCTGCTCTTCGACCAGAATATCAGCAGGAAAGGTTTCGGTTTCGGTGACGAGGATGCCGTTTTGAATGAGGGTCGTCATGTCTTATCATCCCGAAGCATCTTGATGATATGCCTTGCCAGATGCTCATGGATTTCCCGATGTCTCGGGACAGGCTGAGAGACTTTGGTGTTTGGGTTCTGATACCAATCGTGTTTTGATCCGTGTCGAATCAACACACACCCCCCATCTTCTCCAACGTACGGATTAAATCCCTTCGCTTCATGCCATCTCCAATTCGGCGATGCGTCGCACCCCTGGGATATTCCCGCTCGTCAGTTCAAGATAGAGATCGCGCAAATTCTCCTCAAGTTCCTTTTGTGTACGGCCTTGCGTCCAGTAGTCGGGAAATTCTTCGAGATATCCCAACCACCAGTCATCTTCTTGCCAGTAAATGTAGCGGGGTTTCGATTTCGTTTTCATAAACTTACACTCGAGATAAGACTGCTAAAGTCGCTGGCCCCGGTATCCTTCTTTTGCCACGAAGGCGCGAAGGAAACGAAGGCACGCAGGCATCCAAGGAAATTTTATCCGTGTTTTTTCGTATCCGTGTTGAGTGAACCGGGTCACGTTAGCGGTTGTCGAGAAAGTGGAGACGGCAAAAAGGCGTGTGAAAAGAATACAGAGGTCTTCTTGATTTGTCAATGATGCTTCGCTACGCGCGCTTTTCCAGCACGAGGAAATGGGAGAGGCCAAAGGCCCGCAGGGGCGTCTTTTCGAGAATTCGCGTGAATCCGCGCACCCCCTTTCCCAACGCGGGCTGGCGGGCGATGATATTGTCGTAGCCGGGGTATATCTGCGTCCAGTGGATGATGCGCAGGGGCAAGGGCGCAATGAGGCGGCGTAGGTCGCCCGCGCGATAGGCCCGGACGTGAGGGGCGAGCCGGTTGCGCCAGCGGTCGGGCAGGTAGTTGATGAGGGGCGTGTTGCCGAAGTGGTATTCGCCTTTCCAGAAATGGCCGTGGGTCTCGAAGAAGTAGAGACGGTTGGGAACGAAAATAACGGCGCGGCCGCCCGGCTTCAGCACCCGGGCCATCTCCGCCACCGCGGCCGCGTCATCCCTCACGTGCTCCAGCACCTCGTGGGAAAGGATGGTGTCGAACGCGTTGGCGGGAAAGGGGAGCCGTTCGCCCGCAGCAACCAGGCAGTTGCGCGTATGCTTGCTTGCCTCCACCATACTGGGCAGGTCGATGTCGATGGAGACGACCCACGCGCCCGCCTCCTCCAAATGACGGCTGTACATGCCCACGCCAGCGCCGTCCACCAACACCCGGGCGCCGTCCACCTGGGCCCACTGGCGAATCATGGCAAACCGACGACGCTGCCCCTCGCGCCACACATACGAGGGATGCCCCAGGGCCGCGGCCTTGTCTTGATCGCGCCGGATTTCGTCGATGTTGTCAGTCATGGTCGAAACGCCACTCCTGCTTATGTCCAAACCCGAGCCGATTGTTGATGAGCCGAATCCAGGTGGGAGTGATCTGGTAGAAGATAACTTTGCTCATGGCCCGGGCCAGGGGCCCGGTGCGGGCGATGTAGATGAAGGGAAACCGGGTCAAATAGACCTCCCGAGCGTTATGATCCGCCACTGCGGCGATGCCATGGAGCTGCAACCCTGTGATGCGCTGCCATTGCTGGTCATCGGCCTGGATAGTGGCCGCCACCCGCACACCTCCCTGACCGATATGCTGGCCATGTTGGGAATTGGGATCGCTGAGGAAGATGAGCGCTGCCTCGGGCGTGTACGCGTAGAACACGGCCGCGGCGTGAGGCGTCCCTTCCGGACCCACCGTGGCCAGGGTAAGGGTGTTGTGCGCGGCGAGAAAATCGAGGATGGGTTGGGGCGCGGGCATAAAAGAAGTTTATAACGCGACCGGATAAACGTCAATCGTTAGAATCAGTCCTTTCGCCAGGAATCCCCATCCCCCGCCATTCGGGATAGGCGGCGTTGGGGATGCCGATGCGGGCGAGGATGCGGCCCGCAGTGTGGGTGACCATCTCGTCCAGGCTGGCGGGGTGGGCGTAGAAAGCGGGAACCGGCGGAAAAATGACCGCTCCCATCTCCGCGGCCTGGGTCATCAGCCGCAAATGCCCGAGATGCAAAGGCGTTTCCCTCACCACGAGCAGCAGGGGACGGCCTTCCTTCAATTGCACGTCCGCGGCGCGGGTAATGAGATCAGACGCGTAGCTGTGGGCGATGGCGCTGAGGGTCTTGATGGAACATGGCGCCACGATCATGCCCGACACGGCGAAGGAGCCCGAAGCGATGGCCGCGCCGATGTCACCCGGACGATAGACCACGTCGGCCAGGGCCTCGACCTGGGCCGGGGTGACGTCCGTTTCCTGGGCGATGGTGATGCGTGCGGCCTGGGAGACAACCAGATGGGTCTCGATATCGGGCGCATCCCGCAGCATCTCCAGGATGCGGATGCCGACGATCTGGCCCGAGGCGCCACTCATGGAAATAATGAGTCGTTGGGGGGACATAAAATACGTTGAACCGCCGATCAAATTGTGTTATGATTGATAAAAATCATTTCGAGAGGTATGCATGATGGCCACAAATCTGTTGCGTCAACAATTACAGCGACAAATTGAACACTTGCCGGACGATGTGCTGCAAGAAGTAGCCGATTTCATGGCGTTTGTCTTGGCGCGTCGGCGCTATGGCGTCACCATCGACGATTGGGATGACGAGACATGGCAACGGATGGCTTTGGAACAGTTTTTTCGAGAGGAAGATGAAGTGGAATACTCGTTAGAGGATGCCGTCGAGGTTTATGTGCGATGAATCCGGGAGATATCGTCCTCGTGGCTTTCCCGCGAGTTGACCTGGTCCACGGGAAATTACGCCCTGCTTTGGTCATTGCCCTCATGCCCGGGCGTCATGAAGATGTCCTCGTGGCCATGATTTCCTCGAAAACCCACCAACTCATCGCAGGATTCGACGAACTGATTGCTGAAAGCGATTCGGATTTTGCCGTCACGGGATTGAAAAAGACCTCCGTTATCAGGCTTTCACGATTAGCGACTGTCGAAAGAAACATTATTCCTGCGAAGTTGGGAGAAATCCACGACGCCCGAATGGCGGTCATTTATGAGCGCCTGATCAGCCTTTTGGAATCTCAAAAAACCAGCTAAATACAGCGTTGCCTAAATTCCTTCCTGGTTACGTCATGCTGAAGGAGTGAATCGACTGAAGCATCTAGCGAGCGAAGCGAGCGCACGCCCAGGCAAAGCCAAGCGCTTCGCTAGATTCCTCGCCCCTCCGGGGCTCGGAATGACGTTCAAAATCTCGGAACGTATTTGTGCAATACAGCACTAAACTTCACCCACGTGTAGGGCAACGGTGCTTAGCATCAACGTTCGCCAGGTGACGTTCTTCAATCCCACCGAGCGCATGATCTCGGCCAGTTGGGGCGGGCGGGGGAATTGCAGGGTGGAGTGGGGCAGGTAGGTGTAGGCGTCCTTGTTGCTGCTGAGGAAGGCCGAGATGCGGGGCACCAGGTTGAAGAAATAAAAATGAAAGATGTCACGCCAGATGGGCGCGGCGGGCCGGGTGATCTCCAGGCAGACGACCCGGCCGCCCGGCTTCACCACCCGTCGCTGCTCGGCAAAGGCCGCGGCCACGTCGCTCACGTTGCGCATGAGGAAGCCAGAGCAGGCGGCGTCGAAGCTGTCGTCGGGGAAGGGCAGGCGCAGGGCGTCGGCCTCGACGAAGGGAATGCGCCCGTCGGGGTCTTTGGCCTGACCGATGCGCATCATCTCGCGGGTGAAGTCCGCGCCGACGACGAATGCGTCGGGGTGCTGACGCAGGGCTTCCAGGGCGATGTCGCCCGTGCCCGTGGCCACGTCCAGCAGGCGGCCCCCGGGCGGGATGTGACACGCCGCCACCACCAACCGTCGCCAGCGTTGGTCCTGGCCCAGGGTCATGATGCGGTTCATGCGGTCGTAGCGGCGGGCCGCGTCCGCGAACATGTGACGGACGAAGGTGGGCTTTTCTTCAGGCGGGGGAAGAGGCGAGTGTTCGGGCATGGGGAGATTATATCCCGGATCGGGGATTCCGTAAAAGGCGACCGCACATCCCTTTCATCAATCCATCCTCCCGTGATATGATTCCCACAAGCTATCATCCCCGGAGGCGGATATGTCCGATTATTGTGTCATTCTCACGACGACAGGCTCACCGGAAGAGGCCGACGCCATCGCCTCGGGCCTGGTCGAAGCCCAACTGGCCGCGTGCGTGCAGCAAACGCCCATCCGCAGCACTTATCGTTGGGAGGGCAAGGTGGTCAAGGATGAGGAGATCCTGCTGCTGATCAAAACCCGCACGGGCCTCTATCCCCTGGTGGAGGCGTGGATCACCGCCCGTCACAGCTACGACACGCCCGAGATCATCATGCTGCCCGTGGCCGATGGCCTGGACGCCTATCTGGCCTGGGTGGATGAGGAGACGCGAGGTAGATAGCGCCTCATCAATGGAATTCTTGATCGCTGGGCAAGGCAATGTCTCACGCAAAGACGCAGAGTCGCAAAGGGAAAAAGAGGCAAAGAAAAGCTTAGCGACTTAGCGACTTGGCGTGAGATCAGCTTCTTGCTTCCGGCTTGTCCGGGTGGATTGGGATCAGGATTGGTCATCCCTTGGCTGCGCCGTAGACGGCCAGGATCTCGGCGATTTCGTCTGGCTGAAGGGGGCGTAGAGCGCCCGCGGCCTGGGCTTTCAGACAGATTTCCGCGGTCTCGTCGATGTGGAAGAGGCGCAGCCGGGCCTGGGCCACGTCGTTGCCCGTGACCAGGACGCCGTGGTTGCCCAGCAGGACGGCCGGGCATTGCCTTAGCGCCGGGGCGACGGCCTCGGCCAGGGCCTGAGAGCCGGGCAGGAAGTAGGGCAGCGCGGGGACTTCGGCCCCCAGGTAGAGGGTGAAGTCGGGCGTGACCGCGGGCAGAGGCGCGCCCTGCATGGCCCAGGCGATGGCGTTGACGGGGTGGCAATGGACGATGACGCGGGCGTCGGGCCGGGCGAGGTACGCGGCCTGGTGCATGGGCGTCTCGGTGGAGGGACGGGGGGCGGTCTCGGGCTGCTGGTAGGGTCGATGAAGAGGCACGGGCAGGAAGTCGTCGGGCGTGAGTTGGTGAAGCAATGCACCCGACCGGGTGATAAACATGCGGTCCCCTTCGCGACAGCTCAGGTTCCCGCCGCTGCCCAGCACGAGCCCTCGGGCCACGATCTCCTGTCCCAGATCGATAAGATGTGCGAGGGTCTCTCGGGCTGTCATCGTCGTTTCTTCTTCCTTTTCCTTCGCTTCTTTTTGCGCCGCTTCGTGTCTTCTCGCTGGAAGGAGCGAGAGGAAGACAAAAGCATCTCTTGCGCGCCTTCAGCCCAGGGACTAGGCTTGCCTTGTTTCAAAGCCTGCAAACCATTCCGCGCGATATCCACCCGTTCAAAGCCATCTTCCCATCCCCATCCTTTTCGGACAGCATTCTCGATCACCTGCGCATACAGCTTGCGAGCCATCTCCGGATCGCCAGCATCGTGCTCGGCCATGGCCCGTAAAAGTGCGATTTCCAGATTGTCTGGCGTGAGCTCGTGAGCTTTGCGAGCCATGGCCAGCGCGTCTTCATCACGGAACATGTTTTTATACACATTGGCCAATCCAACATAATTTGCCGGATCTTTAGGATTTTTCTCGATGTTTGCCAGATACCGATCACGTAAGGCCAGGGGATGGATCGACCTTCCTCCTCTGGTGGCCGAATAGATGGGATAGACTTCCAACGGGCTTTCAATTATACGGACGGCATGGAGCATGAGTGCAGTGAACAGGTCGTTCTCATCTTGCAGGTCTTCAGGGGGCTCTACATCCGGGAACGCCATCGCCATCAATTTTGTGGCGTATAGTGCATTCACTTCGTAGGCGTCCCTGGCGCCGCATTTGGGACAGACGATCTCATGATCCATGACGAACGGAGCGTACTTGATGGGGAGCCCTTTAATCTTGCGGTCCATGGTCTCCATATCCAGCAAAACCTTGCGCACGAAGTGGTAACGAGAGCGACCGCAATTTGTACAACGAAGCAAGATATATTCGCCGTCTTCGCGCGCGGGCATAACCTCAGGCACATCCAAAGTGACGCCCCAGGCATCGAAGATATCTTCTGGCCGAATGATCTCTGGATCTATCACATCATCCTTGAAGGCCGCTTCGATTTCGGGAAGAAGGTCTTGCCAATCCGCATCAAGAAGCGCCGAAATCACCATCGCAAGGAAGCTCTCCTCCTCGGGAACGTCGCGGCTTTCGGGACGGGTCAGCAGGTGTCGAACGAAGGCCTTGACGTCCGATTCCAGGGAGGGGAAGCGCTGGGCGATCTCGATGAGGGCATCGACGGCATCGTTGCGTAAATACACATTGACCTGAGTATCAAGCGCAAGAGCTTTTAATTCCTCCGGCGTCAGGAATCCCACCTTACAGATGTTATCGGAAAGCAATAACCGCCAATCGCCATGGGCTTTTTCCAACCAGGGCGCCAATTCCTGCAGCGGAGCCTTTCCTTCCCTCAGCAGGCGTTGCAACACCTGCAGCGCCTGGTCCGCCTCGGGCGTCTCGGCCATGTTGGGGCTCAGAGCCAGATAGATGAGCTCTAAAACGGCCTCTTCGGCCCGGGGCAGGGGCGTCATCTTCTTTTCCGGATCAAACAGCGCACTCAAGGATGGTTGAATAGTGAATGTGAGCATATCGGGAGAAGGAATCTCCACAAGGAGTTTGCTAACCACATCCACCACCTCTTCCACCAGGTCTGCATCCACAGACACCGATTTCCGCGGCCCTCTAACGCCTTTCTTCACGTATGCTTCCAAGATTTCGACAGCTTCTTCGGCCTCCGGTTGCGATTGAACGCGCGTGATCAACTCGTCGAAGATCTGGCTGCCCAACTTCCACGTCAGAGGAAGTTCGTTCAAAAATCCCAAAACCCAAGCTGCCCATCCCATGGTAGGGAAAAATGCCCGGGCAAAGCGAATCAGGATGCGAAGACCGGTTTCCACCGCTTCTTTCTCCTCCTGATCCAGATATTCCATGATCACGCTCTGAGCGGATTCGAATATATCCTCGAAATAATTGTGCTGGACGCCATAAGCAAACCAGGCGTAAAAGGTCGCCAGGTTATCCTGAAGCCCTCGGAACGGCACGACAATGCCACTGAGGGCGGAATAAACTCCTCCATAATGGATGAAGTCGGGACTGTGTTCCGGAGAGCGAAGGACAGCTTCCAGAATGGCGGTCAAGCGTTCGTTATCCCGAGAGAACGCATTGGCGGCGTCTAGCAGTTCCGAATCGGTGAATTGCAGGAAGGTCTGTTTGCGAATGGTGTCCGGCGATAATTTTTTCAAGTAGCGGACGATGTCATTCGTCGTACGTGTCGTCATTTCCAGGTTCTCCAGTCATCGGAGAGCACGCCGCGCTGGCGGGCGCTGTCCTGCAGATGGTTGCAGCCGCAAGTGGGCGGGTCGGGCAGGGCGGCGAAGATGGCTGGCAGGGCTTCCAGGACCTCGCGCGTGGCCCGACGCACCTCGCCCTTGCCATACGCCCGTTCCCGATCCGCGCCGTGGGCGGTGATCAGCCCGATGGCCGCGAAGCAGAGCTCCAGTTCCTTGGCCAGGTAGGTCTCGGGCACGAGGTTGAGGCCGCGTACCTGCGCCCCCCATTGCTGAAACATGCGGGCCTCGGCCGCGGTCTCGTGTCGGGGGCCTTCATCGCCCAGGTAGATGACGGGCCGGGCAGCGGGGAGATGCTGGCGGATGGCGGCGCTGATATCGGGGCAGAAAGGCGGCTTTTGGGAGATATAGCCCGCGCCCGTCTGCTGGAAGAAGGTCGTGGGCTGGTGTTTGGTCCAGTCGATGTAATCGACGGGGATGACGATATCCCCGCGGGTGAGATCATGTTCCAGACCCACCATGCCCTCGATGGCCAGGATGCGCTGCACGCCCAGGTCTTTGGCCGCCCAGAGGGTCGCCCGGGGGTCGGTGCGGGTGGGGGAGCCGAAGTAGGGCAGGATCCAGACGCCCGGACCCCTGGCCGCGGTCTGACGGCGGGCCAGGGGCCCGACCGGGCCAAAGGGCGTTTGCACGTCCCGTTCTTCGATCAAATCCCCCAGCATCTCCAGGGAGCGGGGCGGGATGGGCAGGGCGAGGATGAGGAGGTGAGGCATACGGAATTGTCAATGGCTAATGGCTAACGTCGAGAACGGCGGCTGCTTGCAGAAGGAGAGGCAGGCAGGTTTGGGCGACGACGGGCCCAAACTGGCGACGAGGAGGACGCCCCAAATCGCGGCCCGTAGCGAAGTTCGTCACATAACCCAAAGAAGCATACATGATCCCGGCCTCCTGCGCCAAAAACGCTTCGGGGGAAAGGGTCATGCCTACCACGTCTGCGCCTGCGCGGCGGTAGAGCTCGATCTCGGCCGCGGTTTCCAGCCGCGGGCCTTCGGTGCAGACGTAGGTTGGGTTGGCGAGGGGCGATGGGCGAGGGGCAGATGGCAGGGATCGGAGGATGGCAGTGCGGGCGACTGGATGAAAGGCCGGGCCCGATGCGGGTTTGAGATCGGGATGCCCGAAGGTGGTCACCCGGGTGCGGGTAAAATCGATGAGATCGGCGGGCGCGACCAGGTCGCCCACATCCAAGGCTTCATGAATGGCCCCCACGCCATTCCACGAAAAGATGGTGGTGACCCCCAGCATCTTCGCTCCCCAGATGATGGCCCGATGATTGAGAAACGCGGCAGAACGCTTCAGCGCATCCCATCCATGCCGCGAGCAAAACCCCACCGGGGGATGGTCGGGGTCGGGTTGCAGCAGGGTGATGGGGGGCGAGGGGCCGTAGGGCGTGTGCAGGATGATGGGCTCGCCCACGGGCCGCCAGGGCGAAAGATCGAGCCCGTAAGCGGCTGTGCCGCCGACGATCAGGGTGGAAATCGATGCTTTGGGAGCGCTCATAGGGGGAGTTATCAGTAAGCAGTGATCAGTCATCAGTATGCGTAATGCGTGATGCGTAACGATCTCACGTTTCACGTTTCACGCACCACGTCTGTGGCAGGCTCGCTCAACGTTGTCCTGACGATCTTAATCCTAATCCCGATCCGAATCCTATTTACACAGCAGCGCTTTTGGCGGAATGCGGAACCATGATATGATTTCGAGCATGGACAAGGCGTCTCTCATCGCCCGCAAACACGAGGTCATCGCCCAGATCGCGCGCGTGCGGCGAGAGCTGGAGCGGGAAAACCAGCATCCCACCAAAAAGAACAAACGCAAACGAGCTCAACTCGAACGCCGGCTGGAGCAGTTGATGGCGGAGGAGTATCGTTTGCGCTTGCAGATCGATCGGTCGCGATAGGTCTAAACTGAACGCATTTTGAAATCAGGCATTTTTTGGCCTCGGCCACCCGGAGCTGAAGCTCCGGGCTACGAAACGACGCCGGGTGAACCCGGCTTGATGGCGGCCACGGCAGAAAAGTCCCATTCATGGGGCGTCGTTCTTAGCCCGCAGGTTCACCTGCGGGTGGTTTTAGAACAGCGTCATATTCGCATGGAAGTCGAGCCCAAAACCTGGTTTTCGTTTTGCTTCCAGTTTAAAATTCGGGCATGCGATAGACGCGCTCAGGATGGCCGGGTAGGGAGAGGTCGGGGGCGTCGAATTCTTTCATCGCGCCCGATTCGAGATATACCGACACCTTGCCCAACAACACGTTGAGATAGCGCACCACGCCCGGGCCGTCGGGCGTAAGCACCTTCTGCCCCACTTTGGGAAGATGCTTGCGGGCCGCGGCGTACATGTCATTTTCATAGGCCAGACTGCACATGAGCCGCCCGCACACGCCCGAGATATCAGACGAACTGAGCGGGATATTCTGATTTTTGGCCATGCGGATGGAGACGGAATGGAATTCCCGCAGGAAGGAGCGACAGCAGAGGGAACGTCCGCAGCGACCGTAATCCCCCACCACCTTCGCTTGATCCCTCACGCCAATCTGACGCATCTCGATGCGCGTGCTGAAATGACGGGCCAGGTCGCGCACCAGTGCCCGGAAATCCACCCGATGCTCGGCCACAAACTCGACAGTGAGCCGCTCGCCGTTGTAGCTGTAAATGCAACGCACCACCCGCATCTTCAGCCCGTGGGCGTTGGCCTTTTCCTGGCAGACGGGCATGGCCGCTTCGGCCTGCTTCGCCCAGTACGCCTTCTGGTCGAGGTCATATTTGCTGGCCCGCCGCAGGATGCGCTTCAACGGGCCTTCGAGTTCGCCCTCGTCCACCTCCTTGGCGGGAAGCACGACCTGCGCCAGCTCCTTGCCGCGCGCGGTCTCCACCAGCACCCATTCGCCGGGGAGGAGATCGGTGAATGGGCCGGGATCGAAGTAATACAGCTTGGTGACGGGCTGGAATTGAATGCTAACGACTTGAGGCATGGGCCTATTCTACTCACGATGGGGCGCTTTTAGCAACAATGCTTCCATGGCCAACTGCCGGTTGACGTTTTTGCGCAGATAGGCCGCCGTGGTCATGATCGCGTCCACAAAGCGACGAATCTGCGGGCCCGGAATGCTTCGGGCCAGGTCCGTCAGGGCGTCGAGATGGTCCTGGTTCACGATCAACGCCTGGCCCCGATTTTGGATGACAAGCACATCGCGCCACCACAGCAGCCATTCCTGCAGGATGATTTCGAGCTGCTTGTGCTTTTCCAGCGCCTGGGCGTAGGCGATGCGCTGGGCCGGAGAATAGGCCAGGATGGCCTGCATCTCCTGGATGCGCTGGTTGTAACTCTGCCAGGATTCGGGGTCTTCGGCCAGGGAGAAGGCCCGCCCGATGCGCCCGTTGCTGAGCCGGGCCAGCCGCCGGGCGTCCGGCTCTTCCAGGCCCAACCGCTCTTGCAAGGCCCGAACGACCTCGCTCTCGGGTAAGGGCCGCATCCGCAACAACTGACAGCGGGAGATGATGGTGTCCAGCAGGCCCGAAGGCTGATGGCTGACGAGAATGATGCGGGTGGTGGCGCTGGGCTCTTCCAGGGTCTTGAGGAGGGCGTTGGCCGCGTTCACGTTGGCCCGCTCGAATTCGGTGATGATGAAGACCTTGTAGCGGCTTTCTACGGGCGACAGGGCTGCTTCCCGCACCACCTCTCGAATCTGATCGATGCGGAGCTGGTTGCCCGCGGGTGCGAAGAGGCGATGGTCGGGGTGCATGCCCTCCGCGGCCAGCCGGCAGGAGCGACAGCGCCCGCACGCGCCCAACCCATCCTCGCCCGCGAGGTTCTCGCAGGTGAGGGCCTGGGCGAAGGCGCGGGCCAGGGTGGTCTTGCCGATATGCTCGGGCCCGGCGAAGAGGTAGGCATGACGGGTGGCCCCGTGTTGCAACGCCCGACGCAGCAAGTCCTGCGCCCACGCGTGGCCATAAACCCGAATGCGAAAATCATCAGTCATCATGTCCCAATCCTATGCTTTCCCCCGCCGCTTGTCAATTCTCGCCCTTTCAGGGGTGCGTCCCAAGTTATGGGCGCGTTGCGCCTGGCGCCCCCTCAAGGGGGCTTTCAGAGCCAGCCCGCGCCCAAAGCCGGGTTCACCCGGCGTCGTTTTGTAGCCTGCTTGGGGTTTGCCAACAATATCCTTCAGCGCCGGGTGGAGCTGGCCAACTGATCCGACGCCGGAGGCATCGCCTCTGCCTTCCTACCCTTCGCACCTCCGTGTCATCGCGTCCCCGCGGTTTTCACCTCGCCGTATGGGCAGTCTCGATACGGCGTCAGACAAACCCGTCCGGTTTTGTCATCCCGCCCGCTTCGTGTACCATGGAGGAGTCATGAAGAAATCCTTCGACGTCCTGCTGCTGTTCATTCTCCTCCTGGCCCGGCTGATGCTCAACAAGTTCGCCGAAGCGGGCCTGTTCGAGCATTTCAAAAACGTCATCAGTCATCCGCTGGTGGGAGGATGGCTGCCGCGCGGGGCGGCGGAAGCGTTCGGGCCGTGGTACGGCGATCCCATCTTCCTGTTGCTGGCCGCGGTCAGCCTGCTGGCCTTTCTCGTTTACGTGTTCGTCGACCTGTTTCAGGAGAGATGGAGGGAACGAACGACCTTCCGCTGGAAGTATGGACTGCTGTGGATCATCATCCTGGCCCTGGTGATGCTGCCCACGCTGAAGATGACGCTGCTCCGGCACGATAACCTGCCTCACTCCTACAGCCATGACGGCGGCGTCATCCAGACGGAGATCGCCATCGACTACTTCCTGGCCGGCAAGAGTCCTTATATCGAGGATTACGACGACACGCCCATGGCCGAGTGGGGCTTTCCCGAATTTCGCACGGCCCTCGAACACTATCCCTATCTCCCGGCCACGTTCGTCCTCTCCGCCCCCGTGCAACTGACCTCCAACGCCCTGCTGGGGTGGTATGACCAGCGATTCACTTACCTCATCCTGTTCATGATCATCTTGTTGTTGGCCTACGCCTTCACCCGCGGGGAGCCGCTGGCAACCCTGGGCCTGACCATGATCCTGGGACTCAACCCCATCATGGGCCTGGACGTCATCTTCGGGCAGAACGACGTGTTCGTGCTGGCCTGGCTGGTCATCAGCGCCTGGTTCCTCTATCGCAAACAATGGCTGTGGGGCAGCGCCTTTTTCGGCGTCGCTGCGGCGTCCAAGCCCACGGCCTGGTTCCTGGCCCCCTTCTTCCTCCTGCTCTTACTGGACAACCCAGCGATATCCCTCCCAGCCGTCTTCAGAAAGCAAAATATCATCACCATCCTGCGCCGGGCGCTGCCCGCGCTGGTCGTCTTCCTCATCTTCGTACTGCCCTTCTTCCTCTGGTCGCCCGACGACTTCATCGATGACGTATGGCGGTGGGCCGCGGGCACGGCCCAAGTGCATTATCAAATCTGGGGACTGGGCTTCGCCAACTTCGTGCTGGCCACGGGCGCCCTCCCCGACCGATTCGCCTACTGGCCCTTCTGGATTCCTGAGCTCATCGTGGGCGTTCCCGCCCTCATCCTCCTCGCCATCAAACAACTGCATGCGAACACGCTGGGAAACATGTTTTGGCATGGAGCCATCCTGCTGCTGGCGTTCGCCTTTTTCTCCCGATTCCTCAACGAAAACTATCTGGGGTTCATCCTCGCTCTGTTCGCCCTGGGCTATTTTCTCCAGATCGAAACCGCTGACGCGTAGTTTTTTATCCCCCATCTGTGGAAAACTATGTGGAAATCTAAGCAAAAACCTGCTGATATCCCTGGGGATTGTCTGATTTTGCTTGGGATATCTCGTGGATAGGTTGTGAACAAGTCATCGGGGCGTCAAATCAAGAGAACAAGGCCCGTCACACTGCATTTAGTAGCCGCACTATGCGCCGCCACGAGGCATAGGAAACGCCCGGCATCCATTCTCCCTGCTGCCGTGAAAGCGCCCCTCTCCTTCTCAACTTATCCCGATCCCATCCCGCTCTTTTCCGCAGGGGAAATCCCCAGGCCCGACGCAGACCGGGAGGTAGATATAGGGGGAGGGGCGGGTGTCAGGCACTAAATAGCGGGTTACTTGTTGCAGATAGTCATATTATCCACAAATCCCCAGCCTCTACGACGATGAAGAGAAACAATACTCAATCAAGATAAATAAAATCACTATGAAACGGGCCTCCGAAAACAATGCCAGTCGCTCCCAAAGTGGCACCAGGGTTTCGGTCGACATGGACCGTTCCCTGGAGGTTTCGCCCAATTGGCAACGCCTCCATGCAAAAAGCCCCCGGCCATCGACCGGGGGCTGAGAGGTTTTAGGGAGCGATTAGGGGAAGGTAGATGTGTTTCGCCGCAGGCGTGGGCTGGGGAATCGTTCCTGGCGGGAATGTGTATTCGAAGTAGGCTTCGGGCAGGCAGTCGGGGTTGCTGTGGCGCGTGGACGCCAGCACATAGTTGATCTGTGCGTTCGCATCGCCACGCAGCACCCAGCCGTTGTTCTCCTCATCGCCCGACGCGAAGCGTTGCACGTCATCGGTAATGGTGAACCAGGTCGCATTTCGGTCGCCGCAAGCGCCGTTTGCGCCCATGGGGGCCAGGGACGCCTCATCTGTGGGCGTTTGCGCCTGATCGCTCGGGCCTTTGGCGCCGGGCTGTTCCCAGGGCTGACCATTGGCGGCCTGTTGCCAGGTCGCTTCCGAGGCCGTCCAGGGTCTGAGCATTCGATAGATGCGGGCGGTTAGGGACGCTCCCTCCCGGTCCTGCACGGTGTAAAGCCCCAGATAAGCCATGGTGATCCGGATATTTTCGGGCAGCAGGGCGTTGAGGTCCAGGCGCACCAGGGGGGATTCGATGCCGCCGGTGCGAATGCGCATGGTGTCCAGTCTGTCGTAGTTCGAGGTGGGCGACCACTCGTTGATGAAGGTGTCCTGGAACCGGGGATCGTCGAAATCGGCCTTCACCAACAGGGTGACGGGGGAGATTTCCAGCCAGCCGTAATCGGCCCGGATGCCATCCACTGAAGCGCCTTGCCAGTTCGTGGCGGTCTCGATCTGACCGTCGTCATTGTCATCATCGAGCAAGCCGTCGTTGAAGTGCAATATCTGGCGAGGGGACATGGCCTGGAATGGGCCGCCGATCTCATCCGCGGGGATGGCGATCTCCAATGTGTACCCTGAATCGGTGACTGAGCCCACGGCCAGCACGGTGGCGGACGTGTCGCCGTTGGCTGTGACGCGTCCGTCGGGCCAGATCTGATAGGTGACGTCGTTTGGACTCAGCGTCCCGTCTGCATCCACGTCGAGCGCAAATTTGACGGAATCGGCGTCGGTGACGATGTCGTCCTGCACCTGTACGCCCAGGAAGAGGTAATTCTCCCACCAGCGGAAGCGGAATGTCCCGCTCAGGTCCTCATCTCCGGCGGGGAACTCGCCCTGGATGCTGTCCGCCGTGGCGGCATTGAGCGGGTAAGCGTGTTCGTCGGACCAGTCGCTCAGGTCGCCGTCGATCTCGATAGCGTCCCGGGACAGAGCGACCTGCGTGGGCTGGTTGCGGTCGTATTGGAACAGGGTGATATACCCAAACGCCGCGGGATCATCTGACAGGGAGTCGCCCGCCCAGATCATCTGGGACGCATAGTCGCTTTCGTCGGGACGGGCGTCGTAGAGGGCGAAGTTGACGCCAATCTTGCGGAGATGGGCGAACCCCCCGCCTAGCGCATTCTGGGGAACAAAGGCTTCGATGGTGTAACTTTCATCGCCTGGGGTGATGGCGTACCGGCCGCCTTCTGGCATGCCCTGGGCGGAGCCATCCGCCAGGAAGAAGATGGTGTGATTGTCCTCGCCGATAGCGCCGTCACTCAGCCCGTCCAGGGCCACGCCGATTTGATCCACCAGCGCTCCGCTGTCCACCAGCGTCGTATCAGTGACTTCGATGCCCAGGTAGATGCCCGAATCATCCCAGCGCACGCGCACGTTCGCATCGAGATCGGCGGGGGCGGGAGCGTCACCCTGGATGGCGTCCATGTCGTCGCTGTTGAGATGGCGGGCGTTGAGCGCGTTCCATTCGCCCAGATCGCCGTCCACCTGGTTCAGCCATTGCGGATTGGCGTTGAGACGACGGTCGGGCTCGCTGTAACGCAGGATGTCGCCGCGCAAGCCCACGGCGTAGACCAAGCCGCGGTTGTACACATCCAGGCCGTAGAGGTGGGCGTCGGAGGGGACAGGCTGGACCTGCCAGGTGGCCCCTCCATCTTCGGTGAAGAGCACGGTGGCGTCGTAGCCCACGGCCCAACCGGTTTGCTCGTCGGCCATCTCGATCTTCTGCAGGCGGGGCACATTGGAATCGAGGAGCAGGGCGCGCCAGCTATCGGGGCCGCTGAGCACGTCGGGGCTGAACAGGATGGCTCCCGCGAGGCAGGGACCTTCGACGCTGCTTTGGACGGTGCAGCCTGCCAGCCAGGCGTAATCCAGTTCGCCATCGCCATCATAATCCAGCGCGTCAGCGCCCGAGTTGTAGAATGCGCCGAACTGGTAGAAGAAGTACCCCTTCCAGTGGCGGCCTGCGTCTAGCGTGTAGTCAATCAGATTCTTTTTGGTGGAAACCACGCCCTGCCAGGAGTTGATCATGTCCAGGTCGAGATGGGTGCGGTGTCGGCCATTGTCAAAAGCGCCGTCCCAGGTGACGCCATCCTCGGTGAAGTAGTTGTAGTCGCGGCTGACGGCGACGCCCGACTGGGCGCTGGTCATGACGATGTCGTACAAGGAACGTCCCACGCCGGGCACGGTCTCTTTCGTCCATGTGTCGCCGCCGTCGGTGGTGTGAAGCATGATCTCCTCGCGGCCCGCAACATGACAATCGTTGGGATCATCCGGAGCGCAGGAGACGGCGTGAAGCATTTTATCCGCCAGAGGATTGAGCGGCGGCATGCCCGGAGCGGCCAGCATTTCCTGGTGGATTTCCCGCCAGGAATAGCCCCCATCCCTGGTCGTGAGCACTTGAAGATTTTGGCCGACAGCGTAGGCCACCTGGTCGCTGGCCGCTGTGACGTTGTAGAGGCGGGGATAGAGGCCCGTGATCTGAGCCCGCCAGCTCTCCCCGCCATCGGCGCTGCCCCACACGAACCAGCTCGGGCGATTCCCCATATCCCCCCAATTGCCGTGGTCCTCCACCATGACCGATCCGCCAACCCACAGGCCGTTGGACCCGCCAATGCCCAGGGCGTAGAGGTGATAGCCCTCGTCACCGCGGTTGGTGTCCCACGTCGCTCCGCCGTCGGTGGTTTTCGCCATCTTGCCGTCGGGCCCCACCAGCCATCCTTGTTGCGTTTGCCCGGGCATCATGCGAATCCGGGTGATGGGGAACCAGAGGCTGGCCAGGGCGCGCCACGTCACTCCGAAATCCTCGCTGACATAGACGACGCCGTCATCCCCCACCATCCACGCTTTCTCCTGGGCGATGAAGATGTCGTTGATGGTGGCGGAGGTGGCGTTTGTCGCTTTCCAGGTGGCTCCGCCGTCCGTTGTGAACAGGGTGACGCCGTTCTTGCCCGCGACGATGCCGCGCCGGGCGTCGCTGAAAAATGCGACGCTGGTGAGGTCGGAATCGACGCCGCTGGGCTGGTCGATCCAGGTGGCTCCGCCATCGGATGTGGCGCGGATGACCCCGTTCGCGCCCACGATCCAGGCGTTGGCGCCGCCCACGGCCGCGATGTCTTTCAGCGTGATGTCCACGCCCGCATCGATGGTTTCCCACGCGGCGCCGCCATCCAGGGACTTCAGCACGGTCCCATTTTCCCCCACCGCCCACAGCGCGTTCTGCGAACCGGCAAGGGCGAAAAGGTCGGCGCCATCGGTGGGCGCTTGATAATGCCAGTAGGTCCCCCCATCGGTGGAGCTAATGATCATGCCATCGGATCCGACGCCAATGACAGTGGCGTCGTCGATGCCGAAGAAATCATTCACGCTTCCTTCCGAACGCCAGACGCGTTCCCAGTCGCCTTTCGCATTCTCGGCGAGTTGGGCGCGAAGGGAGCCAGAATCCTCGTTTTCGGGCTGCGGAGGAGCGGCCATGCTTGTTCCCGCCCACAACGTCAGGGCGATGGTCAATGTCAGTGCAAGTATCCAGGATCGTCGATTCATGAATTACGTCATTCTCCATGTTGGGATTCGCCGGGCAAACAGAGGCGTTGTCCGACGTTTGGGAATTGCGAAGCGGTATCGTAGCAGATGAGCGCGCCTGCTACAAGCCTGAGACGTCAGGAAATCCCCAATTCGACCGCCTGATCCCCTCAAAATGAACAACTCTTCACCTTTTTTCAACCCCAAGCCGTAACTGCTAACGCACTTGACTTTAGGCCGCCAAAAGCCACGAAGGCTCGAAGTTTTTCGAAGACACGAAGAAAAAATAAAGAAAACACGTCGTGCCTTCGCTTTTCTTCGCGTCTTCGTGGCAAAAAGTGGTGGCAACACCTTAGTAGTTACCCCAAGCCCGTTTAATAGGCCCCTTTCCCCCGAATCACCACGCCAATGGTCTTGATGAGAATTTGCAAGTCGAGTAGCGGCGAATAGTGACTGATGTAGTAGAGATCGTCTTCGGTGTGCAGG
Source organism: Anaerolineae bacterium (assembly GCA_026991225.1). Classification (GTDB taxonomy): domain Bacteria; phylum Chloroflexota; class Anaerolineae; order J102; family J102; genus M2005. The sequence goes on along the minus strand of JALXCB010000164.1, from coordinate 12,653 downwards.
TGCATGGGCTTGTCGCTGCGCCCGCTGATCTGCCACCAGCCGGTGATGCCCGGCGGCACGGCGAAGCGTTTGTGTTGCCAGGTTTCGTAATTCTGGACGATGAAGGGCAGCTCGGGCCGGGGCCCGACCATGCTCATATCGCCCTTCAGCACATTGAACAACTGGGGCAGTTCGTCCAGACTGGTGCGACGGATGAACCGCCCTACGCGCGTGACCCGCGGGTCATTCTTGTGTTTGTGGATGATGGTTCCGTCCTCCGTGCGAACAACGACTTTGTCCAGCATCTTGTCCGCATCCTGCACCATGGAACGGAATTTGTACACCTTGAATATCTGCCCGTTCTCACCCACGCGCTCCTGTTTGAGGATGACCGGGCCGGGCGAGTCGAGCTTGATGGCGATGGCGATGAACAGCATGATGGGCCAGAGAAGCAGCAGGCTGATGGTGGCCACAGCCAGGTCGAAGATGCGTTTGATCACGCGATCCACGCCGTCGATGACCGGCTCCTTCAGGCCCATGACGGGGATGCCATCCCAATCTTCCATCGTCACCCGGAAGAAGGCCAGGTCGAGCACGTCGGGAACGAGGAAAACGCGCACCGGACGTTCGTAGAGCTGGAGGATGATGCCGCGCAGGGCTTCATGCGCTTGCAGGGGCAATGCGAAGACGACGTGATCGATTTTCTGCCGATCCACAATGGAGAGCGTTTGATGCAAATCCCCCAACACCGGCGCGCCTTCGAATTCCTGTCGCCGTTTGTCCGGATCGTCATCCACGAACCCCACCAACTGCAATCCCGTCCAGGCCTGTTCCTGAATCTTTTTGGCGATAGTGCGGCCCACGCTGCCCGCGCCGATGATCAGGATGCGCCTCGGGCTAAGCTGCCGGGCGCCAGCCCACCGCAACGCCAGGCGCATGGTCCAGCGATAGCCGATGAGGAAGATGAAATCAGCCAGGATGAAGTAGATGAACATCAACCTGGGCGTGTCGCGATAGGAGATGTAAAGCACGCCCGCGAACACGAACGCCGCCAGGCTGATAGCCAACGCCAGCGTTCGCAACTCATCCGTCCACCGCAATGTATGCCGGGCGTCATACACATGCAGCAGAAAAAAGACCATGGTCCAAATGACCACCACCGTGACATACAACCCCGCGTCGATGAAGATATTTTCAGGAGCCAGTTGGATTCCCAATGGAAGGAGCAATCGCGCCTGATATGCCACAAAAAGCGCCATCATGGTCAACACGATGTCGCTGAGGTAGGCGAAAATGATGTAGTTGGCGTCCTCCTCTCGTCTGAGCATGATTGCACCTTGGGCGTAGCATCGTTGCGATGAGACAGCCAATCTATTTTATCTCGCTTTTTCGTTTTTCGAAAACTTTCCTGTGATCAAATGCCGTGAATGTGATACACTGGCCTCAATCTCGCTTGAGAATCACATTCCACACGAAAAGGTGATCCCATGGCCGACCATGATCTTTCCCCCAAACCTGCTTGCGAATCCTACGTGGAGATGACGGAGATCGTCCTTCCCACGCATACCAATGCGCTTGGCACGGCCTTTGGCGGTCAGGTGATGGCCTGGACCGACATCTGTGCGGGCATTGCCGCCACGCGTCACGCCCGACAGATCGTCGTCACCGCCAGCATGGATGATCTTCACTTTCGCGCCCCTATCTATCAGGGCGAAGTGGTCATCCTCAAGGCCCAGGTGAACCGCGCCTTCCACACCAGCATGGAGGTGGGCGTGCGCGTCGAGGCGGAAAATCCTCTGACTGGTGAACGCCGTCATTGTTCCTCCGCCTATCTCACCTTCGTCGCCCTGGACGCCGACGGCAACCGGGTTCCCATTCCGCCGCTTGTCCCCGAAACCGAGGACGAGAAGCGACGCTATGAGGAGGCTGCTGAACGGCGGCGCATCCGATTGGAGCGCAGGAACCAGGATCGGAACGTGGTCACCCGCCCCCATTCGCCGCTGAGTCGCAAATGAGCGTGGCGTCATTCGCGAAAGATTCGTCGGGCTTATGATGGGGCGAGTTTGCAACCGGCGTCAAACGTCAAACGCTGATTGACTGACAAAACGCGTTATGGTCTGCTGTGGTCGCCTATGCTGTCGACTGAAGTCGTCCCATTCCAGGCCTGCGGCCAGTGGACGGCCTCCGCCGTCCATGTTCATGATGGAAATCAGGTCGACGAAGGTCGACCACAGGCGCGAAGCGCCTAAAGAGCCCGAGTTTACTCGGTGAATACGGTCGGAAAGGAAAGCCTCAAGATTTGTCAGTCAACCAGCCATGGACAGAAACTTCGTTCTGAAGAGGATGGCCTCCCCGCCGAGCGCAGCTCGGGGGAAGGTTGGAGGGGGCAAGGCGCCCCGGCGTCTTGCTCATCTGCGCTGGCGGCGCAGCGGGTCCCGCTCCCTGACGAATGCTTCTCGCCCGGTCGCCTCTTTGTATGCGCGGAATGCGTCCTCAAAGGAGACGCCATCCTGGGGCAGATGCTCTCGCCGCCACATGAAGAAATAGGGGATCTCCCACCGGGCGGTGACCAATTCCCAATAGAACAGTTCGGAGATGACGCCGCCCTGCGCCAGCATCCCGCTGGCATGGTAGGCCTCCAGGGCGGGACGACGGTCGTACTCCACGCGGTGATGGCTCACCCGCCAGCCGCCCGGGATGGCTGCGGGCGAGACGCTTTCGACGATGGCGAATTGGGCCCGCGGATCGCCATTCAGGGGCAGGCCCACGCTGCCGGGATTGATGACATGCCATGTTCGGGGAGCGTGCGGCTGGCCATTCTCAAAATAGAAGGCGGGATCGCCCGTCTCCTCCACCGCGGGCGCGGGCTGGGTGATGATGCGGTCGATCTGTTGGTGGGTGTGGGCGTTGATGAAGGTGGCCTGCTCGACGCCCGCCAGGGCCGCGGCGATGCGCTCAGCGGGCATGTCGGGCATAAAGCCCATGCGATGGTTGCCGGGCGCGCCGTGGGCCAGGCGCACGGGCTCGGTGTGGGGATAGAACAGGGTCAGGTCGTCGGGCAGGGCCGCGAGGTAGGCTCCCTGGTCCGGGCGCAGGTGCTCGGCCAGCCAGTGGAGCTGGCCCCAGCGCATGGGGTCATGCCAGTCGTCGGGCGCCCGGCCGCCCACAAAGTCCAGGTAATAGAACTCGTGATTCCCGCGCAATACGATCCAGTCGGTCTCACGGATGAAATCCACCACTTGGCTGCTGAAGGGAACGGCGTTGATCAGGTCCCCCACGACGATGACCGCATCCGGCTGGAGTTGTTCCAACCGGGCGGCCACCGCCTGCAGGGCGTGGATGTTGCCGTGGATGTCGGCGAGGAGGGCGAGGCGCATGGGGGGTGGAAGAGGTCAGGGGGCAGGGAGACGTTGGTCTCGTCAAGGCGGCGTCGAGCGAGGCGGCCAGGGCCGTGAAACGTAATGCGTGATGCGTAACGACCTCACGGATCACGCATCACGTCCGTAGCAGGCTCGCTCGACGTGGGCTTCGAGTTGCTTTTGCAAACCAACGCCACGTTATTTTCAGAACAGGTGCAGGGCGTCGGCCAGGGCCACGGCCAGGTGCACCGCCTCCCGGCCCGTGAGTTCGATGATCTGGTGGCGGCAGGAGGTGCCGTTGGCCACGATGACCGAGTTCTTGTGGTTTTGAATGCTGGGGATGAGGCGGTCGTGGGCGATGGTCTTGCTCACCTCGTAGTGATCGGCGTCGTAGCCGAACGCGCCCGCCATGCCGCAGCAGCCCGCGTCCGTGCTCGCGGCCCCTGCGCCCGGCACGGCATCCAGCACCTTGAAGATGGGGTCTTCGCCCACCAGCGCTTTTTGATGGCAGTGACCATGGACCAGGAAGTGCGTATGGGTCTTCTGCAAGGGCAGCGCCCGAGGCTCTTCCTCCAGCAGTTGGGTCAGATATTCGTCGAAAAGGAGGACGCTTTGGGCCACCAGACGGGCGTCGTCGCCCGGAAGCAGGTCGGGGTAGTCGTCGCGGATGGTGAGGAGGCTGCTGGGCTCCAGTCCGATGATGGGGACGCCGGCGCGGGCGTGGGGGAGGAGCGTCTGCACCACCTGGGCCGCGGCTTTTTTGGCGTAGGGAACCAGGCCTTGGGAGAGGGCGGGGCGGCCCGAGGTCATGGCCGGGGTGATCTCCACGGCCACGCCCGCGGCTTCCAGCACCTTGACCGCGGCCATGCCCACGTGGGGCTCATTGAATTCGGTGAAGGTGTCCACGAAGAGAACGGCCTTGCGGTCTGCGCCATTCTGGGGGCGTTGCCGGCGGTGGTCGCGGAAGCGGGCGGTGAAGGTTTTGCGATGGAATACGGGGAAGCGCCGGTCGGGATGGATGTGAAGGGCCTTTTGCATGGCCCAGCGGGTGGGGCCGAAGTTCATCACCCAATTGGACAGGGGGGCGAGGGCGCTGCCCCAGCGGGAGAGTTCGTGGATGTGTCCAAATACCAATTTGTGGATGGGCGGGCGGTGTTCCTGATAGTGCTGGGCCAGGGCCTCGGTCTTGAGCTTGGTCATGTCCACGCTGGAAGGGCATTCGCTCTTGCAGGCCTTGCAGCCCAGGCAGAGGTCCAGAGCCTCATGCAGGTCGGGATTGTCGAGACCGCCGGGGAGTTCGCCTGAAAGTGCGGATCGCAGCAGGTTGGCCCGCCCGCGGGTGCTGTGCATCTCATCCCGCAGGGCTTTGAAGGAGGGGCACATGACGCCCACTTCCAGCTTGCGGCACACCCCCGCGCCGTTGCACATTTCCACCGCCTGGGCGAAACTCCCATCGTAAGACCAGTCCCACACGGGGTCGATGGGGATGGTGCGGTAGTCGGGGCCATAGCGCAGGTTCTGGTCGGGCGGCAGGGGATCGACGACCTTGTGCGGGTTCATGAGGTTGTCGGGGTCGAAAGCGCCCTTGACTTTGCGGAAGAGATCGTAGATCTCGGGCCCGAAGAATTCGGGGTTGAGATAGCTGCGGGCGAGGCCGTCGCCATGTTCGCTGCTGGGCACGCCGCCATATTTCTTGGCCAATCGGGCCGATTCGGTGACCAGATAGATGAGGTTGTCGATGTCTTCCTTTTTCTTCTGGCTCAGAATGGGGCGCACGTGGACGCATCCGGCGGAGGCGTGGGCGTACATGGCCGCGACCACGCCCCGGTCGGCCATGATCTGCCAAAGCTCGCGCATGTACGCGGCCAGGTTTTCGGGGGGCACGGCCACGTCTTCGATGCCCGGTAGCGGTTTGGCGTCGCCCCGCATGGAAAGGAGCAGGTTGAGCCCGGCCTTACGCACCTCCCACACGTTGGCCATCTCGACCGGATCGGTGATGGTGACCACGGGGTTCGTGTAACCCACATGCTGGAGGTGTCGTTTGAGGGCTTCCATGCGATGGGGAACCCAGCCCGGCTCATCCCCGGCGAATTCGACGATGTAGACGACCATGGGATCGCCTTCGATGAAGGTGAGGCGTTTGCTCCACGCGGGCGAGGTTCGGGTGAGCCGCAGCAGATAGTCGTCGATGAGTTCAACGGCCGAGGGTTGCAGTTCCAGCAGGCCGGGCACGGCCTCGAAGGCTTCCTCACGTGAATCGAAGTGCAGGATGGCGATGCCCTTGTGGCGGGGGATGGGGACGAGGTTGAGCTCCGCTTCCAGGAACACGGCCAACGTGCCCTCGCTGCCCACCAGGATGGGCGCGAAGTTGAAGGTTTCGCCATCCAGTTGTTTGCGCAGGTAATCCAGGTTGTAGCCGCCCGAACGCCGCCAGTATTTGGGGAATTTCTCGTCGATGAGGCCCGCGTTCTGGCGGATGAGGGGGAGCAGGTCGCGATAAAGCCGGGCCTCCAGGGTGTCGCCCTGCGCAAGCTGGTCGATGCGGTCCCATGTGGCCGGGCCGAAGCGCACGTCCCGGCCATCGGCCATGACCACGCGCAGGGAGTGGATATGATCCACCATGCGGCCATAGACGATGCTGTGGGAGCCGGTGCTGTTGTTGCCGAGAATGCCTCCCACTACGGCCCGGTTACTGCTGGCCGGGTCGGGCCCGACCATGAGCCCGTAGCGCTTCAGTTCCCTGTTGAGCAGGTCCAGGGTGCGGCCCGGCTGCACCAACACCCGGCGCTGGGCACCGTCCACGCGAATGATGCGGTCCAGGTATTTGGTGAAGTCGATGACCACAGCCTCGCCCACGGTCTGTCCGGCCAGGCTGGAGCCGCCTCCGCGAGGGAGCACAGGCAGGCCATATTCGATGCACGTTTCCACTGTGGCCAGCACGTCATCGTAATGTTTGGGGACGACGACGGCCAGGGGCGTCATCTTGTAGATGGACGCGTCGGTGCTGTAGAGGATGCGGGTGGCGAGATCGGTGTAGATCTCGGCGGCGCTGTATTTGCGCAGGGTCTGGGCGAAGTCTTGGATTTTTGCGTTCATGGCGGACGAGAGATAGAGGTCGGGGATCAGAGGTCAGAAGTCAGAGGTCAGAGGCTGGTTGACTGACAAAACGCGTTTAGGTCTGCTTCGGTCGCCTATACTGTCGACTGAAGTCGGACTCTTCTGGCCTGCGGCCAGTGGACGGCCTCCGCCGTCCATGTTCATGATGGAAATCAGGTCGACGAAGGGCGACCATTGGCGCGAAGCGCCTAAAGAGTCCGAGTTTACTCGGTGAATGCGCCCGGAAAGGAACGCCTCAAGATTTGTCAGTCAACCAGGCTCAGAGGTAGAAGTCAGAATTCGGAGATGTGATGAAGCTCCGCGCCGCTGTGGCGCGGGAAGCCTGGGCCGTGAAACGTGGGTGAGATGGCTTTTCACGGCTGCAAACTATTTGGGTGTGTCCTTTTTCGGTTGAGGAGTTTCACCGCAGTACTCACCGACTGAAGTCGGACTCTTCTGGCCTGCGGCCAGTGGACGGCCTCCGCCGTCCATGTTCATGATGGAAATCAGGTCGACGAAGGTCGACCATTGGCGCGAAGCGCCTAAAAAGCCCGAGTTCACTCGGCCAGTGCGTCCGGCCGACGCCAACTCATTTAGGACGCACCCAAACTATTTTTGCACAGAGCGGGCGAGTTGGCAATGTGGGGCGGGGATGCTCTCGATGCGCGTTTTCTGATTTGAGGAAACTTGACAGGGGGTGTTATAATACAGGTGAAACTTAGTGTAAGTTTTACACGAAGTCGTTATCCTTCCTATCCCATCCCTCGACAAGGAGGTGAATCATGACGGCCGTCGTCATGGTTATCGATATGGAACGGGGTTTCACCGACCCCCAAGGCGCGCTCTACGCCGGAGATTCCGTGCGCGAGATCATCGGCCCCATCCGCGAGATCCTGAAATCGGAAGGCGCGAAGGGGGCGCATTTCATCTTCACCCGCGACTGGCACGACCCCGATGACAAGGAATTTCAGATGTGGCCGCCCCACTGCATCAAGGGCACGTGGGAGACGGAGATCGACCCTGAACTGGCTGAGTTTGCCCGCAACGCCATTGTCATCAACAAACGCCGCTACAGCGCGTTCTTCGACACGAATCTGGACGAGGTGCTGAAGCGCATCGAGCCGGATATGGTCATCGTCACGGGCGTGGCTACCGATATCTGCGTGATGTTTACCACCGCGGACCTGCGCAACCGCGATTACAACGTCGTCATCCCCGCCAACGCGGTGACCAGCTTCGACCCCGAGGCCCACGCTTTCGCCCTGAAGCACATGGAAAAGATCCTGGGCGTGACCGTGGTTCCCGATTATGAAACCTGGCTCCGCACCCACGAACCTGAAAAGGAGCCTGTTCATGCCTGATTTCAATTTCACCGACGACCGCTTTGCTCCCAGCGAAGCCACCTTGCGCGGCGACAACGCCGACGTTTACTTCCTCCGCACGAAACACATTCTCGAAGCCGAGGGCGTGAATCCTCGGGTGAGCATGGAGGTGTTCGCCCGCAAACGCGCGGTGTTGGCGGGCATGAATGAAGTGCTCAATCTCCTTGCCCGTGTGCTTCCTCCCGACGGGGAGGTCTGGGCCCTGCCCGAAGGTTCGGAGATCGCACCCCGCGAGGTGGTGCTGCGCATCACTGGCCCTTACCAATCCTTCGCCATCTACGAGACGGCCTACCTGGGCATCCTGGCCCATGAGACGGGCTGGGCCACCGCGGCCCGGGCCTGCGTCGAGGCCGCGGACCCTATTCCGGTTCTCAGCTTCGGCGCCCGCCACGTCCATCCCGACGTCTCCGCCCGCATGGAGTATGCGGCGGTGGTGGGGGGATGCGTGGGCTGCGCCACGCCCGCGGGCGCGCGGCTGGCGGGCCTTCAGCCTTCGGGAACCATCCCCCACGCGCTCATCCTCAGCCTGGGCGACACAGTGCGGGCGGTGGAAGCGTTCGACCGCCATATCGACCCGGAGGTGCGGCGCATCGCCCTGGTGGACACCTTCAAGGATGAGGCGGAGGAGAGCCTGCGGGTGGCCCGGGCGTTGGGCGACCGGCTGTGGGGCGTGCGTCTGGATACGCCCTCGGAACGAGGCCGGGTGACGCCCGACCTGGTGAAGGAGGTGCGGGCCCGGCTCGATCTGGAGGGCTTCACCCACGTCAAGATCTTCGTCAGCGGCGGCGTCACGCCCGAACGCATCCGCGAGTTCAAGGAGGCGGACGCGCCGGTGGATGGTTTCGGCGTCGGCAGCGCCATCTCGGGCGCGCCGCCCATCGATTTCACGGCGGATATCAAGGAGATCGACGGGCGTCCCGTGGCCAAGCGCGGGCGCATCCCGGGCATCACCCCCAATCCCCGCCTGAGAAAAGTCATCCCCGCCGATTGATTCGCAAGAACAGAACGCGGATAGAAGCAAACGCGGATGGAGTTTCATACCTTCATCCGTGTTTCTTCTATCCGTGTCTTTGCTACGCAGTTTCCAATGGTTTTTCTGTCGTTTTCTCTTCTGCGGGCGTTTCCGAGGGCGGGGTCATGATGCGGCTGACGACCTGGCGGTAGATGGCTACGGAAGGATGGCTGGGGTCGTAATCCATCATGGGGCGTTGGGCGGCCGCGGCCTCGGCGAAGCGCCCGCTTTCGGGGATGGGCGGCTCGAACACGTAATTGCCGAAGATGCGCTTCGCTTCCTCATACACCTCGCGGCTGTGCAGGGAGGCGGGATCGTACATGTTGATGAGTACGCCCAAGATTTTGAGGTTGGGGTTCGTCTGTTCCCGCACCTGACGCACCAGTTCGATGAGCATGCCCATGCCGCGCAAGGCCAGATATTCGCAAACCAGGGGGACGAAGACTTGATCCGCGGCGGTGAGGGCGTTGACCGTGAGCACGCCCAAACTGGGCCCGTTGTCGATGAGGATGAGGTCGTATTCGGGCTTGAGGGGGAAAAGGGATTCCTGCAGGAGGTATTCCCGCCCGATCTGCTGGGCCAGCTCCACGTCGGAGCGAACCAGGTCCTTGTTCGCGGGCAGGGCGTCCAGGTTGGGGCGAATGTCACGGACAACGACCTGTTCGGGGTCCAGCTCTTTGGCCAGGAGCAGGTGATAGATGGATTTGCTCAGACGGTTGGGCTGCAATCCCAAGGACGCGGTCAGCGCGGCCTGGGGGTCCAGGTCCACCAACAGGGTTTTATAGCCCATGTCCGCGGCGATGGCCCCCACATTGAACACCGTCGTGGTCTTGCCCACGCCGCCTTTCTGGTTGGCAACAGCGATAATCTGGGTCATGATGACTATCCTTGAAGATGGGGGAGAGGATAGGGGGAACGTCAGGAGGTAGTATACCATAAACTGGACAATCGCGCCCACAGCTTGTATAGTGGACCTGGTCGCTCTGTGTATGTCGTTGGTTCCCTCTCGGGCACAACATGAGAAGCTGCAGCGGATTTGTCCGATTTCTGTCGGGCAGCCAACGCGTTTTCGTCAGGAAAGTCATCGGATCGGCGCGTATACTGAAGATGACGATGTTCGCAAGGCGGCCGCCAACACCGATGAAGATGGAACGCAGATGACACGGATGCTTCGCATCGCAGATTTCCGCAGATGATTTTCACAGATTTTTTCTTTTCATCTGCGTTCATCCGTTTCAATCTGCGTCATCTGCGTTCCCTAATCCTATTTTTGTAGCAGGAGTCGTCATCATGCAAACAGACCTTTATTTCTGGGGATGGCTGATCCTGGCCCTGATTTTCTTCGGGGGCGAGATTCTGACCGCGGGGTTCTTTTTGGCAGCGTTCGGCGTGGGCGCGGCCCTGGCCGCCCTGGCCGCCTTGTTCGGCCTGGACATTATCGGGCAACTGGCGATCTTCGTGGGCGGCTCCGCGGTGGCGCTGTTTCTCTCCCGCCGTTTCGCCGAGAGCGTTTCGCCGCCCGAACAACCCGCCAAGGTGGGCGTCGATCGCGTGTTGGGCAAGAAAGCGGTCGTCATCGAGCCGCTGAACGCGCTTCGGGGCACAGGCATCGTGCGGGTGGATGCTGAGGAGTGGCGGGCGCTGCCCGAAGATCCGACGCAGGTCATCCCCGTCAACAGTGTGGTGGAGGTCATTTCCGTGAAGGGCACCCGTCTGGTGGTGCGCCCTGTCGAACAGGCATCCGCAAGTGCAAATCAGGCGGCCTGAGCAACGGCCCGCCGATACCGATGAAAATGAGAACGCAGATGACGCAGATGCAACGCTGATTTCCGCAGATAATCTTTAGTCTTCAGTCTTTTTTCTTCGTGCCTTCGCTTTCCTTCGCGCCTTCGTGGCTCTATTTTCAAAGCAGACGTCCCCGGCCGCATCGCGTCGTCTCAATCTCGATCAAGGAGGTTTTTCTCATGGCAACGGCATTAGCAATTCTGTTCTTTATCCTGTTGGCGCTTTTCGTGCTGATCGTCGGCGCGGCCAGCATCAAAATCGTTTCCCCGTATGAAAAAGGCGTCGTCGAACGCCTGGGGCGCTATATTCGCACCGCCAATCCCGGTTTGACCATCATCGTGCCTTTCATCGACAAGATGCGCAAGGTCGATATGCGCGAGCAGGTGGTGGACGTGCCCCCGCAGGAGGTCATCACGCGCGATAATGTGGTGGTCACCGTGGACGCCATTGTTTTCTACGAAGCCACGGATCCTGTGAAGCTCGTCTACAATGTGGCGAACTTCTTCGATGCGGCCACCAAACTCGCCCAAACCAACCTGCGTAACGTCATCGGCGAGATGGAGCTGGACGAAGCCCTGACATCCCGTGAGATCATCAACACCAAGCTGCGCGAGGTACTGGATGACGCCACGGATAAATGGGGGGTGCGCGTCGTGCGGGTGGAGATCAAACGCATCGATCCGCCAGCCGACGTGACCCAGGCCATGCATCGGCAGATGAAGGCGGAGCGGGAGAAGCGGGCCAACATTCTCGAAGCCGAGGGCTTCCGCCAGGCCAAGATTCTGGAGGCGGAGGGCCTGCGACAGTCGAAGATTTTGGAAGCCGAGGGCGAGGCCGAGGCCGTCCGTCGCATCGCGGACGCCCAACGCTACAAGCTGGAGACCGAGGCTCAGGGGCAGGCTGTGGCCGTGCAACGGGTTTTCGACGCCATCAAGGAGGCAAAGCCCGACGACAAACTCATCGCCATCCAGTATTTGGAGACCCTGAAGGTGGTGGCGGATGGACAGGCCACCAAGCTCTATCTCCCCTATGAGGCTTCGGGCATCCTGGGCGCGCTGGGCGGCATCGGCGAGCTGTTTCAGGACAAGAGCGGCGGAGGGGATGACGCATCGGCGTGAGTGAGATAGAGGGTGAGCAGGGGCGATTCGTGAATCGCCCCTGCTCTTCAAATTTTGTCAACTAGATGTCAGGAAAAGGGCGTGGGAAGGGTGTATGATGAAGGTGAAAGTTCCCGCCAGGAATTGGTTCCTCTCGCCATTTCGCTTTTCGGAGCTGGTTATGAACGTGCTCGTGCAAACGATTCAGGCCCTCACTCGACAGAACCTCAAAGACCTGGATTCCCATTCTCCCACCCCAACCGATTTGCAAACGCTGGACGACTACAGCCGCCAGATGGAAGCCTATCTGGAAGTGGTGGATGATATGACGAAGACGCTGGGCAAGGGCGTCAAGCGTCTGCGCCGCCGCCAACGCTATTTCGAGGAGCTCATCGCGGAGGCGGATGAGAACGCACATCAATTCCAGCAGGAGGGGCAGGGGAAGTTGGCGCGGGCGGCGGCGGAAAGGAAGGAGGTGATGGCTGAGGCGGCGCGGGCGTATCAGGCGGAGGCGGATATCCAAAACGCCCGACTGTTGGAGTTCATGGATGCGAAGTTGCAGTTGGAGGCCCGTCTGACCGAAGTCCATCGGATGCGGGCGCGGTTGGAGGCCAACCTGACCAGCGAAGCCAGTTTGCAGCCCGCGTGAATTCATGTCGAGAAGACGCCGCGGCTTTCTCTGGCTGGTTCCTTTGGCGCTGGGGATCGTTCCTTTGTGGGTCGGCTGGCAATTGCGGGGCGCGTTGACCTACGATGACGCGTATATCACGCTGACGTACGCCAAAAATATCGCCCTGGGGCGGGGGTTTGTGTATAACGGTGGGGAGCCGTATCTGGGCACGACGACGCCTCTGCTGGCGCTGTTGCTGGGCGGGCTGGGCGCGCTGTTCCCTTCCGTCGGGGTGGACGCCTGGGCGCTGGGGGTGGGGACGCTGGCCTGGAT
>JALXCB010000163.1 GCA_026991225.1 Anaerolineae bacterium | reverse complement strand
CGCCCCAGCGCTGGGGTTGGGTGGGGGATATGAGCTGCAGCGGATCGGTGGTGGTTTCGGGCTGGACGCCCAACGCCTCGGAAAGGGTGACCTGGTAGCGGCGGAACAGGTCGGCGTCCTCGACGAGTTGGTCATCGCCCGCCAGTCTCGCCGTCTCTCGCAACTGGCCTTCGATGAACCGGGCCAGGTCCAGGGCTTCGGCGTAGTTTTTCTGAGAAACCAGTTCGTCGATGCGGCGCAGAGCCAGGGCCGATTGCACGATGACGGCGTTGCGCCGCACTTCGATATCGGCCAGCGGGTCCTCGCTGTCACTTCCGGGATAGATGACCACGGTTTTCGACTCCTGGCGCTGTCGATTCCCGAACACGTCGGTGTAGGCAAGGGTGACTTCGACCAGCGGGGTGGGGGCGGCGACGCCCGGAACATGGAATCGGGCCAGGAGAACCTGGCTGTCGCCCGCGCCCATGTCGGGCAGGCTGACCTGGGCTCCCTGGGGCGGGGGCGCGCCCTCGTAGCCTACCAGGTAGGTCATGTCGCCCGTGAGCGGGCGCAGCGTGATGGTGATGTCCCGAGCCACTTTCTCCACCAAACCCTCGGCCTCCTCCCGAAACACCTTGTCCATCTCCTCCCAGGAATCGATGAAGTGGTAAGCGCCATGCCCCTGGCGGGCCAGCGTGCTCAAAAGCTGGTCATCCAGGCTGACGCCCAGGCCGATGGTGGAGAGGTAGATGCCTTTTTCGTTGTAGACCAGCGCGTCCTGGGCGATGCGTTGGGGATCGGTGACGCCGCGGTTGGCGATGCCATCGGTGAGGAGGATGACGCGGTTGTTGCGGCGGATGTCGAAGTTGCGATCCACTTCCTCAAAGCCCAGCATCAGGCCCGCGTGGAGATTCGTCCAGCCTTTGGGGTGGAGTCGCTGCACCGCGTCCTCAATCCATACGCCATCGCCCACGGGCCGGGCGGGAACCAGCACCCGCGCCTGGTCGTTGTAGGCCACGATGGCCACGATATCATCGGGGCGCAGGCTGTGCAGAAAGACCGAGAGGGATTGTTTGAGGTAGTCCATCTTGCCCGTCTCGCCCATGGAGCCGCTGGCGTCCAGCACCAGGGCCAGATTCAGGGGCGTGCGCTGGCCCTCGGCCGGGCGGGCCGCTTGCAAACCCACCTGCAGCCAGACGTCTCCGCCTCGGACGGGCACGCGCGGGTTGCCCAGACGCACGTCCATGCCCAGGGGCTTGCCCACAGGCTCGGGGAAACGCTGGTCATAATAATTGAGGTATTCGGCCACGCGCACTTCGTCCGCTGGCACGATGACGCCGCGGTTGATGAGTCCGCGGCTGCGGGCCTTGGATGCGTCGATGGAACCGCCGCAGGCGCTGAGAATCAGCCCCAGCGCCAGGATGAAGAGAATGAAGGGAATGCGGGTCGTACGGGTTTTCATGGGATTGCCTCCTGTTGTGAAAATAGAATGATCATCGGTTGCGGAAGGATCGTCGAGCCGAAGTTGGGCGAGCCTGCCACGGACGTAAAACGTGAAACGTCATGTCCTCACGCATCACGTTTCACTCGTTACGTCTTCGGCTTCCCGCGCCAACGTGGCCGCGAGGCATTTTCATCGGTATCGGCAAGCGGCCGCTCGCGCCGCCTGCCATCTCCATCCTGACAGAAGCGTGGTACAATTCAAGAGCCAGATGTGTATCATTTCGTGTAACGCGCCATGAAAACCTTTGCCCAACTCCTCACCGAGTACGCGGAACGCACCGGAGTGACCGACGCGGAGCTGGCCCGGCACCTGGGCGTGCGCCGCCAGACCATCTTTCGCTGGAAGGAAGGGCTGACCAAACGCCCGCGCGACCGTCAGGATGTGCTGCGGCTGGCCGAGAAGCTGCGCCTGACGCCCGCGGAGCGGGATGAGTTGCTGCTGGCCGCGGGCTTTGCGCCCGAGACGCCCGCCTTGCCCGAGGCGCCCTCGCCCATCCGCGCGGATGCGGTCCAGGCCCTCCCCGCGCTTTCTGACGAGGTGCCTGCTTCGCCCGCGCGGCGTTCCTTGCCCTGGCGCTGGCTGGGATTAGGGCTGGCGCTGGTCATGGTCATCCTGCTGGGGTTGGGCGCGTGGCTGGCCCGGCATGGCGACGCCCTGCGCATGGGGCCTTCCATCGCATTGGGCGAGCCCGCCCGGCCCGGCGAAACCCTCATCCTCGTGGCCCAATTCGCCAACTACGGCGGCGAGAAGCTGGGCTTCAATGTGGCGGGGCGGCTGACCCAGGCGCTGGAGCAGGAATTCGCGGCTTCGGGCTTGAAAGATGTGCGGGTGCAGCTCATCCCCGAAGTCATCGAAACCCAGGCCGAGGCGGAGCAAATCGGTCGGGCTCAGCGCGCCTCTCTGGTCATCTGGGGCGAATACGACAGCGGGCGGGTGCTGGCGCACTTCACGCCCCTGAAGCCGGGCGCGGACCCGCAGGAGATCGAGAGGATGCTGGGGGATGTGTCGGAGCTGAACGCGACCATCAATATCAAGCTGCCCCAGGAAGTGCGCTGGCTGGCTCTGGTGGCGGTGGGGCAGATGGCCTATCTCGATGGCCGGTATGACGAAGCGGAGGCCCTGTTCCAGCAAGCTGTCCGTTTTCAGCCCGAAGACCCCGCCGCCATGAAGCTGGCGTACTTCTATTTCGCCCTGCTGGAGGAAGCGAAACCCCATCCCGATCTCGATCAGATCATCGCCTACAACACCCAGGCCATCGAACTGGACCCGAACTTCCTCACGCCTTTGAACAACCGGGCCGCCGCGTATCTGCGCCGCCACGCGCCCGGCGACGTGGCGCGGGCCATCGCCGATTTGCGCCGCGTCGCGTCCCTTGCGCCCGATCTGGCCAGCGCCCACTTCAATCTGGGCCTGGCGCTCAGTCGTCTGGGCAAAGACCAGGCGCCCGAGGCTCTGGCCGAATTCCATCGGGCCTATGAGCTGGACCCCGACTCGCCCGGGGTGAACAACGCCTTGTGCTGGACGTACGCGCTGTTGCAGCGACCCGAGGAGGCCATGCCCTTCTGCGACCGGGCTGTGGAGCTGGACCCCAGCGGCTACGCTTACGATTCCCGCGGAGTCGCCCGCGCGGAAATGGGCGATTTCGAGGGCGCGATTGCGGACTTCCAGGCGTTTTTGAACGCCCTGGCCGATGATCCCGAGGCCCTGGCCAGGTTCGGGCCCAGGCGGCGGGCGTGGATCGAGCAGTTGCGTTCGGGCGAAAATCCTTTCGATACGGCAACCCTGGATGCGTTGTTCCAGGAATAATGGAAAGGTTGCAAGTTTGCAGGTGGCAAGTCGCAAGTTTACCTGCCACCTGCGACTTGCACACCTGCCACTTTACTTCTTTGCATGAGGCCTGGCTCAATGCTAGTATGCAGGTAACTCATTCGACCTTCTTTCTCGGGTGCGTCCCCAATGATGGGCGCGTTGCGCCTGGCGCCCCGGAGGTGAACCTCCGGGCTAGAAACGACGCCCCCTCAAGGGGGCTTTCAGAGCCAGCCCGCGCCCAAAGCCGGGTTCAC
>JALXCB010000162.1 GCA_026991225.1 Anaerolineae bacterium | reverse complement strand
GGGGCGGCGGGCTGCGGGGTGAGGGGGGCGGGGGTGCGGGTCGAGAGGGTGGGGGTGGGGGATGGCGGTGCGGGCGAGGCCGGGTTGGCGGCCAGAGCGGGCTGATCGTCCGGCAAAGGGGCGGCGTCGGGCGCGGGCCCGCGGCCGCAGGCGGCAAGCAGCGCTGTGGCGACGAGGAGAGGCAAAATCAGGCGGGCGCGGGCGGGGATGCGAAATCGACGAGGCATGGGGGGCAGTATAGCACCGATGGCGTGGGAGGTAGAAAAATATCCCCTCGGCGCGCGGCCGCCTCGTCCGACCCGAGGCCCGAGCCGCCCCTGCGCCCGAAATCGCGGGCTAGAACCGCGGGCGGGAGCCCGTCCACCTGCACGTTGGTGTTAGCCATGCCGGGGGTCCTGCTTGAGGTTTGCCAACAGTATCATGAAGTCTCCGGGTGGCCGAGGCCGAAAACACCTGATTTCAAAATGCGTTTAGTTTAGCAGACCAGGAAACCAGTAAACCGGTAGACCAGTAGACCGGGAGGGTGAGCCAAACGGCCTGGTTTCCCTGGTTTCCTGGTCTACCGGGTTACGGGGCTACGCGCCCCGCCGTTTTCGTTCGTATCGGCGAGCCATGTCGCACAAGACTCAATCGGCTTCTCGCCCCTTGAATGTAATCGGACTCACGTTCTAGGCCGGGTGGGGGAAGTTATGATAAAATAGGTTTATGAAGAAAACTGCTCCCAGCCGCACCAGCTCCCGCCTGGAGAAGATGAAGCGGGAGATGATGAAAGCGGTGCGCACCACGCCTTTGTTCAAATCCCTTTCCGATGCGGATTGGCGGGACGTGGTGCAGTTTCTTCATGGTCATTGCTATCCCGCGGACTCTTATCTCTTTTTTCAAGGGGACCCGCCCGAGGCCCTCTACATCATCTGGAGCGGGCGGGTGAAGCTGGTGCGCCACACCGATCAGGGACGAGACGTGGTGGTGACGGTGCTGGGGCCGGGGCAACTCATCGGGGAGATGGCGGTGTTCGATGGCCGCCCTTATTCCATGACCGCGGTGACGCTGGAGGAAACAGCGGTGGTCACCATCGCCCGCAACGACCTGATGACCATCATCCATCGCTATCCCGAGGTCTCCTTCGAGGTCATCCTGGAACTGAATCGGCGGCTGCGCCTGTGCACCGAACTCGTGCGCAGTCTGGCTGTGGATCGGGTGGAACAGCGCATCGCCCGGGCCTTGTTGCGCCTGAATGACCTGGGGGGCGCGCCCGCGCCCGAAGGCGAAGGCCTCATGATCGACATCCATCTCACCCGCCAGGATATCGCGGAAATGACCGGCACGACGGTGGAGACCGCCATTCGGGTGATGAGCCGCTTCCGCAAAGAGGGGTTGATTCGCAACTACAAGGGACGCACCATTCTGCTCGATGTCGAGGGGTTGGAAGCCATCGCCCGGGGGAAGTGAGGTCGAGGGAGCATGATCCAGGTTCGAGCGCGGATTCAGGAGCGGGAAACGCGCGGCGCGGTTCACATCCTGCGCCTGCACGCGCCAGACCTGGCTCGACAGCTTCACCCCGGCCAGGCCGTGCTCATCCAGACGGGCTGGAGCCTGGATCCCTTCCTGCGCCGCACCTTCCACCCCATCGCCATCGACGAAGCAACCTTTCGCATCCGCCTCGCGCCCGACGCGGACCGGGGCCGGGCCTGGCTACGCATGGCCGCGGAAGGGACGGAAGTGGACGCACTGGGCCCGGTGGGCCAGGGATTCAGCCTGCCCGACCATGCCCGCCGCATCCTCTGCCTGGGCCAGGGAGACGCAGCCTGGGCCCTGCTGCCCCTGGTGCGCGCGGCCTCAGCCCGCGGCGTGGGCGTGGCTCTGGCCGTGGAGGCGACCACCCGACGCCAGACCATCCCCGCCCGGGACCTGCCCCTGTCGGTGGAATACCATGTGGCCACGCTGGATGGCAGCGCCGGGCGACGCGGCGACTTGCGTCCTCTCCTGCCCGACCTGCTGACCTGGGCCGACGCGGTGATGGCTGTGGGCGGCATGGATTTCTATCGCTTTCTGGCCCGGGCCATCGAAGACGCGCGGGTGATCCTGCCCCGGGGCTACGCCCAGGCCCTCTACCAGACTGACTTCCTCTGCGGGTTTGGCGCCTGCCAGGCCTGCGCCGCGGACGTGGCGGGCGGTCGCCGCCGCGTCTGCCTGCGCGGCCCCATCTTCGACCTGGTCGATATCCTCCGCTGACCTCCGACCACGCGACCAAACGACTGCGCGACCGCACGACCTCATGCTCAACCTTGCTCCCCAGAACAAACTCGGCCTTTATGTCGATTCGCTCCTCCTCGCAGGCAGCGGCGCGGTGGGCTATGGTGACACGTGGCCGCCCGGACTGCGGCCCGAGGCTTTCGGGGCCATCATCACCGCGCCCGTCTCCCTGACCCCGCGCAAGGGCCGTCCTCAGCCGCGGGTGGCGGAGATTCCGGGCGGGTTTCTGCTGGACACCGGCGGTCACAATCCCGGCTTTCGGCGGCTGGTTGAAAGCCAGGCCCGCGCGTGGCGCCGCCTGGACGTCCCCGTCATCCTCTCCCTGGCCGGAGGCGAGCCGGGCGATCGGGCGTGGATGGCTGCGCATCTGGAGGAGTTGGAAGAGGTCATCGCCGGGATCGAGCTCACGGTATCGGAGAATGTCAATCTCAGCGAGACCGCAGCCTTCATCGCCGCCGCGCGCCGGGCCACGCCCCTGCCCATCCTCGCCCGTCTGCCCGTCACCCGCGCAGCCTATCTCGCCCGCACCGCGCTCATCGCCGGCGCGGACGCGCTCATCGTGGGGACGCCCCCGCCCGCGGCCTATCCCGCGAGCAAGACCCTGGTGGAAGCGCCCCTGGCCGGGCCCGCGGCCTTTCCCTTCACCCTGCGGGCCCTGAGCCTGCTGGCCGAACTCGACCTGGGCGCACCCATCATCGCCGCGGGCGGCGTCTATTCCCTGGATGACGCCCTTCTTTGTCTGGAGATGGGAGCCAGCGCCGTCGCCATTCGCGGGCTGGTGTGGCGCGACCCGGCCGCGGCCCGACGTCTGTCCATCAACATTCGACCCTTCATGCCCGAAGAGGATGAGGGATAAGCTGGTACTGGTAGGGCTATCTCACCATCATGATCTCACCCAATACCTGGTCAACGCAAGCCGCCCCGCCACCAAGATCATCCTCACGGGCCCCAGCCTGATCACCCAGGAAAACGCGGGCCATGTGCTGGCGTTGTCGCAGGAGGGGTTGAGGTAGCTGCCCCCTCTCCAGCCCCCCGATACTCGCTCCGCTCGCTTCGGGGGAGAGAGGTTTTACCGCGCCGATTCGCTCGACAGCATCCTCTCCCCCGCTTCGCGGGGAAGGACGGGAGGGGGTCGAAGTCCGAGGGGAGGTTGGAGGGGGGCAGAGGTTCCAGAGTCCAGAGATCAACTTCCGGGAACGACCCCACGAAAACCAAAGCTGAAGTTCCAGATGAGCGGACGGGAGTCGAGGCGGACGGCGCACCGCGCGTAATGCAGACCGACGACGAACGAACCGCCACGCAACACACGAGGATCATCTGATTTATCGATTTTCTCCCGGCCATCATCGGACCTGTACGGGTATTTTTTGGCTTTGCTCAACGTCCATTCCCACACATTTCCGCTCATATCCAGGCAGCCGTAGGGGCTGGCGCCGTCGGGGAACATGCCCACGAGGCTGATTCCGCGGATGCCTGTTTCACTTTTTGCAGTAAAGCCAGTATTCAGTGTTCAGTGGGGTTGCTAACGTACTCGATTTTAGGTCGCAAGAAGCCACGAAGAAAATCTTATATGTTCCCCTTCGCATCTTTGCGCCTTCGTGTCTTCATGGTTTTTTGACCTGGCTACAAGGGGGGCATGTATCGTTACGAACAGTGAGCAATTGGATGGTGCTCACACATGCAGCCTGCGGGCGGCGGCCAACACGCCCGGCCAGTAGCCCTTGTCCCACGCGCCCACATAGCGTACGACCTGGCCGCCAAAGCCCCGCTTGAAGCGCCACACGCCCCACATACCCTTGGGCGGGTCGGGAATGGGCGCGTCGGGGTCGTCGGCCACGGCGTCGGGAACGCCCCACAGGTCATAGCCGGTGCAGCCGCGGGCCTTGGCCCAGCGCATGGCCTCCCATTGCAGCAGATGGCTGGGCATGAGATTGCGATGCTTGTTGCCCGAAGCGCCGTAGAAGTAGTAGGCGCGCCGGCCCGAACGCCCCACCATGATCCCGGCCAGAGGCTCATCTTCATACGCGGCCAGCAGCAGCGCGGCCCGGCCCGCGGGCGCGAAGATGCGCCAGAATGTGCGATAATAGTCGGGCGCGTGGACGCCGAAGTCCTTGCGCTCCCCCGTCACCTGCATCAGCGCGATGAACGCTTCCACGTCGGCCTCGTTCCCCTCGCGCACGACCACCCCCTTGCGCCCGGCCAGTCGCACATTGTAGCGCCATTTCTGCTTCATGCGCTTGAGGATGGCCTCTTCGTCCGCCGCGAGGTCGATCCAGACCGTGGTTCGGGGCTGAATCCAACGGGGGGATGGGGCGAGGCCCAGCGCCTGAAGCCGGGCGCGATGCTCGGGCGCGTTCCGCAGTTCGGGCTCGACGCGCAGCATGGCCGCGCACTGACTGCGGGCCGCGGCGTCGATGGCCCGAAACAGCGCCTCCACCCGCGCGGGGTCGTCCCAATCCACCACCGGGCCTTTGGGAATGTAGGCGAAGCGGGGCGCGAGGGGCAGGCGGGCCAGAGGACGGAAGAGGATCTGCGCGCCCGCGGTCAGCCGGCCATTCTCCACCAGCCCCACCCGCACCGACTCCCACCCGAACGCCTCCTTGAACGCGCCCCAACCGCTGAGCTGCAAGAAATGCCCGCGCGGATGCGCCTCCACGAACGCATCCCAGACCTGGTCATCCCATCCGGGCGATTGACTGGTGCGAACGTCCGGGATCACGCACAGCCCGCCAGGTAGTGAATCATGTCGTTAGGCGAGTGTTTGCCCAAGATCATGGCGTCCTCCTCGCCGCAGGCCACCGCGGTTTGCAGCAACATGCCCGGATAATTGGAGGCCCAACCGTACAGGGTCGCCACCAGGTCGCGCAGGGTCTCCTTCGCGGCGGACACGGTGAAGAGCCCGGTGCCTGCATCCATGCCGAAGGCGTCCACGCGCGGCACTTTCAGCAAGGCTTCTTCCAGTTGGAATTGCTGGTCATCGGAAAGAGGAGGGAGTTGCAGGGTGAAGGTGATCATGAGTTGTAGGATTTGGGTCAGGATTGAGGAACGTCGGATCAAGGCTGGGCGAGGCGGCTGCGGGCGTAACGCTGTGATACGTAATCCGTGAGGTCCTTACGCATCACGCATTACGCATCACAAACTCGGCTTCCCGCGCCAATCTGGCTGGCAATCATTGGAATCGATGAGGTTATCCGCCGAAGGCTAAATTGGCCCGTGGCCGACCATGGGGCCGCGGGCGAAGGTGTGACCGAAGGCGTAGAACAACAATGCCAGTTTGTCGACCTGAACGCCGTTGCGGCCGTCGGAGAGTTCGGGCGCCACTTCCAGCACCAGGATTTTGGAGACGAACAGGTACAGGTCATCGACCTTCAACACATGCTCCACCTGACATTCGATATTGAGCGGGCATTCCTCCAACAGGGGCGCTTTCACGTATCTGGCGGGCAGGGGATGGAGATCGCAGATTTCCATCTTGTTGGCGTCCTTGCCCGAGTAGGAGCCGCACGCCCGGGCGATGCTTCTCATTTCGGGCGTGATGAAGTTGACCACAAATTCCTTTTGCTCTTCCACCAACTGGCTGGTGTAATTTTCGGCCAGGATGCCCATGACCAGGCGGGAAGGCTCTCCGGGCAGGGGGGTGATGGAAGCGATTGTGGTGACGTTGACGGAGCCATCGTCCTCGAGAACTGTCACTAAGGCCAGGGGCATGCCATAGTGCAGATACTCGCCATAGACGCCCAAGTCGACAGGTACGCGCATAAGGTTCTCCAGATGAGTTCGAGAGGGAAATACAGATATCCTCATTATCGCATTGATTTTGAAATCTTCCATGATCTAAATTACGATCTTTCCGTAAGATAAATTCCTTTTTGTGGGAGTTACGTCCGAGATGGGCGGGTTCGGCGCGTCTTTGTGTGACCTGAGGTGTTATCCAATTGACTCATTCCATTATCAATCCATGGTTGTCATCATTGAGGAAAAGGAAAAATGCCTGAAAAAAATCGCGTGGTCGTCACCGGCGTCGGAGCGGTCTGTTCTGTAGGCCACGACGTCGAAACCATCTGGAAAAATGTGCTCGAAGGACGCCCCAATGTCAGTCCCATCACCAGTTTCGATGCATCGGACTTGAACACGCGTTTTGTCGCCGGCATCGATGGTTTTGATGTCGCGAAGCGTGTGGGGAAACAAATTGTTCGACGCTACGGCCGCTATATCTCCCACACTCTCGCCATTGCCCGCGACGCCATGGCCGATTCGGGCCTGGACCCTGCTCAGGTGGATCCTGCCCGGGCGGGGGTCATCCTGGGCTCGGCTATTGGAGGTGTCAATGCTCTGTTGGATGGCTATGACACCCTGCTGGCCAAGGGCCCGCGTCGCGTGAGCCCCTTTACAGTGCCCGCGATGCTCATCGACTCCGCTCCGGGCATGGTGGCTATCGAATATGGCTTCCGGGGCAAGAACTTCGGCGTGGTTGGCGCGTGCGCCTCGGGCAATTATGGCGTAGGGGAGGCGTACAACGCCATCGCCCGCGGGGAGGCCGACGTGATGATCACGGGAGGGGTCGAATTTGGATTCCATCGTTTTACGGTGGCGGCGTTCGATCGCACGGGAGCGCTGTCTCGTCGCAATGAGGAGCCCAATAAGGCGTCCCGTCCCTTCGAGCGAGACAGGGATGGGTTTGTGCTGGCGGAGGGCGCGGCCATCCTCGTGCTGGAGAGCCTGGACCATGCCCGGGCCAGGGGCGCGCGCATTTATGGCGAAGTATTGGGATATAGCGCCACGGAGGACGCCTACCATATCACCGCTCCCCGCGAGGACGCCCTGGGCGCTATTGAATCCATGCAGCGGGCTCTGGAAAGTGCGGGCTTGCAGCCGGAGGATATCGACTATATCAACGCCCATGGCACCAGCACCCGGTTGAACGATATTTCGGAGACCAAGGCCATCAAAGCCGTTTTCGGTGAGTACGCTTATCAGGTTCCCATCAGCTCCACCAAATCGGTGACGGGGCATTTGTTGGGCGCGGCGGGCGCGATCGAGGCCATTTTCTCCCTGCTCGCCATCCGCGACAGCGTCATCCCCCCCACCATCAACTACGAAAATCCCGATCCTGAACTCGACCTGGATTATGTTCCCAATCAGGCCCGCCCCAAAAAGCTCAAATACGTGATGAGCAACTCCTTTGGCTTTGGCGGCCACAACAGCACCCTGATACTCGGAGGCTATGAGGCATGAGTCTGGATGCAGGCATGATGCCCTTTGGTCGGTATGCGCATATCGTCGGCTGGGGCAAAGCCATTCCCGATCGCGTGGTCACCAATGACGAACTGGCGCAGATCGTCGACACCAGCGACGAGTGGATTCGCACGCGCACGGGCATTCGCCAGCGGCATATCGCGGTGGATCCCAACGAAACCACGGCGACGCTGGGCGCGAAGGCGGCCCGCGCGGCTTTGGACACGGCCAATTTGCCCAGTTCGAAGGTGGATATGATCATCTGCGCCACCTCCTCGCCCGAGCACACGTTCCCGGCCACGGCCTGCATCATCCAGGATTTGATTGGGGCGACCAACGCGGGCGCGTTCGACCTGAGCGCGGCCTGTTCGGGGTTTGTCTATGGTTTGGGCATGGCCAAAGGATTGATCGCTTCGGGCCAGGCGGACAATGTGCTGGTCATCGGCGCGGAGACCCTCTCCCGCATTGTGGATTGGTCGGATCGGAATACCTGCGTGCTGTTTGGCGATGGCGCGGGCGCGGTGGTGGTGCAGGCCAGCGCCGTGCCCGGCGGCATCCTCTCCACCGAGATGGGATGCGATGGATCGGGCGCGGATGTGCTGATCCTGCCTGCGGGGGGAAGCAAGATGCCCGCCACCCTGGAGACGGTAGCCTCGGGCCAGCATTTCGTCAAGATGAACGGCCGCGCGGTCTTCCGCTTCGCCACGCGGGTCATGACGGACGCCACCCGCAAGGTGCTGGATCGGGCGGGGTTGCGCGTCGAGGATGTGGACCTGGTGATCCCGCATCAGGCCAACGAGCGCATCATCGCTTCATCCATGCGTCAACTGGGGTTGTCGGAGGATAAGGTGTTCATGAATCTCCAACACTACGGCAACACCTCCACCGCGTCCATCCCCATCGCCCTGACCGAGGCCATCGAGCAGGATCGGATCAAACCCCATGACAAGATCGTCATGGTGGGGTTTGGCGCGGGTCTGACCTGGGCGGGCGCGGCCATCGAATGGGGCGTGCCCACCGAGCGGGAGACCTCGTTTTGGCAAACCAGTCAGCGCACGGCGGCTTATAACCTGGCCCGGGCCCGCTCCCAACTCCTGCGTATCAGCCGCCGTCTGGAGAGCAGTCTGGTGTCGGAGGATGGCGCGTCGCTGGCCGAGCGGATGAGCAAGCGGTTTGGCGGGCGCAAGCCGGAGGAGGACGCCCCGCCCGCGGAGGCGGAGCAGGAGCTTTTGGAGGAGCGTTCGGGCGAGGAGGAAGCGTAGCCTTCGGTCTTCCCTTTGCGACCCTGGCGACTTTACGTAAGACTCATTCCCGAAGCGGCGGCCGTTTTCCCGACACGCCTGTTTTTCTTGACGCCAGACGTGGGGTGCGTTACGATAAAGACGATGCGTGCGTCGTCTTCCAAAAAGGAGTATCCCAAACCCTCGGTAACGGTGGATATCGTGCTGTTCACCTTCGCCGAGGGCGAACTGCGCGTCCTGCTGATCAAGCGCAAGCGAGAGCCCTTCGCGAATCACTGGGCCCTGCCCGGCGGTTTCGTCAATGAGAATGAGCGGCTGGAGGATGCGGCCGCGCGGGAGTTGTATGAGGAGGCGGGCGTCAAGGATATCTATCTCGAGCAGCTCTACACCTTTGGCGATCCGGGCCGAGACCCCCGCGGCTGGGTGATCAGCGTGGCCTATTTCGCCATCGTCAGCGCGGATCAGGCCCGGCAGGTGCACGCGGGCGATGACGCGGGCGATGCGGCCTGGTTCAATGTGTATGACCTGCCGCCCCTGGCCTTCGATCATGAACGCATCATCCGCTACGCCCTGCAGCGGCTGCGCTACAAGCTGGAGTACACGGGCCTGGGCTTCCTGCTCCTGCCCGAGTCTTTCACCCTCAGTCAGTTGCAGGCGGTCTATGAGATCGTGCTGCGAGAGAAGCTGGACAAGCGCAATTTCCGCAAGAAGATCCTGAGCATGAATATCATCGAGGAGACGGGCCAGATGCGGCATGGCGATCACCGCCCGGCCCGGCTCTACCGATTCTCCGCCCGGGCCATCGAACTGGAGAAAGCCCGCCGACGTTTCCCCTGACCCCATGATCTCCCTCATGGCGTTTTGAGGACGGATCGGGCATACTGAAGATAGCTCGCCGACACGGACGAAAATGAGAACGCAGATGACATGGATGCTTCGCATCGCAGATTTCCGCAGATGATTTTTACAGATTTTTTTCTTTTTATCTGCGTTCATCCGTTTCAATCTGTGTCATCTGCGTTCCCTAATCCTATTTTCAAAGCAGGAGGTCCTCATGTATCAACGCATTCTTGTTCCCCTGGATGGCTCCAAACTGGCCGAACAGGCGATTCCTTACGCCATAGAGCTCTGCAAAGGCTCCGTCGATGTCATCCTCTTCCAGGTGGTGCATCTGCCCCTGCCCCTGGCTGCGCCCGACGCCAGCATGGCCGTGCCCCTGCCCGATCCTCAGGAGCTGCTGCAAGAAGCGCTGGACTACCTGAACGGCATTGCCGAAAGGCTGCGGGAGGAGGGCGTGCGGGTTAGCGCCGACGCGGTGGAGCGGGACGTGGTTGCCGAGGCCATCGTGGAGTACGCGGAGACCCACGACATCGATCTCATCGTCATGACCACGCATGGCCGCAGCGGCATCAGCCGCCTCATCTTCGGCAGCGTGGCCGAGTCGGTGGTGCGTCATGCGCCCTGCCCGGTGTTGCTGGTTCGCGCCCAGGTAGCCGAGGAGGAGGCATGAACTACCGCAACCTGGGCCGAACCGGCCTGAAAGTCTCAGCCCTTTGTCTGGGAACCATGCAATGGGGGTGGACCGCGAGCAAAGAGGCGTCTTTTCAGGTGATGGACGCCTTTTTCGAGCATGGCGGCAACTTCATCGACACCGCGGACGTCTATTCCCGCTGGGCCGAGGGCAATCCCGGCGGCGTGTCCGAGCAGATCATCGGCGAATGGATGCAAAAGCGGAAGAACCGCCGCCATGTGGTGCTGGCCACCAAAGTGCGGGGGCGCATGTGGGAAGGGCCCAACGGCGAGGGACTCAGCCGCAAGCACATCATGCAGGCGGTGGAGGACAGCCTGCGCCGGTTGCAAACCGATTACATTGACCTCTATCAGATCCACGCCGACGATTTCAGCACGCCCATCGACGAAACCCTGCGGGCGCTGGATGACCTGGTGCGGCAGGGCAAGGTGCTCTATCTGGGCGCGTCCAATATCCGCGCCTGGCGGCTGATGAAATCCCTCTGGGTCAGCGACAAGTACGATCTCGCCCGCTATGACTGCCTGCAGCCCCACTACAATCTCGTTCATCGCAACGAATTCGAGGACGAGCTCAAGCCCCTGTGCGAAAGCGAGGGCATCGGCGTCATCCCCTACAGCCCGCTGGCGGGCGGCTTCCTCACGGGCAAATACCATCTCGACTCCCCGCCGCCCGACTCCGCCCGGCAGGAGAGCGTGAAACGCCGCTACTTCAACGAATACGGCTGGCGGGTGTTGGCCGCAGTGGAGAAGATCGCGGAGGAGCGGGGCGTTCAGCCCTTGCAGATCGCGCTGGCCTGGCTGCTGAATCAGCCCGTGATCACCGCGCCCATCATCGGCGCCAACTCGGTGGAACAGCTCATGCCGAGCCTGGAGGCCGTGGATATCGTCCTCACCGAGGAGGAGATGGCCTATCTGGATGAGGCCAGCCGGGTGAGCGGGCAGTGAGACAGTCATCAGTCATCAGTCATCAGTGATCAGTTTCTGGAGTGTGCGCGCATGACGAAACTTTGGGGCGGGCGGTTCGAGCAGCCCACCGACCCCCGCATGGATCAATTCAACAAGTCCATTGGCTTCGACGCCCGCCTGTGGGAGGTGGATATCCAGGGATCGCAGGCGTATGCCGACGCGCTGCTGGAGGCGGGCGTTCTCACCGAGGAGGAGCGGAATCAGATCGTGCGAGGGCTGGAGAAAGTCGCCCTGGAGTGGCAGGAGGGGCGGTTCCGGCTCAAGCCCGAGGATGAGGACATTCACACCGCCATCGAACGGCGGCTGACGGAGCTCATCGGACCAGCGGCGGGCAAGCTGCACACAGGCCGCAGCCGCAACGATCAGGTCGCCACGGACCTGCGCCTCTACCTGTGCGACGCGCTGCAAGACCTGGAAATGATGCTGACCGACCTTCAGCGCACCATCATCGTGGCGGCGGAGCGCAGCATCGACGTGATCATGCCCGGCTACACCCATCTGCAGCCCGCGCAGCCGGTGCGCTTCGCGCACTGGATGATGAGCTTCTTCTGGATGCTGCAACGGGATTGGGGCCGGCTGGAGGACATGCGGCGGCGGATCGAGGTGATGCCGCTGGGATCGGGCGCGCTGGCGGGCACGCCCCTGCCCATCGACCGGGAGAAGCTGGCCATGCGTCTGGGCTTCAGCCGCATCAGCGAGAACAGCATGGACGCAGTCAGCGACCGGGATTTCGTGGCGGAGTTCCTGTTCTGGGCGGCGCTGCTCAGCGTCCATCTCAGCCGCCTCAGCGAAGACCTGATCCTCTTCTCCAATCCCAACCTGGGTTTCGTCCGTCTGGCCGACGCCTATACCACCGGCTCCAGCCTCATGCCGCAAAAGAAGAACCCCGATGCGTTCGAGCTGGTGCGAGGCAAAACCGGGCGGCTCATCGGTGACCTGACGGGCCTGCTGACCACCCTCAAGGGTCTGCCCTCCACCTACAACAAGGACCTGCAGGAGGACAAGGAGCCCCTGTTCGACGCCATCGACACGCTGAAGCTGGCTCTGCCCGTGGTCGCGGGCGCGCTGGAGACCATGGAACTGCGGCCCGACCGCATGGCTGCGGCCTTGGACGACGCCATGCTGGCCACCGACCTGGCGGACTGGCTGGTGGCGCAGGGCGTTCCCTTCCGCCAGAGCCATCATATCGTCGGGCAGGTGGTGGCCGAGGCCGAACGCCGCGGGGTTCCCCTCAGCCGTCTCGCGCTGCCCGACCTGCAGGCCATCTACCCCGGCTTCACCGAGGACGCGCTGAGCGTGTGGGACTTCGAGCGGTCGGTGGAACAGCGCCGCGCGGCCGGAGGCACCGCGCGCGAGGCCGTGCTGACGCAGATCAACCAGGCGAAGGCGATTCTCGGTTTTGATAAATGAAGATGAAAGCATAATGGCTGAAGATTAAAGAATAATTCGGCGCTATCCACGTTTCCCTCTTTAATCATTAATCTTCAGTCTTTCATCTTTGTAACTACTAACGTAGTCCTGTTCACTCGACACGGATACGAGGAAACACGGATAAAAATCTTTTTAAACTAAACGCATCTCGAAATCAGGCGTTTTCGGCCTCGTCCACCCGGAGCTGAAGCTCCGGGCTACGAAACGACGCCGGGTGAACCCGGCTTTCCGCGGCATGCGACATGCGCCGTAGCCCCATTTATGGGGCGTCGTTTTTTAGCCCGCAGGTTCACCTGCGGGCGGCGGCGCGGCCAGAGAATCGCCTTACATGGATGATCCAATGCGAACCAAAAAACCTTGGTTTCAATTTGCTTTTAGTTTAGAATGGCTTCGCGCCTTCGTTTCCTTCGTGTCTTCGTGGCAAAAGAGAGGCGATTGGGGCCAACTACCTTAGCAGTTACTCATCTTTCCACATTCAATTTCCATCCTCTCCTACCCTCTCTAACGTCTCCCATGTACCGATCCTACTTCCGCTGCATCCGCGGCTGTCCTGGCGAATACTCCATTTACGACGTCATCTACACCTGCCCCCACTGCGGCGGCCTGCTGGAGGTCGCTCATGATGTGGACGCGTTGGGGAATCGTTCCGCCGCGGGGTGGATGCGACTGTTCGACCGCCGCGCGGGCACGACGCAGTGGCCTTATGGTTCGGGCGTGTGGCGCTACAAGGAATGGGTCATCCCCGACCTGGACGACGACAATATCGTCAGCACCTTCGAGGGCAATACGAACCTGTTTCACGCCCGCCGTCTGGGCCAGGAAATCGGCGTGCCCGATCTGTGGGTGAAACAATCGGGCAACAGCCATACAGGGTCGTTCAAAGACCTGGGCATGACCGTACTGGTCAGCGTGGTCAAACAGATGATCGCGCAAGGCAAACCCATCAAGGCGGTGGCCGCGGCCTCGACCGGCGACACCTCCGCGGCGCTGGCCGCGTATGGAGCCACCGCGGGCATCCCCACGGTGGTTTTTCTCCCCCGCGGCAAGGTCAGCCAGGCCCAACTCATCCAACCCATCGCCAACGGCGCCATCGTTTTGGCTCTCGACACCGACTTCGACGGCTGTATGCGCATTGTCAAGGAGGTGACCCGAGACCAGACCATCTACCTGGCCAATTCCATGAATTCCCTGCGCATCGAGGGCCAGAAGACCTTGGGCATCGAGGTGGTGCAGCAGTTCGATTGGGAGACCCCCGACTGGTTCATCATCCCGGTGGGGAATCTGGGAAATATCAGCGCCCTGGGCAAGGGCCTGTTGCTGATGAAGCGGCTGGGGCTCATCGACAAGCTGCCGCGGCTGGCCGCGGCCCAGGCCGCGCACGCCAACCCCTTCTACCTCTCCTGGAAGAAGGACTTTAGCGAGAAGGTGACGGTCAAGGCCCAACCCACCCTGGCTTCCGCCATCCAGATCGGCGATCCCGTCAGCTACGAGAAGGCGGTGAAGACGCTGCGGGAGTTCGAGGGCGTGGTGGAGCAGGCCACCGAGGCGGAGCTGGCCGAGGCGTCGGCGCAGGCCGACCTGAACGGGCTCTACACCTGCCCCCATACGGGCGTGGCCCTGGCCGTGCTCAAGAAGCTGGCGGCCCGAGGCGTCATCCAGCCCCATGAACGCGTGGTGGTCATCTCCACCGCGCACGGGCTCAAATTCACCCAATTCAAGATGCGCTACCACATGCGGGAGCTGGAGGGCGTGGACAGCCGCCTGGCCAACCAGCCTATCTACCTGCCCGCGGACGTGGACGCGGTGAAGCGGGCGCTGGACGAGCGGCTGGGTCATGTAAGCTAATCCTTTCTCCATCTGCTCAATCAGTATCCCCTCCCCATCCGCCGCGAACGGTTTGGCCCCGAGTTTTATATCGAGGTTGATATCATCGACCTGGAGCTCATCAAGCCAGGGATAACTTTTGGAAGAGCCACGGCGCCAGGCCCGAGGCGACGAAGCCCACCAGGGCGTAGCGCAGGTAGCGGATAGCCTGAATCGCGAGGTCGTTTTGCAGGGGCAGGGCGTCCAGCAGAAGCTTGGGGCCGATATAGAACAGAGCGAGTATGAACAGGCCGGCGAGGAAGCGAAGGATGCGTTTGACCCAGGGGCCATCCACCTGAAAATGGAGGGATTTCACGTCCCAGACCAACCCCGCCAGCAGACCGAATAGCAGGCCCGTCAGTTGCACCGCGCTGCCATTGGGCCAGCCGGGGCTTTCGGGGTCGATGGGGAAAATGACCAGCAAGAGAAGGGAGAAAGCCAGCGCGGCCGCCAGCATGACGAGCGCGTTCCATGAACGTACGACGGGCTCCAGCGCGGGAGCGGTCCACAGCAGGACGACCGCCACCACGAAGCCTGTGATCCAGCCGCCGATGACGTCGGAGGGATAATGCACGCCCAGGTAGATGCGGGAGAACCCGATGAAGAAGATGATCGTGCCCACCAGGACCCAAAACCAGCCCCGACGCACCAGCGCCGCCAGCGTCCCCCACACGCCCATGGCCGTGGTCGCGTGCCCGCTGACGAAGCCGGGCGAGGTCTCCCGCCACAGCCGCTGCACGGGCGGCGAAGGCGGCCGGGGCATGTTGAACGTCCACTTGATAAAACCGGCCGCGTAGCTGGAGAACACCAACGCCAGCGCGGTCATGACCCCCCAGCGTTTGGAGAGGGTCCAGTAAATGAAGGGCATAGCCAGCAGGAAGAAATACTCGGTTCCCAAAAAACTGAAGAACCGCATGATCGCGGTCATCCCATCTGACTGGAAATTGGCCTGCACCCACAGGATGAAGGGGACGCTGGCCTCGTTGAATTGTTGCAGCCACTGGATCATGATGTGTGTTCGGGAAAATGAGAGTTGGATGCACTGCAAAAAGGTTTTTCAACACGGAGACACGGAGGACACAGAGAAAAAATAAGAGGGTTCACGGAGAAAACCCTCTCCAAATCTTATCTTTTTCCTTCTCCGTGCTCTCTGTGTCTCCGTGGTTAAGGTTTTTTCAGGAAATCCAGGGTTGCGTTTGTGGATCACTCGGTCACGCCGCGGTGCTGATAAGCGTCGTAGAGGCTGAGCGCGCCCACCAGCGCACACCCCACCGTCAGCCAGAAGAGCATGCCCGGGATGCCGATGAGGTCGGCCAGAGTGGCGGCGATGAGCAGGGGCGCCAGGCCCACCAGCGAGGCCATCATGAATTGCACGGTAAAGACCCGGCCCCGCAGCGAGGGGGGCGTGCGGCGCTGGAGTTCGGTTTGGGCCAGGGTGTTGATGATGTAAAGGCTGAATCCAAGAGGGAGCATGGTCAGCGCCACCAGTAGCATGGTCGTGCTCACATGCTCCGAAACCTGAACGTTGGGGATGCGCGAGGCGGT
Organism: Anaerolineae bacterium; assembly: GCA_026991225.1. Taxonomy (GTDB): domain Bacteria; phylum Chloroflexota; class Anaerolineae; order J102; family J102; genus M2005. The sequence goes on along the minus strand of JALXCB010000162.1, from coordinate 23,078 downwards.
GTAATCGAAGCTAATCAGAGCCAACATGCCGAAAGAGAGGGTGGTGAGGACGAGCATGGCGCTCTGCATCCAGCGCACGGGGATAAGGTCGCCCGCCTTGCCCAGGAACAGGATGGCCAGCAACATGCCAGCGCCTGCGGGAGCGAAAATGTACACGGCGTCCTCGGGAGCCAGGCCCAGAACGCGGGCGCTGAACCCGGGCGCGATCATGGCCAGAATCATCAGCAGCGAGGCCACCAGGGTGAGCTGGATCACGGCCAGGTAGATGGGGCGGTGGGTGACGACAAAGACCCAGCCCTCGCGCACCTCCTTCCACATTTTCCTCATGGACGTCATCTTGCCCGAGGGCTTGTGACCGCGGTCTCGCGGCAGCTTCAGCACCAGCAGAAAGGCGATGAAGTAGAACGCGCCCATCAACGCGAACGCGCCCGCCAATCCCAGCAGCTTCACCGCGGCGGGGGCGATGATGATCAGGCCTATGAGCTGGGCCAGGGCCGCGGTGATGTTGAACAGCGAATTGGAGACGACGAGTTTGTCTTCCCCCACCAGCAAGGGCAGCTTGGCCAATACCGACGGGTTGTAAAATGAGCCGATGGAGGAGCCCAGAAAGGTGATGGTGTAAACGATGAGCAGGAGCAGGGTGGGAAAAGTGTCGAACCAGTGCAGGGTGAAGATATAGCTGATGGCCAGGAGGGCCCGAAACAGATTGGAAAAGGTGATGATGTATTTTTTGGGCACGCGGTCGATGACCGTGCCCGCCACGAAGGAGAAGATCACCGGCGGCAGGCTGAAGGCGACGATCATCAACCCGATTTGCAGGCTTTGCCCGGTCAGACGCTCGATGAGCACCAACTGGACGAAATGGATGCCATTTTGCGCGGTCAGGGAGAGAAGCTGCGCCAGCCACAGACGTCTGAAGGCAGGGATTTTGAGTACAGGTTTGTATTCGGAAATGGCGGATGTCATAGAGATTGGTCGTTGAGGTCCATATCCGAGGCGCGGGCGACGATCTGTTTCAGGGACCGGCGGAATTTGTCCCGAGGCAGCATCAATCGTCGTTGACAGGTCGTGCAAATCAGACCGATATCCGCGCCTGTGCGCACGACCCGCCACTCCCAACCGCCGCAGGGGTGTTTTTTCTTCAGTCGAACGATGTCGCCGACGTGGATTTCGATATACTCGGGCTGGCTCATAAAGAAACATTATACCAACAAATCCCGATTTCACAGATTTGTCGTAACTCCTAAGGTGTCGCCGCCACTTTTTGCCACAAAGACACGAAGAAAAGCGAAGGAGCGACGTGGTTTTTATATTTCCTTCGTGTCTTCGAAAAACTTCGAGCCTTCGTGGCTTTTGGAGGCCTAAAGTCAAGCACGTTAGCAGTTACGATTTGTCATGCGCCGGGATGGCGGGATTTTGCAGCTTTTGAGCGAAAAGAGTAAACTTCAGGCTATGACGCAACCCATGCAACACCCCTCAAAACACGCTTCGCCAACCGGAAAACTCTTTTCGGGCGGGCTATTGGGCCTGCTTTTGGTGATCTTCCTGGCCTCTTTCCTCTACGCGAGTTTCCTGTTCTTCCGTACGGCCCGTTCCATCCTCCTCGCCTCGCCCCAGGCGGACGCGCATCCCCTGTTGTTTGGAAGCCATCGGGAGGATGGTTTGCAGCAAGCCCTGGCCGATTCGCCCCAAAACCCGGAGTCCCATCCAGGCGAAACGCTTCCCGGCGCGGCCGTCAACGCCACGCCCGAAATCCCAACCGATTCCTTCTGGGAAACGCAAGACCCGGTCAACATCCTCCTCCTGGGCATCGATCAGCGTCCCAACGAGAAGGGCTATTTCCGCACAGACACGATGATCCTGCTGCACGTGAACCCGAAAACGGGCGACGTGGGCATGATCTCCTTCCCCCGCGACCTGTGGGTGCAGGTGCCCGGCTATTGGGAGACGCGTATCAACAGCGCCCATGTCATCGGTGACGCCAAAAATTATCCCGGCGGCGGGCCCGCGCTGGCCAAAAAGACGGTGGAGAGCCTCATCGGCCAGCCGGTGGATTATTACGTCCGCATCAATTTCGAGGGCTTCCGCAAGCTGTTGGAGGAAATCGGCTGCATCGACATCGACGTGCCCAAACTCATTGACGATCCCACCTTCCCCGACGACAATTACGGCTACGATCCCCTCTACATCGAGCCGGGCCACTATTGCATGGATGCGGACCTGGCGTTGAAATACGCCCGCACCCGCCATGTGGACAGCGATTTCGGGCGGATGGAGCGTCAGCAGCAGGTGATCATGGCGGTGAAGGACAAGGTGCTGAGCACGGGCGAGCTGCCCCGACTCATCGTGCGCGCCCCGGCCCTGCTCAACATCCTCTCCGACTCCATCCAGACCGACATGCCCCTGAGCAAGATGATTGCGCTGGCCAACATGGCCCGGAACATGAATCTGGACAACGTCCGGCGGCTGATCATCGACGTGGACATGGTGGAGCCCACCATCACGGATACGGGCGCCTGGGTGCTCATGCCCAAGATGGACCGGATCCAGGCGGCCATCAGCGACTTTTTTGCGGCGGACAACGCGGAGGGGTCGGGCCAGAGCCAGACGATCCCGCCTACAGCCACCTCCCCGGCGGACGCTGCATCCCAGCCGGGCGCGACGCCCACCGGGCAGGAGGTGCGCATCATCGTCCTCAACGGCACGACCACGCCCGATCTGGAGAAGGAGGTCTCTGACATCCTCATCTCCTACGGCTACAATATCGTGGGCATCGGTCAGGCGGACCGCAACGATTACGCGACCACGCAGATCATCGAGGGGGGCGGGCATGATGCCATCGTGCGACAGTTGGCCGATTTGCTCGGCGTTTCCGACCAGGATATCCGGCCCGGCGCGCCCGATCAGCTCCAGGCCGACATCGTCATCATCCTGGGCGCAAATTTCACCATGCCGCAATGACTGGAGTTTGTGAATCCTGTTGGGTGATTGACCGGAATTTAAACTAAACGCATTTTGAAATCAGGTGTTTTCGGCCTCGGCCACCCGGAGCTGAAGGATACTGTTGGCAAACCCCAAGCCGGCTGCAAAACAAACCAGCAGAGGCGGCGATCTGCCAACGCTGCCCCCACTCCTGCGCCCCTCCCCCGAACACGAGCGGAGCGAGTATCGGGGGAGGGGGACGCCCGAACCCAGTCGATTTTCAAGGAATAAGCCCTTTTTCCGGAGTAAAGACCTCCTCCCCCGTACAGCGAGGGAGGCCGGGAGGGGGCGCATCCTCGACGCACCCAGGTAAACCAACAGTATCCTGAAGCCCCCGGGCTACGGAACGACGGCCCGTGGAGGTCAGAGAGCCAGAGGGCCAGAGGGCCGGAACGCCAGAGGCCAGAGCACTTCGCGCCCCCTCGCCCATCCGCCGCCACAAGCGGGGCGCGGGGTTGGGCGGGCGCTCGCCCGCACCGAACCCTACCGCATCGGGCGACGCAGCTTCAGCGTGGACATGGCTTGAAGATCGGACTGTTCTGAAAATAGCGTTGGCCCTGCCTACCAAAAATCGCCAAGCCCACGTTGGGCGAGGCGGCGACCGGCGTGATGCGTAATGCGTAATCCGTGACGACCTTACGCATTACGCATTACGTGCCTGGCTTCCCGCGCCACTTTGGCCGCGAGGCATTTTCATCTGTATCGGTAGACCAGTAGACCGGGTGGGCAAGCGACGCGGCCCGGTCTTCTTGGTCTTCCTGGTTTTCTGGTTTCCTGGTCTACCGGTTTACGGGACTACGTAGACCGTCCCTTACTCGAAATAATGCCCCAGGGCCGCGACCATGTGGGCCGTGGCCAGGCTGTTGTTCAACGTAAAAATGTGGATGCCGGGCACATCATTTTCGAGCAACTCGCCCGCCTGATCGATGGCCGCGGCGATGCCCGCCATCTGCTGGTCGGGCGAGCCGTCTTCATAGGTGGTCAACAGCTTCGTCAGGTCGGCCGGAATGCTGGCCCCGCACAGCTTCGTAATCCGGTCGATCTGGGAGTATTTGGTGATGGGCAGGAGGCCGGGCACGATGGGAACGTCGATGCCCGCCTTCACCGCCATGTCGCGAAAACGGAAGAAGTCCGCATTATCGTAAAATAGCTGGGTGATGACCAGGTCCGCGCCCGCATCCACTTTCATCTTCAAGTGCTCGATGCTGGTGGCCAGGTCGCGGGTCTCCACATGGCCTTCGGGATAGCCCGCCACAGCCAGGGAGAGCCGGTCGCCATAATGTTCCTTGAGGAAAGCGACCAATTGATAGGCGTAGTGAAAGCCGCCGGGCGTAGGCGTAAACTCGATCTGCCCCTTGGGCGGGTCGCCGCGCAAGGCCACCAGATTTTCGGAGCCCGCGGCCATGGCCCGGTCCACATACTCGATGACCGATTCCTTCGTAGCCCCCACGCAGGTGAAATGAGAGACCGTGGTCACGCCATACGTCTCGCGCACATACTTCACCAGCTCCAACGTGTTGTTCCGGGTGGAGCCGCCCGCACCATAGGTGACGGAGACGAATCCCACTTGGTGCTTCATGATCTGGGCCAGTTCCTTCTCCAGATTAGCCCATCCTTTCTCGGTTTTGGGCGGGAAAAGCTCCACCGAAAGGACAGGGGCCTGGGCCTGTTGATAGATGTCTTTGAACTGCATGGCTTACTCCTTCCTTCGCTGCCTGACGGCCTCGTAGAGGATGACGCCCCCGGCCACGGCCACGTTGAGGGATTCGACTCCGCGGGCCATGGGGATGGCGATGGGCTGGACGTCGGGCCAGAGATCGATGATGCGGGCCCGTTCCGTCTCGCCGCCCAGGATGAGGGCGCTGGGGGCGGACCAATCGGGGTGTGTGTAGAGCTGCGCGGCGTGTGCGTCGGCGAAATAAACGGCGTAGCCATCCAGCCAGGTTTGGGCCTCCCCGGCCGAGGCCGCCTGGCGGATGGCGATGCGAAAATGCGCGCCCATGCCCGCACGTAAGGCTTTGGGCGACCAGGGGTCGGTGACGCCGGGCAGGATGATGACCTGGTCCACGTCCGCGGCCGCGGCCGTGCGCAGGATCGCGCCCAGATTGCCCGGATCGCGCACGCCGTCGAGGACCAACGCCAGCCCCTTATCGCCGGGCGGAACCTGGGGAATCGGGCTGACCGCGAGCACGCCCTGAGGCGTGACCGTGTCCGCGATCTGGGCGAAAAGATGGTCGGGGACGCGTAAAAGCGGCGCGCCCATCTGATCGACCTGGGTCAGGAGCGCGGGATAACGGGCCTGGGCCTCGGGCGTAAAGAAAAAAAGCGCCGGGGAAATTCCGGCGCTGAGGCTGTCGGCGATGAGGCGCTCGCCTTCCAGGAGGATCTGTTGATATTTACGCCGGTTCCGCCGCTGATGCAGGGATTTTGCCAGCTTCAGCCTGGGATTCGCGGCGCTGGTGATGTCGATGATGTGCATCGCATCCGTTTTTAGCTGACAGCTTGCCTGGCGGTCTCGACCACGGCCTCGAAAGCTTTGGGATCGTTCACGGCCAGATCGGCCAGGATCTTGCGATCCAGTTGGATGTCGGCCTCTTTGAGGGCATGGATGAGGGTGCTGTACTTCATGCCATGCTGACGGCTGGCCGCGTTGATGCGCGTGATCCACAGGCGGCGGAAGTCGCGCTTGCGGCGACGGCGGTCGCGATAGGCATAGAGCAGCGCGTGGATCATGGATTCATTGGCGGTCCGGAAGAGACGATGCCGGGCGCCATAATGACCTTTGGTGAGCTTCAGAACCTTCTTATGGCGGGCGCGAGTGGTAACGCCACTGGTTGCGCGTGTCATGGGAACCTCGTTTTACGTGTTTGGATGCTCGTTTGGCTTTACTTTTGTTTTTTGAGATACGGCGCGAGTTGCTGCAAGCGGCGCTTGTGGCTCAGTTCGTTATCGGTGAGCAGCTTGTCGAACTGGCGCTTGCTGCGTTTAGGCGTGCGGCGCTTGAGGTGGCCTTTGCCCTGCTTGTGGCGGCGCAATTTGCCGGTGGCCGAAAGCCTGAACCGCTTGGCGGCCGATTTATAGGTTTTGATCTTGGGCATGATGGATATCTCCTGACAAGTAAAGAGGGAGCTTCTCATGATGAGCAGCACCCTCTCGAAGATAAATGATTGGCGGAAGTGCTGAGGTTAGCCGGTTTTCTTGGCGTCTGGCGCCTTGGCTGCGGCTTTCTCCTGAGTTTTCTGAGGAGGTTTCGAGGAGGATTTTTTACTCGATTGGGAGCGATTGGGCAGGGGGGCGATGATCATCAGCAGGCTGCGCCCTTCCATGTTGGGACGCACTTCGACTTCGCCCACATCCGCCAGCTCATCCGCAAATTCCTTCATGATCTTCATGGCCACGTCGGAATGCTGGATTTCGCGGCCGCGAAAACGCAAGCGGACCTTGACCTTGGCCCCGCTTTCCAGGAACTTGCGGGCCTGCTTGAGCCGAACCTCGGTGTCATGTTCGCTGGTCTTGGGGCGGAGACGGATCTCCTTGACCTCGACCTGTTTCTGCGCTTTGCGGGCCTGCCGCTGCCGTTTCGTCTGTTCGTACTGATATTTGCCGTAATCGATCAGGCGGCAAACGGGCGGATCGGCCTTGGGCGCAACCTCCACCAGGTCCAGATCACGCTCCCGGGCAAGACGCAAAGCCTCGGATGGGGTCATCACGCCCAGTTGATTACCAGACTCATCCACCACCCGAATTTTGGGGGCTCTGATTTGTTCGTTGATACGAACCCGAGGTGCGCGGCTCGTACTTCGGCGACTACTTCTTCGCTTGGCTATGGCGCCTGACTCCTGTTAAAGCTGGGATGCAAAGATGCAATGAAAAGTGGGTTTTGCGATTGGCAAGCATACCATAAAGGGGTGAAATGGTCAAATTAAAACGTCAGGCCCGCAGACCGCTTCCGTTCTTCATCCCAAAGCAGAAAGGCTTCGGCCGGGGGCGGCCCCGAACCATCTGGGGCGATCACAGTGTTGATATGCGCCCGGGCCACGGTCAACGCCCAGATTTCCCTGGCTCCCGCCCGATGGAGGGGCAGGGCGCAGGCCCGCAGCGTGGCCCCGGTGGTGGCGACGTCGTCGATAATCAACAGCGTGCGCCCTCGCAGGTCCACGCCAGGGGCCACTTCGAAGGCGTTGGCGACATTCTGCCGCCGCTGGGCCCGGTTGAGATGCGTTTGCGATTGGGTGGCGCGCACCCGACGGAGGACATCGGCGCGGGTGGGAATGCCCAGGATGTGGGTGATGGTTCGGGCCAGGAGTTCGCTCTGATTGAAACCGCGGGCAGCCAGGCGTTGGGGGTGAAGCGGCACGGGGATCAGTGCGTCGATGGGGATGGGATGCTCGCGGATGTAATCGGCCAGATACGCTCCCAGGATGGGGGCCAGTTCCCGCACGCCCTGATATTTCAGGCTGCGGATGCTCTGACCGATAGGCCCTTTGTAGAAGAAGACGCCGCGGATGCCGCGAATAGGGTCGGGCGGGTCGTGGCGACAATGATGACACACGCCCCGCACGGTCATCGGATTCCCACAACGGATGCAGATATCCCGTCCAATGGGCTGGACCTCCTTCCGGCACGCATCGCACAGATAGCTCCCCAATCTGCCGCAATAGACGCATCTGGGCGGAAAAACCAGATCGAGGACGGGGCGGAAGCGGTCCCGCAGGCCCATGTTCTGTGATGAAGAGTGAGTTGGCGTCGGTTGCGAAGGATTTGCCAGGCCGACGTTGGGTGAGCCCGCATCGGGCGTAAAACGTCAACCGCTGGTTGACTGACAAAGCGCGTTTAGGTCTGCTTCGGTCGCCTATACTGTCGACTGAAGTCGCACCATTGCGGGCCTGCGGCCAGTGGACGGCCTCCGCCGTCCATTTTCATGATGGAAATCAGGTCGACGAAGGTCGACCGCCGGCGCGAAGCGCCTAAAGAATCCGAGTTTACTCGGTGAATGCGCTCGGAAAGGAACGCCTCAAGATTTGTCAGTCAATCAGCGTCAACCGTAAAACGTCATGACCTCACCCATCACGCCTGCCCTGAGCGTTTCCGAAGGGTTGCACGCGCCCCTCAGCTTTCTGCGGCCACCTGGCCGATAAACATTTTCCTCGGGTTCGGTGCGGATGCGCCCGCGGTCAGACTATTGCGGAAACCAGGTGTTCAGCAGGTCGAAGACGAACGCGCGCAGATCGTCCCCCAGGATCAGTAGGATGGCGAGGACGACGATGGCGATGAGGAGGAGGATCAACGCGAATTCGATGATGCCCTGGCCGCTGTTGGAGGAGTTGGGTCGGTTGGGAGTCATGACGCGAATATCAGAATCAATCGAGCTGACTGGGAACGGGCTTGGAGGCCTGGCCCGAGTGAGTGAAGGCCAGTCGGAAGACCGTGCCCGCGGCGTGCAAGATCTCCGCTTGCGAGATCTTGGACGCGCCGCGGCGGCGATCGGTGAAGACGATGGGCGTTTCGGCGATGCTGAAGCCCGCCTTCTGCACCCGCCACAGCATCTCCAGCAGATAGGAATAGCCATCCGCGCGGATGGTGCGCGGGTCCACCGTCTCCAGGACGTGGGAGCGATAGCAGCGGAAGCCCGCGGTGCAATCGTGCGCGTGCAATCCCAGCAGGGTGCGGGCGAAGAGATTGGCCCCGCGGCTGAGGAGACGCCGATGCCATCCCCACAGACGCACGCCGCCGCCGGGCACATATCGGGAGCCAATGGCCAGATCGTGGTCGTTGGTCAGACGAAGCAGCGTGGGGATATAGCGGGGATTATGGGAAAAGTCCGCATCCATGGTGATGATGCGCTCGCGTCCCAGATCGAGGGCGCGCATGAATCCCGCGGTGTAGGCTGTGCCCAGCCCCAACTTGCGGGGACGGTGGATGACCTGGACGCGGGGGGTTTCGCGGGCGATGGCGTCGGCCACATCGCCGGTGCCGTCGGGCGAGTTGTCATCGACAATCAGGACGTCAACGTCCTCTTCAAGGCCGAGAATCCGTTCCACCAGGGGCGGAACGTTCTCGGCTTCGTTGTAAGTGGGGATGATGACGATGGCGCGAGGGGAGTCGTTCATGCAAGGATTGCACACCAATGACGCACAAAGGCGCCATGATTCGCCCTGAAAGCTCAAGGCTTTCGCATTCTAGCATAGGATGACCCGCCAACCAAACCCGCGTCCCGCGAAGAGGATTCTCTGGTGCGATTCCCAAACGGGCATTCGCGGCTGAATCAGGTTACTGTTCCGAAAATAGCGTTGCGTTGGTTTGCAAAAGCAACTCGAAGCCAGCATTGGGCGAGTCTGTCACGGACGTGAGGCGTAATCCGTAATCAGTGATCAGTTATCAGTAATCAGTGGAAATCTGCGAAGCATCTGCGAAAATCTGCGTTCTCATTTTCATCGGTATCGACGCGGGTTGGCCCGCCGTGGGATTGTTTTGAAGAAAATTCGATCGGGACTATAATGCTTCTATCGGTTTCTCTGGAACGCTTCTGAGAAACGGCGACGGGCGTTCTGTGCTCACGCCATCGCCGGTCCCGGAAGATCATGCAGGCAGAACAAGGAGGTTCTCATGCGGCGCACAACTCGATTGGTTTTACTCTTTGTCCTGATTCTGACAGGACTGTTGGGGCTTCAGGCCCGCGCATTCGCCGACAGCGGCGGCAGCAGCATCTGCGATCCCGACGGCGTGCAAAGCAGCGGGGCCATCTATCGCATTTGCATGCCCGCAGGCCCCTGGAACGGCGATCTCGTGGTCTACGCCCACGGCTATGTCTCCCCGCTGGAGCCCATCGGCATCCCCGAAGACCAGCTCACCCTGCCCGATGGCACGTCCATCATCGACATGATCACCAGCATGGGCTTCGCCTTCGCCACCACCAGCTACGCCACCAACGGTCTGGCCGTACCCGAAGGCGTGGCTGACGTCACCGATCTGGTGAGCATCTTCAGCGCCACGAAAGGGGAGCCGGAGCACGTCTATCTGACTGGCCCCTCGGAGGGCGGCCTCGTGACCATCCTGGGCGTGGAGCAGCATCCCGATGTGTTCGATGGTGCGCTCTCCACCTGCGGCCCCATCGGGAATTTCCAGAAGCAGACCGATTATTTCGGTGATTTCCGGGTCGTGTTCGATTATTACTTCCCGGGCGTGCTGCCCCCCAGCCCCGTGGCCATCCCCGACGAGGTGATGGCAAACTGGGATGACGTTTACAAACCCGCCATCAGCGCCGCCATCGCCCAGGACCCCCACGCCACGGAGCAACTGTTGCGCGTGACCCGGGCCGCCATCGACCCCGCCGACCCCAGTTCGGTGGAGAAGACCGTGCTGGGCGCGCTGTGGTACAACGTCTTCGCCACCAACGACGCCCGGGCCAAGCTGGGCGGCCAGCCTTTCGACAACCAGCACACGATCTACTTCGGCTCCGATAACGATCTCGCCCTGAACATGGGCGTGGAGCGCTTCCGGGCCGATCCCCAGGCCAAACTGGCCATCCAGCAGCGTTATCAGGCTTCGGGCGACCTGCAAGTCCCTGTGGTGACCATGCACACCCTGCTGGACCCCATCGTCCCCTACTGGCATGAGCCGCTCTATCGCCAGAAGGTGATGGCCCACGGCGCAGCCTTCCAGCACATCAACATCCCCATCGCCCGCTACGGCCACTGCAACTTCGAGCCCGAAGAGGTGCTGGCAGCCTTCGGCATCCTCGTCTTCCGCGTCGAGGGCAAGGTGCTGGACGCCTCCGCGGCCTTGCCCGACGTCGGCGCCCGCATGCGCTACAACGAACTGATGCGGGAATATGGCGCGCCCGTCACTCGCTAGAGGCTGTTATGCATTTTGCCGCCCTCAAAGGTCACTCAAAGGTCAGGATCGCCGCATCGGAGGTTAAAATTCGCCGCAGATAACGCGGATAAAGCGGATTTCCGCGGATTTTTTCAAAAGAATGCCTTCTTTTTCCGTAAAAATCCGTGTTGATCCGTCGCATCAGCATCATCCGTGGCGAATTAAAACGCACGTCATCCACAAAATCACGCCAAAAATTGGCGATAAGTTCATAACAGGTTCTGGAGCCAGTCCGAACCATATCCAACAAAAAACGCTCCCGGCATTCAAGCTGGGAGCGTTTGCTTTGGTGGCGACGGGTGGACTCGAACCACCGACTCAGCGATTATGAGCCGCTTGCTCTGCCTCCTGAGCTACGTCGCCAAGATGAAGCCCCGGCGCGAACCGGGGCTTTTTGGTAGCGGGGACAGGATTCGAACCTGTGACCTTCGGGTTATGAGCCCGACGAGCTACCTCTGCTCCACCCCGCATTGGCAAGTATGTATTATAGCAGGAACGACGAATTTGTCAAGTTTTTTCTCCCTTTTTGGAGGCGCGTGTTAAACTTCCCCCATGATCCACATCATCGGTCTCGGTCCGGGCGATCCCGGACTCATCACCCGGCGGGCGTGGGAGATCATCACCCAGGCGCCTGAGATCTGGGTGCGCACCCGCGAGCACCCCGCCATTCCCGAAATCACCCGCTACACCGTCGTTCACAGCTACGACGCGCTCTACGAAACCCACGACGACTTCGACGCGGTCTACGCGGCCATCGCCGAGGATATCGTGGCCCGGGCCGCCGCGGGCGACATCGTCTACGCCGTGCCCGGCGACCCCACGGTGGCCGAACGCACGCCCGCGCTCATCCGCCAGCGGGCCGAAGCCCAGGGCCTCCCTGTCGCCATCCACCCCGCGGTCAGCTTTCTGGAGCCTGCCTTCGCGGCGCTGAACGCAGACCCCATCCACGGCCTGCAGATCATCGACGCCCAACGCCTGGCCGAGATGCACCATCCGCCCGGCTCCCTGGGCATGGGCCTGCTCGTCCCCCAGCTTTACGGCCGTCTCCTGGCCGGGGACGTGAAGCTCACGCTGATGAACGCCTACCCCGACGACCATCCGGTGACGCTGATCTCGGGCGCGGGGTCGGACGCGTTGCGTCTGCGGACGCTCCCTCTCTACGAACTCGACCGACGCGACGATCTGGATGACATGACCACCCTGTGGGTGCCGCCCCTGGCCCGGGCCGCCACCTATGAAGACCTGCAGGAGATCATCGCCCACCTGCGCGCGCCCGACGGCTGCCCCTGGGACCGCAAACAGACCCACCAGACCCTGCGTCCCTATCTGCTGGAAGAGACTTACGAGGTTCTGGATGCGCTGGATGCGGACGACCCCGACGCGCTCAAGGAAGAGCTGGGCGACCTGCTCATCCAGGTGGCGCTTCACGTGCAGATCGCCACGGAGGAGGGGGAGTTCAAGCTGGCGGATGTCATCGGCCATGTGGTGGACAAGCTCATCCGCCGGCATCCTCACGTATTCGGGGATGTGAACGTGCAGGATGCGGAGGAGGTCGCCCGGAACTGGGAGGCCATCAAGCAGCAGGAGCGGGAGGAGAACGGCGAGCGGGAAAAGAAGAAGACCCTGCTGGATGGCATTCCTGCGGCCCTGCCCGCGCTGTCGCGGGCCCAAACCACGGTCTCCCGCCTGGCCCGGGTGGGCTATCCCCTGCCCGAATCAGGGGGATGGTCGGAAGAAGAACTGGGTTGGGCGTTGCTGCGGCTGGCAGAGCAGGCCGAGGCCGCGGGCATGGACGCCGAAGCCGCCCTGCGCGCGGTCACTCGACAATTGCGGGACATGCTGATGGCGCTGGAGGAGGAAGCCCGTCGCCAGGGCCTGGATTTCCTGCGCCTGCCCGATGAGGAGAAGCGGCGGCGGTGGATAGAACGCAGATAACGCGGATGCAACGCTGATTTTCGCAGATTCTTCTTTTTATCTGCATTCATCCGTTTCAATCTGCGTCATCTGCGTTCCCTATTCAAAGCAAAATCGCCCGTGCAGGCGCGCCGTCCGCGCCCTTCAGCTTCAGGGGAAGGCAGACGAACACATACTCGCCCGGTCTCACGTCGATCATATCCAACCCTTCGACGATGACCACGCCCGCTTCCAGCAGGATGCGATGGGTGGGCGCCAGATCGTCGTAAGGGGCGATGGAAAAGTAATCGATGCCCACCAGCCGCACGCCCTGATCGACCAACCACTGCGCCCCATCCGCGGCCAGAGCTGCGAAATCCGTCTGGAATTCTGGCAAACGCATGAGGCCGCGAGTGGAGTTCCTCGTGCGAAGAAGCAGCCGTTCGGTTCCGGGCGGGATGCTGAGCCCGGCCAGGACGGCGGCGGTGACGCCTTCCGCGTCGCCCGTATCGACCACCCTCGCTGGCCCGACCAACGCGTCCAGGGGCAGACGGTCCACGCCCGCGCCCCCGCGCACATAATGCGCGGGCGCGTCCACGTGCGCGCCCGCGTGGGCGCTCATGACCAGCTCGGTGAGGGTGAAGTCGTCGCCGCGGGCGAGATGGTAGGGCTGGCGCAAGGTGACGCGCGGGTCGCCGGGCCAGACGGGCAGGTCGGGCGAGATGGTGGGGGAGAGATCGATGATGCGGTCGGGCATGGCGTTCAGGAGCGCTCCATGTTCAGTTGGCGACTTGGCGGGAGACAAAGCTTTTTCGGTGGAGGCAATCAGGAACCACGTACTCTATTATATCGCATGAAGAGGTAACTACTAAGGTCGTCACCCGAAAACCACTAAGCACACGAAGACACAAAGGCACAAAGGGGAAATTATCCATTTTTTCTTCGTGTTCTTAGTGCCTTTGTGTCCTTTGTGGTTTGTTAACCGGGGTACGTTAGCAGTTACATGAAGAGGCCAAAAAGACATCAGCAAAGGGTCCCGTCTTTCCAGCTTTATCTCGTTCTGTGCTACAATGCAATGTCAGGCTGCTTGAAAGCAGTCCGACGGCGGGCGAGCCCGCGCCGATACCGAGGAAAATGGGAACGCAGATACCCGCAGATGCTTCGCAGATTTCCACGGATGACTGATTACTGAACACTTTATTTTCAAAGCAGGCACCACGCGCGGCAGCGCGCCGATACCGATAAAAACGCCTCGCGGCCAGGTGGGCGCGGGAAGCCAAGCACGTAATGCGTAATGCGTGATGCGTAACGATCTCACGGATTACGGATTACGCATTACGTCCGTGGCAGACTCGCTCAACATGGGCTTCGAGTTACTTTTGCAAACCGACGCAACGTTACTTTTGCTTCGCATGTAACCAAATCGAAACCACGTCATCGAACCCAAAAACAAAAGTAACTGCTAACGTACTTGACTTAAGGCCGCCAAAAGCCACGAAGGCTCGAAGTTTTTCGAAGACACGAAGGAAAAATGAAGAAAAATACGTCGTGCCTTCGCTTTTCTTCGTGTCTTCGTGGCAAAAAGTGGTGGCGACACCTTAGTAGTTACAAACAAAATCTTATTTCACAAACTTATCAAGGTCCTCCATGTCTGAACTCAATATCACCCAACAAATCCTCGAAGATTCCAACGAACTCCTCCTGAAGGTGGAGGTTCCCCAAGACCGCGTGGATGCGGAACTGCGCAAGCTGGCCAAGAAGCTAGGCCGCAAGGTGCGCATCCCCGGCTTTCGGCCCGGCAAAGCGCCCGCCAACATCATCATCGCCCGCCTCGGCCGCGACTATCTGATACAAGAAGTGGCCGAGGATATGGCCGAGGATGTGTTCAAGGAAGCCATCGAGACCATCGATGAGGATAAGATCGTCCCAGGCGCTTACTTGCGTCACATCGAGCACGATCCCCTCACCTATGAATTCGTCGTCCCCCTGAAGCCTGAGGTGGATCCGGGCGACTACCGCGCCATTCGCGTGCCCATCGAGCCCGTGGACGAGGCGGACGTCCTCAAGCTGGTGGATGAGGAGCTTCATCATCTGCTGGAACGCAACAAGGTGTGGCAGCCGGTGGAGCGCCCGGTGCAGTACGGCGATCTCGTCACCATGAGCATCAAGATGACCGTGGATGGCGAAACGGAGATCGAGCAAGATGAGTGGGAGTTCATCCCCGACGACGACGATCCCACCCTGTCGCCCGAATTCGACGCGGCCATCGTGGGCATGAAGCCGGGCGAGAAAAAGACGTTCACCATCGACTTCCCCGAGGATGACGGGTCGCCCTGGGCGGGCAAGACCGCGGAATTCGAGGTGGAAGTGAAGGGCGTCAAAGCAGAGGAATTGCCCGAACTCACCGATGAGCTGGTGGCCGAGAACACCGAATTCGAGACCGTGGACGCGTTCAAGGACGCTGTGGAGAAAGGCGCGCGTGAGCATCTGCAGAGCGAAGCGGAGCGAAAATTCGAGTCCGAGTTGCTCGAAAAGTTGAAAGAAGGCGCGACCATACGCTATGCGCCCGCCACGCTGGCCCGCGAAATCGAGGAGCTGGAAAAGGAACGCGAGGACATTTATAAGGCGTATGGTTTCGAATCCACCCAGCAGCTTCTCGACCTGCAGGGCAAAACCATCGAGGAATATCGCAAGGAGCTGGAGCCCGACGCCCGCAGTCGGCTGGAGGAGCGTCTGCTGCTGGACGCCATCGCCGAGCGGGAGCAGTTCGAGGTCAGCGACTATGAGATGGAGCAGTATCTTCGCGACGCGGGCCTGGAACCTGAGCAGACGGATTCCCTGATCGAAGAATTGAAGAAGAATGAAGGGTATCGAGCGTTCATCCGACAGCTTATTCTGCGCAAGAAGGCGTTCGAGCTGTTGGAGGCCATCGCCAAGGGCGAGGACGTCCCCGAACCGGGCCAGCATCCCGTCATGGAAGCGCCCGCGGTGGAAGAAGTGAAAGAAGTAGAGCCTGAAGAAGGCGAAGAGGTCGAAGAAGCCGAAGAAGCCGAGGAAACCGAAGAAGCTTCGGAGGAAGAGGAATAAGTATCCTGACAATGTCATATTCGCGCTCGGACGCCCGCAGGTGAACCTGCGGGCTAGCAACCACGCCCCGTGAACGGGGCTTTTGGCGGGTCGCGTGCGCCAAAAGCCGGGTTCACCCGGCGTCGTTTCGTAGCCCGGAGCTTCAGCTCCGGGCGTGGCCGGGAAATGCGACATTGTCGAAGTGCTCAGTGTTCAGTCGAGTGAGTCAGCGAAAAAGCATGATCCGCAAAATAACCGTCCTGGAACGGAATACTGAACACTTTCCACCATCCTGGCTCAGTCTCACAAAACACCCAATACGGATACAGATAAACCAACTATGATCAACTCCACCCCCACCCTCCCCCATTCCCTCATCCCCATGGTCATCGAGCAGACGGGGCGTGGCGAACGCGCCATGGATATTTACTCCCTGCTGCTCAAGGAACGGATCATCTTCCTGGGCACGCCTATCAATGACCAGGTGGCCAACAGCATCATCGCCCAGATGCTCTACCTCAACCATGTGGACCCCGAACGGGACATCCAGCTTTATATCAACTCCCCCGGCGGGCATGTTTACGCCGGGCTGGCCATCTATGACACCATGCAGATGATTCAGGCCCCGGTCTCCACCTGGGCCGTGGGCATCACCGCCAGCATGGCCACGATTTTGCTGGCCGCGGGCGAAAAGGGCAAGCGTTACGCCCTGCCCCACAGCACGATTCACATGCACCCTGCGGGCGGCGGCGCCCAGGGCTACACGCCCGACGTGCGCATCCAGTTCAAGGAGCTTGAGCGCCTGCAGAACGCCAACTTCTACATCCTGTCCAAACATACCGGCCAGCCCATGGAGCGCATCGAAGCCGACTTCGATCGCGACCACTATATGCATCCCCAGGAAGCGCTGGAATACGGCATCATCGACCACATCTTCGGCGAGCCCGATCCCATGCTGGAGAAGCGCGAAGAAAACTGACCATGACCCATTACTGCTCTTTCTGCCACCGCTCCGAAGACGAGGTGCAGCGCCTTATCGCCGGGCCCGATGGCGTCAATATCTGCGATGAATGCGTGGGCCTCTGCGTCGAAATCCTGGAAGAAGAGGGCGTCACGCCTTCGGCCCAGAAGAAGCCCGCGCTCAACCTGAGCATGGACCGGGTGTTGTCGCCCCAGGAACTGGTGCGGCGGCTGGATGACTACGTCATCGGCCAGGATCGAGCCAAAAAAGTGCTCTCGGTGGCAGTGTACAATCACTACAAGCGCATCATCTGGGGCCAGGAGACCGACGAGGTGGAATTGCAGAAGAGCAATATCCTGCTGCTGGGCCCGACAGGCAGCGGCAAGACCCTCCTGGCCCAAACCCTGGCCCGCATCCTCGACGTGCCCTTCACCATCGCCGACGCCACCAGCCTCACCGAGGCGGGCTACGTGGGCGACGATGTGGAAAACATCCTGGTGCGGCTGCTTCAGGCCGCGGATTGGGAAGTGGAGCGGGCCGAGATCGGCATCATCTACATCGATGAGATCGACAAGATCGCCCGCAAATCGGGCGGCAACCCCTCCATCACCCGGGATGTGTCGGGCGAAGGGGTGCAGCAGGCCCTGCTGAAGATCATCGAGGGCACGGTGGCGAATGTGCCGCCCCAGGGCGGACGCAAGCATCCCCAGCAGGATCTCATTTCCATCAACACCAGCAATATCCTCTTCATCGCCGGCGGCGCGTTCGCGGGCATCGAGGAGATCATCGCCAAACGCGTGGGCGCAGAAGGTCGCCTGGGCTTCGGCGGCGCGCCCATGGAGAAAGCCGCGCTGGAGAAACGCCGCACCGAACTCCTGGCCAAAGTCAGCCCCGAAGACCTGCTGGCCTTCGGACTCATTCCCGAATTCGTGGGGCGTCTGCCCGTGGTGGTCAACCTTCAGCCATTGGATGAGGAATCCCTCATCGCCATTCTCACCCAGCCCAAGAACGCGGTGGTGCGCCAGTACCAACGTCTGCTGGCCCTGGATGGCGTAGAGTTGGTATTCACGCCCGAGGCCCTGCGCGCCGTGGCCAAACAGGCCATGGCCCACAAAACGGGCGCCCGCGGCCTGCGGACCATCGTCGAGAGCGTGCTGTTGGACGTCATGTACGAAATTCCGGGCCGGGACGACGTGGCCAAATGCGTCGTCAACGCTGAAAACATCCTTCAAGGAACCCGCCCGCTGCTGCTCAACGACCAGGGCCAGCCCCTTCCCTGGTCCAGCGATGAGCATCTGGCCCAAACCGCCTGACTGCCACCATGCCCCTCCCGCCGCTTACCATCCACGCGAACGTCTGGCTCGAAACCGAGGAGGGGGATGTCGCGCTCAGCCGCTGGCGCATGGAGCTGCTGGAGGCCGTGGGTCGAGAAGGTTCCATCAGCGCCGCGGCCAAGGCCATGAATATCCAGTATCGCCTGGCCTGGCAGCGCATCCATGAGATGGAGGAGCGGCTGGGATTCCCCCTGGTGCAAACCACGGTGGGGGGACGCGGCGGCGGCGGGGCGCAATTGACATCCGAAGCTTGCATCCTGATCGAACGCCTGCGTGAGCTATTCGCTGCTATCGACGTTTGCGCCCAGGAACAGGGGACAGCGCATCTGCATAAGCTGGCGCGGGCGTTGGAGGAGCCCAAAACCTGAAGCATCGAATCATGAAGCATCATCGTATTTTTTTACCCGGCGATATGCCCGTTCGACATATCGTTTTTCTGGCGTTGGCGCTGATCCTGGCGATTTCCCTGGCCGGATGCAGCCAGTCGGGGGGCGAAAAGACCCGTCAAGTCAAGCCCGCCAAAGAGCTGGTGCTCGCCACCACCACCAGCACCTACGACAGTGGCCTGCTGGACGCCATCCTGCCCGATTTCGAAGCCAAAACGGGCATCAAGGTGGACGTGGTGGCCGTGGGCACGGGCCAGGCCCTGAAACTGGGCGAAGCCAAAGATGCAGTCGTGTTGCTGGTGCACGCCAAAAGCCGGGAGGAGAAATTCGTAGCCGAGGGCTACGCCCCCTTCCGCAAGGATGTCATGTACAACGATTTCGTCATTGTGGGCCCGCCCGACGACCCGGCAGGGATTCGCGGCATGACCGACGCGGCCGCCGCGTTCAAAAAGATCGCGGATGCCTGGGCTCCATTCATCTCCCGCGGCGATGAATCGGGCACGCATATCAAGGAGCTGGGCATTTGGGAGAAGGCGGGCGTGAAACCAGAAGGGGACTGGTATCTCAGCGCGGGCCAGGGCATGGGCGCGGTGCTGACCATGGCCAGCGAACTGCGGGCCTATACGCTCAGCGATCGGGCCACCTATCTTTCCCGCCGCGACGGCCTCGACCTGGACATTCTGGTGGAGGGCGACCCCATCCTCTTCAACCAGTACGGCGTGCTGCCCATCGCCCAGGACGAGGCCCATCAGGATAAATTCGCGGCGGCCATGGCTTTCGTGGATTGGATCACCAACCCCGAGACCCAGGCCCTTATCGCCGAATTCGGCAAGGACAAATACGGGCAGCAGTTGTTCTATCCAAATGCGGGGAAATAGCTGGAGGCGCGTCCTAAAATTTTGGCAAATCGCGTTGTCGTCAGGAATTCGGTCATGCGGGCTCCATCCGGCGCTGAAGCGCCGGGCTACAAAACCACGCCGGGTGAACCCGGTTTTTGACGCGTGCCAGCTTGAAAGCCCCCTTGAGGGGGCGTCGTTTCCAGCCCGGAGATTCACCTCCGGGGCGCCAGGCGCAACGCGCCAATAATTTGGGACGCACCCAGTAGCTGGGAAGAGGTAGGCGTTGCCCGCCAGTTCTGATAAAATGTGCTAGAACCTGTTATGAACTTCCCGTCGATTGCACGCGATGTGTCGCATCGTGTACGGCTCAATTCGCCGCGGATGACGCTGATGCGACAGATAAGCACGGATTTTCACTGAAATAAGAATGAAGAATGGCATCCTTTTGAAAAAATCCGCGAAAATCCGTTGCATCCGGGTAATCAGCGGCGAATTCCAACTCCCAATGCGATGATTCTGAGCTTTGCCGAAGCCAAAGTGTATAACAGCCTCTAAGACAACGTCGGCCTGGCTATCTTTCGCAAACCTCGGCAAGACGATTTTCACAATGATCTATATCGGCTGTGCAGGCTGGTCCATTCCCTGGGCGCATGCTCACGCCTTTCCGGCGGAGGGCTCGCACCTGGAACGCTACGCCCGCGTCTTCCCCGCGGTGGAGATCAACTCCTCCTTCTACCGCCATCACAAGCCCGCGACCTACGCCCGCTGGGCTGCGTCCACGCCTGCCCATTTCCGCTTCGCGGTGAAAGTCCACCGCAGCATCACCCACTACAAGCGCCTGCGTCAGCCCGAGCTGCTGGACGAATTCCTGCCCAGCGTGCTGGAGCTGGGTGAGAAGCTGGGCGTGCTGCTATTGCAGCTTCCACCGGGCCTGGCCTTCGATCCCGACCTGGTGGCGTCTTTCCTGACGGCGTTGCGAGAGCGCTACCAGGGCCATGTGGCGTGCGAACCCCGGAACGCGAGCTGGTTCGCGGAGGAGGCCGACGTGTTGCTGCACGAATTCCACATCGCCCGCGTGGCTGCTGACCCCTCGCCCGCGCCCGGCGGCTTCAATCCGGGCGGCTGGCCGGGCCTGACCTACGTGCGACTGCACGGCTCCCCCAACGTCTATCGCTCATCCTACGACCAGGCTTTCCTCGCATCCCTGGCGGAGAAGCTGCGGGGCTGGGAGACGAACGGGCCTGTGTGGTGCATCTTCAACAACACGGCCGAGGGCGCAGCCATCCCCAACGCGTTGGAGCTGCTTGCGTTGGTGAGTGAATGATGGGCGGCGTCCCGGGCGCCGCGAGACGGGATCCTCTAAACTGAAAGCAAATTGAAACCAAGGCTTTTGGTTCGCATTGGATCATCAATGAAAGACGATTCTCTGGCCGCGCCGCCGCCCGCGGGTGAACGATACTGTTGGCAAACCTCAAGCCGGTTGCATGGGGGCCTTGACCCCGCCGACTTGAAGTCGGGGCTAGGGACCTTTGGCCGCCTGTCTGCCTGCGCAGACAGGTCCAACCGGGCGAAAACATGTCCCCGCAGGGGGACATGCAGCGGAACGCCCTCAGACCTGAATTCATTCGACGTACTCGCGAGAGAAGCCGAGAGGGAGCATCCTCTCCGGGCGGGCGCAGTGCAGAAGGAGGCCACACCGGCTGGATGAAGCGGGCGAGCGCAATGAAACGTTCGAATACACACGAAACTGTCTGCGTAGCTTGTCCTGAGCAAAGTCGAAAGAGTTGGCGAGCGGCGTCCTGACCAGCATAACTTCCCTCACTCCAACAACCTAAATGATTTCAGCACCTTTTCAAAGATACGGTTTCCTTTTTCCCAGCGACTTTTGAATGTCAATAACTCAACTGCATAAACATGATCGTTATGTGTGAAAGCGACTATCTTACGATGATAGTTCACATTATCGACGCACATCACCATGACTCCTGGCGAGATTGCTGACGATATGTGAACTTCCCGGGGTTGTGACCATGTCTTGCATCCATCCTTCTCGATAATCCTTATCGCCCAATGTTCAGCATCATCTGTCGTCGGAGACTTGAAGTCATTATAAACCCGAATCATCATGCTGTTCACAAAGGGGAAATTGGTGACTTCCAGGCTGATCCACTTGCCCACCGGCCCTCGAATAGCTTCATGAGTGCTGTCAAACCAATCCGCAGGATAGCTGATTTCATATTGCTCTTTTTTCATCGCGACGGTGCGCCACTTGTTATGAAAATACAGCCATCGCACAGTCAACGCCACCGCCAGCGTGAAAATGATGAGTAGATAAATTTTATGGCGTTTGCTAATTTCCACCGAGAAACCTCCATACTTTGGTCAGCGAATGGCCATAAGCATTGAAAAATGTTTTTCCACCTATCCCGCGATGCGTAAATTCCGGATCGAAGAGATAATTGTCAATGTTCCAGGTCTTACTGCCATCTTGATCGATTGTCAGGATCGGAACATACTCCGTCAAAGTTACGCCAGCGTCAACCTGCTCACCCACTACCGCACCAGCTGCAAATACATGAGGCTGCTCGGGCTGTAAAGGATTATCAGTTAATGCGTAAGCGTACGTCGTTGTTGCCCCAAGCACCTCCGCCGCAGTGACATAGGTGGTCACAAAGTTGCCCGAGTACGCCAAATTGTCATCTTCAAGACCTTCCACATCTCCCGTATAAAGCGCCATTGATCCTCCCCCTCCAATCCCCATACCCTGTCCAGCGTAAACGAAATAAGTGGTCTTGTCATTCCGGGGGTTGGTCAACTTTTCTGCACCGATGATGCCATGCCTCAACAATCCACCATTTAGTGAGACGCCGGAGACGAACGGCTTGGGGCCAGAAGGGGTCCAACCGCTTTGTACGCTTCGAAGGATATGTCGCAGATAGAAAATGCTTTCCTGGTCCAATCTTCTATCCGCCAGTCTGCCAGCCCGAGTGAGCGTGGCACATTCAGGGCAAGCCTCGATGATTTGTTCATAGACGCCCCAGCACGCCTCATCACCCGTTTCTTCACAATGTCCCGTCGGATCTACGTATTTCACCGGATTATTCGCGGCGTAGCTGTACCGGTTCAGGCTCTGGGGGTCGCCCGGGTCCGGCACGAGGGTGTCGGGCTGGATGAAGCGGGCGAGGGTGGGGGGTGGCGAATGGGCGAGGAGGCGAAAGCGCGAAGGGGCTTTCTGGCCTCTGCCGCTCTGGCCTCTGGCTCTCTGAAATTGGGAAGGTGCGGGGAAAGATTGGGATTGAGGATTGGGATTGGGGAGATTGTAGCAGAGGGATGGGCCGGGCGCAACAGGCCCGTTCACGGGCCGCCGTTCCGTAGCCCGGAGGCTTCAGCTCCGGGCGGGACGGGCGAGCGCGAGGCGACGGATGGGCGAGCGGCAAAAGGGCGAGCGGGCGAAGGCGCGAGGGGGCGTTCTGGCCTCTGCCGCTCTGACCTCTGGCGCTCTGGCCCTCTGGCTCTCTGGCTCTCTGACCTCCACGGGCCGCCGTTCCGTAGCCCGGAGGCTTCAGCTCCGGGCGGGCGCAGGTGAGCGCGGGCCTTGCTCCAACAATCGACCACCCTCAATCGGATGACTGGACGGCGCAGGCCGTCCACCGGCCGCAGGCCCGCAGAGCCCGACTTCAGTCGGCGAAGCACTGTGCAGGGGGGACACCCCCCTGCCACCCCCCATGCGGGGGCGCTACGC
>JALXCB010000161.1 GCA_026991225.1 Anaerolineae bacterium | reverse complement strand
AACCTGCGGGCTAAAAACGACGCCCCATAAATGGGGCTCGGCGCATGTCGCGCGCCGCAGGAAGCCGGGTTCACCCGGCGTCGTTTCGTAGCCCGGAGCTTCAGCTCCGGGTGGCCGAGGCCGAAAAGGACACACCCAAAACAAAAAGACCGGATTCGGCCATGACGGCGATCCGGTCTTCACGATATAGAAATCGGGACAAACTATGCGGGCACAGGCGCATCGACAGGCAGGATCTCATACTCGTAGCTTTTCGTGCCCGAGGTGGAGCTGGAGACGGTGCAATAGCGCTCGTGGGCCAGATAAATGGCCGTCTCCATGATTTTGTCTGTCACGCCTTCGCCTTTGATGCGATAGACGAGATGATAGTGGGTGAAGGTCATGGGCCATTGATCGATATGTTCGCCCGTGACCTCGATCTCGAAGAATTCGATATTCAGACGGCGTTTGTGCATCACGGCGATGATGGTCGTGCCCATGCAGCCGCCCAGCGCAGCCAGCAACAGATGGCTGGCGCCCATGGATTTGCCCGGCGGGTTCGGGCCGGTGACCCCCACAGCGCCGCCGCCGTCATTGTCATAAGCGATGAATTCGCGGTCTTTCGTCCAGCGCAATGTCACTTTCTTGGTCATCAGTCGATAACTCCTTTCTGGGTATGGAATGATTCGTAACTGCTAACCTATCCCGGTTAACAAACCACAAAGGACACAAAGAAAAAAATGTATAAATTACCCTTTGTGCCTTTGTGTCTTGGTATTCTTAGTGGTTTTCGGGTGACGACCTTAGTAGTTACGATGATTTAGGGATGGCTTGCATACTTAGATGCACCCAACAGCGATTTCATTACAAGTCGAACGTCATTTCGTGCTGGCGCAACACCACATGATAGGCCATGGCTGCGAACAGAAAGTTGAGTTTGGACTCCACCGGCTCGTTGGGAAGCTGGGTCGTGGTTTTGAACATGCCATGCAGGTTTTGAATCATGGCCCGGCCCGCGCTTTTGTAGCCCACCGCCGGGTCGACGGCCACGTCCAGCAGATGCATCCGCCCTTCGCGGGGAGGGAAGCCCAGCACATAAGCCACGGGCCGCCCATCCCGCACGATGGCCCAGCCCTTCATGCCTGCATCCGCGTAATGCAGCAGAGTGGCCTTCTCCCGCTGCCAGGTGGGGCGGACCTCATGCCAGGCGTCGAAATGCGCTTCCAGAAGTTCGCGTGGGGCCATCGCCACCGCCCGCTCGCGATGGATGGGCAGCGGGCCTTGCTCCTCATCCCGCTCCCACACCAACAGCTCCCGGCCCAATCGCCAGCCCAAATCCTCATAAAGCTGACGGGCGCGGGCGTTGTCGCTCAGCACCTCCAGTTGCAGGCGCTCCAGTCCCAATCGCCGCGCGTTTTCCATGACGCCCGTCATCAACGCCCGCGCCACGCCCTGCCCCCGGCGCGTCGGTTCCACGCCCAGGCCCGCCACCCAGCCCCGCACGCCGCGACGCCCCAGCAGCACGATGCCGATGAGATCATCCTCATCCCGGACCGCCAGCGATTGGTCCAGCAGGATATCGTGGGCGCGGACGAAGAAATCGAACTGGTCGGGCCGAAAACGGATGGGCGTGGCGTAGTCGTCGTAGCTGGCGTTGAGCAGCGCCGTGAGCTGGTCCGTAGTGAACTCGGAGGCGGGATGGAGGGAAATGGGCATGGTGTCAGTAAACAGTAATCAGTAATCAGTGAGGCGAGCGAAAGTTCGGTGATACGGACGGAAAATGAGAACGCTGATCACGCGGATGCTTCGCAACGCAGATTTCCACAGATGATTTTCACAGATTTTTTCTTTTTATCTGCGTCCATCCATTTCAATCTGCGTCATCTGCGTTCCCTGATCCTATTCAAAGCAGTCCCAAATCGGACCGCAGATGGCGGAAGGCCGCCCGGAATTCGGCTTCCAGGCCAGCTTTTCGGGCTTCGGGCAGAAAACTCGCCCGCAAGGCATTCAATGATACCCGCTCCAGGTCCTCCACGCCAAACCCGAACGCATCCACCAGCGCATGATACTCTTGATTGAGCGTGGTGTTGAACAGGGGCGGATCGTCGCTGTTCACGGTCACGTATGCGCCCGCGTCCCAGAATCGCGGCAAGGGATGGGACGCGTAATCAGGATAGACGCCTAGCCGGATGTTGGACGTGGGGTTGAGCTCCAGCGGGATTTGATGCTCGACCAGATACCCCACCAACTCCGGGTCCTCGATGGCCCGCACGCCATGCCCGATGCGCTCCGCCCTCAGCGCCCGGATCGCGCCCCACACGCCCTCAGGGCCCACATGCTCCCCGGCATGGGGAACGCTGTGCAGGCCGCCCGCGCGGGCCCGGTCGAACGCGGGGGCGAAGGGTTCGGGCGGCGCGCCGATCTCATAGCCGCCCAGCCCCAACGCCACCACGCCTCGATCCTTCCAGGCCAGGGCCATCTCCACGGTGGGATCGCTGGCCGCGCCCGTGTAGCGCCCGGTCTGCGGGTCGAAGCTGAGATTGCGGGGGATGTCGATGATCCAGGCCAGCTCCACCCCAAACCGCTCGCTCGCCTCCGCCCGCCCTGCATCCAGCCCGGCGATGAGGTCGTCGGGCGTGAGGCCCTTGCCCTGCCACAGGTGCGTGTAGGCCGTGAAGGTGACTTCCGCGTAGCGGACGTTCTGTCGGGCCAGCTCGCGGGCCAACTCAACCACGATGAAACGGAAGTCGTCGGGTGCGCGCAGCAGGTCGGAGAGGGCCAGATAGACCTCGACGAAGTGGCGGAAGTCGCGAAAGCGGAACCAGTCTTGCAGGCCCGCGGGGTCATCCGCGGGCAGGGTCGCGCCGTGACGTCGGGCCAGGGCCAGCGCGGTCTCGGGCGTGATGCTGCCCTCCAGATGCAGGTGCAGCTCCACCTTGGGCATGGCCCGGGCGAAGGCGTGGAGGGGATGCGCCAAATCGTTGTTCAAGGACAAGAGACTACCTCCGACTCTGTGCATCCACCAACCCGGGCAGGGTGAGCAGATCATTGATGGAAAGGGCGGAGATGCTTTCCGTCATGGGATAAGTGTGCGGGCCAGGGTGAATGACCCACAGATGGCTTAGATTCAGGTCATCGATGACAATGTGCATGGATTTGGTCGTGGCGGGTGCTTCTGTAAATTTGACTTCGACGCCAAAATTGCGGCCGTGATAGGCGAAAAGTAAATCCAGTTCCGCTCCTGCTTGCGTCGCCCAAAAATAAGAACCATAGGGACGCAGAAGTTTGTGCAATTCTTCGATAACGAAGCCCTCCCATGACGCTCCCACGACTGGGTGCCCCCATAAAACATCTTCGTCTCGTATCTGCAACAGCGCGTGCAGCAAACCGGTATCTCTAATGTAAACCTTGGGAGATCTGACCTGTCGTTTTTTGATATTGATAAACCATGGCTGAAGCTGCCGTACCACCATCACTCCAGTTAAAATATCAAGATATGAACGAATGGTTTTATTGGATAATGCCATTCCCCGCGCCAGTTCCGAGGCATTGAAGTATTGCCCGTGATAATGCGCCAGCATTCGCCAAAACCGCTGCAAAGTGACGGGAGGAATAAAGATGCCCAATTGCGGCAGATCCCGTTCGAGAAACGTCCGCAGAAAATTCTCGCGCCAACTATAGCTATCCTCTTCCGATTTTGCCAGGAATGAACGCGGAAAGCCCCCACGCAGCCACAATTTACGCCATTCTCCTGCACCGATTTCTTCTAGTCCGAACCCCATCAGCTCCACAAACTCGACGCGCCCGGCCAGCGTCTCAGACGCGCCGCGAATGATATCGGGCGAGGCGCTTCCCAAAATCAGGTAACGAGCGCTGTTCGGGCGATCCACCAAAACCCGCAATGTTTGAAATAAGTTCGGCATCACCTGAATTTCATCGATTACGACGATGCCCCGCGCCGATCCCAAAACGAGCTCCGGATTCGCAAGGCGCAAGCGATCTGACTCCAGTTCCAGATCAAAGAAGACTGCGTCACGCTCGCCAACAAACTGCCTGGCCAGAGTCGTTTTTCCCACCTGGCGCGGCCCCAAGATTGAAACAATGGGCGCGCGATTAATGGCTTTTTCCAGCTTGTGTAAATAATGTGATCGCAAAATCATGATATTTTCCTTGAATTTTGGGAATTAAGTTCCCAATTTTCAAGGACAGTTTATCACAGTATGCCTTTTCTGTCATCTTTCCCCGCGTATGTACGGAATCCCCAGCGCCGCGGGCGCGCCCAGATGCCGCTTCATGCGCTCGCCCGTGGCGAACACCAGCACCAAGATCGTAAACAGATAGGGCAGCATGTTCAGAAAATAGGTGGGGATGGTGATGCCGATGGTCTGCAAATTGAACTGCAACGCCTGCACGCCGCCGAACAGATACGCGCCCACCATGGCCCGCCACGGCTCCCAGAAGGCGAAGATGACCAGAGCGATGGCGATCCAGCCTCGTCCTCCGCTCAGGCCCTCGGTCCAGCCGGGCGTATAAGCCAGCGAAAGCGTGGCGCCGCCCAGGCCCGCCAGCACCCCGCCCACGAAGGTGTAAATGTAGCGGGTGCGGGCCACGTTGATGCCCATCACGTCCGCGGTGGCCGGGTCCTCGCCCACCGCCCGCAGATGCAGGCCGGGCCGGGTGTGATGGATGAAATAGGCGGAGAGCGGAATCAATAACACGCTCAGATATACCAAAATGTCATAATCGAACAGGATGGGCCCCAGAATGGGCAGATCGCTGAGCACGGGAATGTGAATGGGATTGAACTGAGGCCCCTGCACCCCCACATAATTCTGCCCCAAAAAGGAGGAAAGCCCCGCGCCGAAGATCGTCAAAGCCAGACCGCTGACCACCTGGTCGGCGTGCAGGGTGATGGTGAGGAAGGCGTGGATGAGGCTGAGCAGCCCGCCCGCGAGCATGGCCGCAATCACGCCCGCCCAGGGATTGCCGGTGTTGACGGCCACGATGAAACCGGACACCGCGCCCACCAGCATCATGCCCTCGACGCCCAGATTGAGTATGCCCGACCGCTCCGCGAAGATCTCGCCTACGGCGGCGTAGATGACGGGCGCGCCCGCCTGAATCGCAGTTGCCAGGATGGTGATGATGAAGGCTGTTTCCATAATTGCAGGAGGGAATGATGGCTAGCGCAGTCGTAAGCGATAGCGGCCGAAGATCTCGCCGCCGAGCACAAAGAAGAGGATGAGTCCTTGCAAAATATCCGAGATGGAACGGGGCAGATTCATGGTGAGCTGGATCTGATCCCCGGCCACCAGCAGCCCCCCGAACAGCACGGCCACCAGCAGCACACCGAAGGGATTGAGCTTGGCCAGCCAGGCCACGATGATGGCGGTGTAGCCGTAGCCTGGCGAAAGGCCCCGCTGCAACCGATGAGCCACGCCCGCCATCTCGGCCATGCCCGCCAGACCGGCCAGCGCGCCCGAGAGGATCATCACCAGGATGATATTGCGCACGATGGGCATGCCCGCATGCCGGGCCGCTTCCGGATTCTCGCCGATGACCCGCACCTCATAGCCCCATTTCGTGCGATTCAGCAAAAACCAGATGAACACCGCCGCCAGGATGGCGATGAGCAGCCCGGCGTGCACGCGGTGCCCCTTGGGCAGGAAGGGAATCCAGGTGAGCTTGGGCAGCCAGATGGCCTTGTCCAGCGGAGCCGTATTGGGAAAGCCCAGCCCGCCCGGATCGCGCCAGAGGATATCCACGAAATAGAGCACCCACGAGATGGCCACGTAATTCAGCATCAGCGAGGTGATGATTTCATTCACCTGCAACACGCCTTTGAGCACGCCCGGAATCGCGCCCCACAGCCCGCCTGCGACCACGGCCGCAGCCATCATCAGCAGGATGGCCAGCCAGGGAGGCAGGTTCCAGGCGGGGTAGAGAAACAACCCCACGCCCGCGGCGGCCCACGCGCCCATCCACAATTGCCCCTCCGCGCCGATATTCCACAACTTCATGCGGAAGGCCACAGACACGCCCAGGCCCGCCAGCATCAGGGGAATCGCCTTGACCAGGGTTTCGGCCACGCCGTAGCCCGTGCCGAACGCGCCCTCGAACATGGCCCGGTACGCCTCCCAGGGATTCACCCCCTGCGAGGCGATGATCAGCGCGCCCGCCAGCAGAGCCAGGGCCACCGAGGCGATGGGAATCACCCACGACAGCCACCAGGGCGACGTCAGCCGTCGCTCCAGGCTCAGGCGGGGAAGTCGATGGGAGGATGAAGAAGGCGTTGGAGTCATAGTCAGGCGTTGGAAGTGTTGCGCTGGAGGCTTGTGTCGCCAGTTCCTGAACGGTTCTCTCCGGCCATCATCAGGCCGATCTCGTTGCGATCCGCCCCCTCGCCGGGCGTTTCGCCCATGATCTGCCCCTCGTAGATGACCAGGATGCGATCCGAAAGCTGCATGACTTCATCCAGGTCC
This sequence comes from Anaerolineae bacterium, assembly GCA_026991225.1. GTDB lineage: Bacteria > Chloroflexota > Anaerolineae > J102 > J102 > M2005. The sequence goes on along the minus strand of JALXCB010000161.1, from coordinate 5,373 downwards.
TCCGAGATGAGGAGGATGCCCGCGCCCTTTTCGCGCTCTTCCAGAAGTTGTTTGCGCACCGATTCGGTGGCGCCCACGTCGAGGCCCTGGGTGGGGTGCATGGCGATGATCAGGCCGGGCTCGGAGCTGAGCTCCCGGGCCAGGATGAGCTTTTGCAGGTTGCCGCCCGAAAGCAGCCGGGCCTTGGTGTGAATGCTGGGCGCGGCGATATTGAAACGCTTCACCAGCTTCCTGGCGAAGTCGCGCACATACCCCCAATCGATCAGGGGCCCGCGCGACACGGGCGAGCGGCGATAATGCTTCATGATCAGGTTTTCGGAAATCCCCATATTCCCCACCGACCCTTCCCTGTGGCGGTCTTCCGGGATTTGGGCCACGCCTTCTCGGATGATGTCTCGGGTCGAGGCCTGGGTAATGTCCCGGCCATAGAGAAAAATGCGTCCTTTCTCCACCGGGCGCAGACCATACAGCGCTTCGGCCAGCTCGGTCTGACCATTGCCCGACACCCCGGCGACGCCCACGATCTCATGTTCTCGCACCACGAAACTCACGCCTTGCAGCGCGGGGAGGCCTTTGTCGTTGCGCACATGCAGGTCCTCCACCCGCAGCACCTCCTCCCCCGGCTCGATCTCGGGCTTTTCGATGCGGAAGATCACGGGCCGCCCCACCATCATCTCCGCCAGCTTCTCCTTATTGACCTCATCGATAGCCACCGTGGCCACCACCTTGCCCTGTCGCAGCACCGTCACCCGATCGGCGATGGCCATCACCTCGTCCAGCTTGTGGGAGATGAAGATGATGGTGTGGCCCTTTTCGGCCATGCTGCGCAGGGTCCTGAACAGCTCCTCCGTCTCCTGGGGCGTGAGCACTGCGGTGGGTTCATCCAGAATCAGGATCTGCGCGCCTCGATAGAGCGCCTTGATGATCTCCACCCGTTGCTGCTCCCCCACGCTGAGCTGCCAGATAAACGCGTCGGGGTCGATCTTCAGGCCGTATTGCTCCGAAAGGGACTGGATTTTCGCCCGCGCGCCCTCCAACTTCAGGCGGAATTTAGGATCGTCCAGCCCCAAAATGACGTTCTCGATCACCGTCAGCGTGGGGACCAGCCGAAAATGCTGATGCACCATGCCCACCCCCGCGGCGATGGCGTCGCGCGGGGAATGAAAAACCACCTTTTCCCCATTGATGAAAATCTCGCCCTCTTCCGGCGTATACAGCCCGGAGAGCACATTCATCAGTGTGGATTTGCCCGCGCCATTTTCCCCTAAAAGCGCATGGATTTCCCCGCGAAGCGCGATAAAAGTCACATGGTCATTGGCCACCACACCGGGAAATCGTTTGACGATATCCCGCATTTCCACTGCAATGTCCGGTTGACGGGCCGTTGGCGTATTCATCCGCGATGGGTAATGGGAGCCTGCGAGGAGAGGTCGGTTTGGAAAATGTTGTAGGGATGATACCAGAAACCACAACGATTTCCCAAAAAGTAACTACTAAGGTCATCACCCGAAAACCACTAAACTGAAGTCATTTTGAAACTCGGTATTTTTGGGCCACGCCCGCCCGGCGCTGAAGCCGCCGGGCTACGGAACGACGCCGGGTGAACCCGGCTTGATGGCGGCCACGGCAGAAAAGCCCCATTCATGGGGCGTCGTTCTTAGCCCGCAGGTTCACCTGCGGGTGGCCTCCCAAAAAGCAAACTCCGGGGTCTCCGAACCTTCGCAGACCCCGGACCCCTCCAGGCTCTCGCCCAAACCCGGAGGGAAAAGGGCGGGGCGCCCCTCCTTGCCCCGCCCGGCTCCGTCCCGACGCTCTCGCCAAACGCCGGGCTGTTTCCCCTCGCCCTCTCCAGAAAAACACGCCACCAAATCTCTCAGGCGTTGTTTGCAATTGATGATGTCTGGATATAGTATACATGTCCCCTGGGCTGGAATCCTGTCGCATGCTTCTCGAAAAGCTGACATCAAGCCGTCGAATTTGTCAGAAAAATGGATTACAAAACTTTCACTCAGAAAATTTGGCGTATTCATCTCGATTTCATCAATTTCTGTTAAACTGGACACACAGATGGGGGTCCGTCTCGGAGCAGAGGTGGCCGAACGAACACCAGGGGAGACTGTTTCAGCGGGCCCCCATCCTTTGACGCTTCTGACAAATTTCGTAACCGCTAAACTAAACGCATTTTGAAATCAGGTGTTTTCGGCCTCGGCCACCCGGCGCTGAAGCTCCGGGCTACGAAACGACGCCGGGTGAACCCGGCTTCCTGCGGCGCGCGACATGCACCGTAGCCCCATTCATGGGCGTCGTTTTTAGCCCGCAGGTGAACCTGCGGGCGGCAGCGCGGCCAGAGAATCGCCTTTCATGGATGATCCAATGCAAACCAAAAGCCTTGGTTTCAATTTGCTTTCAGTTTAAGGTAGCCTGATTCGGCATCGAAAATGCCTTGCCACGAAGGCTCGAAGGAACGAAGACAATGCAGGTTCGCAGGTTTGCAAGTCGCAAGTTCTTCTAGCAGCGACGTTTCTCACCTGCCACTTGCTACCTGCCACCTGCCACTTTTCCCCTTCGCGCCTTCGTGTCGTCGTATCTTCGTGGTTTTTGACCTCGCCACGTGACAAATTTCGGAGTCAAACAATCTATGAACAGACGATTCTTTCTGATTGCCCTCACCACAATCTTCCTCCTGGCCGGGATCATCTCACCCCTGGCCCGGCAGGCGTTCAGCGCATCCGCCGTCGCCTTGCCACCCCAGCCCGATCGCGTGGAAAGCCCCCACCTCGCGCCTTCAGGCGTCCCCACGGGCTTCTACATCGCCAACAACCAATGGAACATGCTCAACCCCGACGCATACAGCGGCGTCGGCGCGTTTCAGTTTTGGAGTTGGTCCAGTCTCAACCCTGCTCCCGAATTATATCGGTTCGACAAACTCGACGGCTATATTCAATCAGCGCTGGATGCCGGCTATCAGGGCGTGGGCATTGCCATTACCACATACAACGGGCGCACGGCTCAATACTATGACTGCACGGGCGAATTCAATCAGGGATACGCCCAAACACCCTATTTCGTGCGCTGGGGGCCCGACGGCGTCGAGGGCACCGAGGATGATCCCGTCGTCATCGCGGATGAGCCGGATACGCGGGATTGTGATGGCGATGGCGTCCGCGATCCCTGGTTGCTGCCAAAGTACACCGATCCCTACTATCTGCAACAATACCAGAAATTCGTCGATGCCATGGCTCAGCACATGCTCAATTCCCCTTATCGGGATCATATCGCCTGGGTGGGCATAGGCACAGGCAAGGATGGCGAGAATATCCCCGTCAACAATTCGGACGACGAGTCTTTGCTGCGCGAGATCTCCGTCGATGACTGGGTTGGATTCGTTGAGAACGTCATCGATATCTACCACGACGCCTTCGCCGCGGGCGCGGGCAAACCTCAAATTTCGCTCCTGACGCAAAACGCTCCGTTCTATCGCTCCACCGAAGAGCGGCGTGACATCGCCAGCTACGCCAACAGCAGGGATGTGGGCGTATCGGTCAACAACATCACCTCCGATTTCGACAACACCGAAGGAAGCGGCGCCCACACCGGCATCTTCGATCAGATCCGGCTCTATGGCGACAACATCCCCGTGGCCTTGGAGAGTTATGGATACATGATGGCCACAGAGAATGAGTTCTATTGGTCCATGGCCCGAGCCGTAGACCTGAAACCCGATTTCATTCGGCTTTCCTCCTTCTGGAACGACTACGACACGCCCGATAACCGCACCATCGCGGCATGGGCCGCCCGCTACCTGGGCAAGGGCTTCGCTGGCGGCCGCGACCGTCCTCCCAGCGTCTGGTCGCGAATGCGAGAGCATCGCAACCCCTACTATCTTCCTTACGTGTCCGACCCCTTGTTGGCTTACTACTATCCCACCCTGGGCAATTACGAATACTTCCTCAAGCAGGACCACGAAGCGCCCGGTGGGGTCACCATCCCGGTCACCGACGACACGCGCTACCAGGCCAGCGACCACTACTTCGGCATGAAATCCAACCCCGATGTGCGCAGTCAGCCCTGGCATTACAACGCCCATGGATACGACAGCATTCTCAACAGTGCAGGACTCTATCATGTCGAATCGGCGCGGCCCGGAGGCGCGCCTGTGCAAACCAACGTGGACCCGGGATGGACGGCCCGGCGCAGCGACCAGGCCACAGGCAATTTCGGCTTCTTCTTCGACGTGGACGATCGCTATCTCTCCCCGCCTGCGAATCCGAGCCAGCCCCACGAGATTCGCATCACCGTCACGTATCTCGACCATGGCCATGATCGTTGGCGGCTGATGTACGATTCCATCAGCGGCGAGAAGGCCGCCACCCTGTACGCGGTTCGGGATTGGAATGTGCACTCGGGCCTGGCCGTGGATGATGGGCTGCCCACGACAGGCGTCCTCCCCGATCCCAAGCCAACCTACGTGCAGAAATCCAACACCAACCGCTGGAAAGTGGCCACCTTCTACATCACGGACGGCTACTTCGGCAACCGCCTGCCCGGCGACAATGATTTCTACATCGACAGCCGCAGCGACGCCGGCGCCATGGACGGCGATGAATACATTCATCACGTGGACGTCCAGAGCCTGCGGGATATTCCCCAGGTGACGCCCACCCCCACGCCGCCGGGCGCGACGCCCACCCTCACGCCCACCCCCACCCCCACGCCCGGATCGGGCAACGGCGGCATCACCGGCTATGTCTTCGAGAACCATAACGGCGATCTCACCAAAGATCCCGATGAACCCGGCCTGCCCGGCGCACTGCTCACCCTCTACCTGGCAAACCATGTCGGCGACCCCATCGCCCAGGCCGTCAGCGATAACAATGGCTTCTATCGCTTCGACAACATCCCGGCGGACACATACAACCTTTATGTCACCCCGCCCGCGGGCTGGGAGACGCTGTTGGGCAGCCGGTATATCATCGTCAACGACAACCAGGAAGTCGATCATCAGGACTTCCCCGCCTATCGCGTCTCCGATCCCACAGCCACGCCCACGCCCACCCCGACGCCCACCCCCACAGGAGGCCGGATCTACGGCGCCGTGTTCGAAGACGTCAACGGAAACGGGCGGCAAGATGGCGATGAGCCAGGCGTTCCGGATATCACCATTCGGTTGGAAACAACCACCGGCCAGCTCGTGGCCGAAACTCTGACGAACCCTGAGGGGGCCTATTATTTCAACAGCCTGACGCCGCAAACCTACCATCTGCTCATCGTCGTGCCCGATGGCTGGACCGCCACCACCAGCACGGAATACTATCTGAATCCGGGCAACGACGCGGTGGAAAGGAACTTCGGCTTACAAGCCCCCCCTCCCAC
>JALXCB010000160.1 GCA_026991225.1 Anaerolineae bacterium | reverse complement strand
GTCTCGGTGGGGGTGGGCGTGCTGGTCGGGGTTTCGCCCGGAGCCAGGGTAGGGATTTCGGTGGGCGTCAGCGTGGGGGTGGGCGTCGCCGTGGCCGTTCCCTCCCGCGGAATGGTCACCGAGATGGGATCGTGGGCCAGGCTCAAGACGCCGTTGGTGTCCATGTCCTCAAGTTTGTACCAGTAGGTGGCTCCCGGAAAGACGTCCGTGTCGGTGTAGCTGTAATATGCGCCCGAAACCGCGTCACCTTGGGCCGGGAAGGTGTCCAGCGTGATGTAATCGCCGTTTTCCGCGTCGGAGCGGCTGAGGACGAACATGGCGTGATCGAGTTCGGTGGCGGTCTCCCATTCCAGCTTGACCTGGGAGGAGGTGACTTCAGCCGTGCGGAAGTATTTCAGCGTGACCGCGGCGCGGACGCTGGCGGGAAGGATGAGGAGGACGAGGATAAGGAGAAGCAGGGCGCGTTTCGTCATGATTTACAGGGGGGGCGTGAGAGGTTCCTGGCGGGGTGGGTTGCGTTCTGGGAGTTTGGGCAGGGCGGGCGCGTTCAGCGGCGCGGGATTGGGATTGAGCTGCAAGGGGGTATACGCGTTGTTCAGATAGAAGCCCGAGGGCAGCGTCAGCGTGGGGTCGCCGAATAGCGTCATGGTCTCGATGAGATAGTGCCTGCCGCGGTGCTGGAAGTAACGCTGTTTGGTGAGGAGCAAGGCGTCGCCCAGGGTTCGGACGTCATCCTGGAAGATGACCTCCATCAGCGTTTCGCGGAACGGGGTTTGCTCGGACGTGGCGCCCAGGCCCGTGGGCGAGAAGGCCGCAATGGAACCCGCGTCGGCTTTTCTCAACGTCGTCTCGGCGATGCTGGGGCGCCCGGGGTAGGCGAAGTAGCCGTCGAGGCAGTTGAAGGTGCTGAACAGGGGGTACATGCCTGCGTTTGATAAGTTTTCCACATCCTGGACGCTCCAGCCCACGCCTTTCATCCAGGTGTCGGGCGAGCCGTGGCCCGCATATTGCACCATGAACGTGCCGCTGTTGATGGCGTCTGCAATGGCCTGACGCACTGATGCAATGTCGGAATGCGTGATGTTGCGATAGATGCGCTGGGGAATAACGTCGGGTGGAAGATAATTGTTGATGATGAAGTCGCTATCCCCGGCGAAGTCGCCCACCGGAGGGTCGTCGTCGGCGATGAATACGGCGATGCGCTGCCAGAATTGCGAACGCTCATTTTCGTCGTAAGCCGTCAGTTTGTCAACCACGGCGTTGGCTTCTTCCATATTGTTAACGGGAATGCGGCCCAACGCCAGTTCGGGATTCCCGTCGTCGTCCAGGTCGGCGTAGCGATTGTCATCGGGCACTTCGCCCTGCCAGGGGTCCTCCCAGGCCAGATAGGGCGGCACGATGATGGGTTCGATGGGGTATTTGGCGGGGTTATAGCCCTTGAAATTCCAGTTGCCGTCTCCGAAGAGGACCACGTAACGGGGCTTGGGGTCGGGCCATTGGGTTTGCGTCCAGGTGAGGAAGTTGGTCACGGCGCGGGGATGGTAGATGCCGTCGTTGAATTCATCCACCAAATCTTGGAAGAAGACCACCCGGGAGCTGTATCCCCGGCTGCGATGCCAATCCGCCAGACGTTCGGCTGCCGGGAATAAGTCCTGGCCGGTGACGATGATGACGTCCGCGCCCGTGTCGGGCTGGCGCAGTTGGTCGAGAGGGGGGCGCAGGGCGATGGACGCGGGCCCGGCAATGGCGCTTTCTTCCTGCAGCCAGAAATGGTCGCCCGCGGCGTCATCCACGCGAAAGCGCAGGGTCCAGGTGTCGCCGGCCATGGTGGCGGGTTCGATGAGGCGGCGCGGGGCGAAGGGATCGCTGATATCCAGGATAACGACCTGGGGCGCGGCCCAGCCGTCGATGGCGTACTCATGCGGGCCAGCTTCCTCCGCCCGAAAATCGATCCGCCCCTGCCAGGCGCTGAATTCCCGGCGATAGGCCAGTTCCCAATAGTTCACATACACCCAATCGCTGGTCACGCCCGGTTGCAGCAGCGCGCCGATGGTGACGGTGTTGATCCCGCTGACGGCCACGCCTGCGGGCACGGTGGCTGTGAACACGGCCCGGCGTTTGTCGCTCCAGGCTGCATCCACCAGGGGCGCGTCGTTGAAGGCGATGGTGGTGCGATGCGAGACGTTCATGCGAGCGTTTTCCTCCACCGTCAGGGCGAAGGACTGGTCCGTGATGGGATAGGGGACGGCCGCGGCGAAGGTATGGGTGACGCCAGGCTGGGAGGCGTAGGGCCGCAGTTGGTCCCAGTACCAGCTTTCTTTCGTGGGCGGGTCCTTGCGATGCTGGGTGTACCAGTAGTTGTTTTCTTCGGCGTGGACCACCGCGGCGAAATCCGCGGGCGGGGTCAGATCGAAGCTGGGCGTGGCGTTGACGTCGGGGATGCGCGGCCCCGGAGCGTCCCCGATGGTCAGCCAGTAGACGTTTTCATCGGTGTATTTCTCGTCTTGCAGGCTGCCGTGGAATTTCTGGCCGAAGAATTCGATGAAGTCGCCGTCGTCGAAACGCCCGTCCCCCTCGCCCGCCACCCGGATGGCCACGGGCTGGCCCTGGCTGCTCATGGCGAAGGTGCGGGGATCGATGGTTTTGGGGTCGATGCCAGCGTTCCGCAGGTCGTCAGGCGTGATGCGGACGACGCCATCCTGCACCACGCCGATGCGCACGCGCAGGACGCCTCCGTCCGCGTGCACGGGCTCCCGATGCAGGGGCAGGAACAGGCCCGCGGCCAGGATCAGGAGGGTGATGAGGGAAAGGGTTGGTTTTTTCATGGGATGCGCGCTTTGTTGATGGGATTTGGATCAGGATTCGGATTGAGGATCGTCAGGCCGGCGTTGGGCGAGGCTGTAACAGATGTCAAACGTTCGACAATGTCAAATTTCCTGTAATTGCTAACGTAGCCCTGTTCACTCGACACGGATAGGAGGAAACACGGATAAAATCTTTTTGAATGACTTCGTGTCTTCGTTTCCGTCGTGCCTTCGTGGCAAGGCGTTTTGTTGGATACCTGCATAGTTACAGCCATTGTTCCGCCAGGGCGCGGGCCTGTTCGACGTATTCCAGGCTTTGATGCCGGAAGTAGGTGTTGTAAAGGGTCGCGTAGTGTCCGCCCAGAGCCATGAGCGTGTCGTGGTTCCCCTCCTCGATGATTGTACCATGATCTATCACTAAAATGCGATCCGCGGCTTTGACGGTGGAAAGTCGGTGGGCGATGAGGATGCTGGTGGACCGGGCCAGAATCAGATGGAGGGCCTGCTGAATCTGCCATTCGGTGAAGGGATCGATGCTGGCGGTGGCCTCGTCCAGGATGAAGATGGCGGGGTTGTGGGCGAGGACGCGCATCAGGGCTACGAGCTGGCGTTGGCCCATGCTCAGGCGGTTGCCCCGCTCCCCCACCTGCGTTTGCAGCCCCTCGGGCAGGGTCTCGATCCATTCGCCATCGCCGATCATCCGGGCCAAGGCCAGCATCTCCTCGTCGGTGAGGTCGGGGTTGGCGTAGCGAATGTTCTCGGCCACCGTGCCCGAGAAGAGGAAGGGCATCTGCGAGACCACGCCCAACTGACGGCGGTACGCGGCCAGGTCGAACGCGCGGATGTCATAGCCATCCACCAGGATGCTTCCGCCCTGGAATTCGTAGAAGCGGGCGATGAGGCGGGCGATGGAGGATTTCCCGGCGCCGGTGTGTCCCACCAGGGCGATGGTCTCGCCCGCCCGGATGTGCAGATTGAAGTGATCTAGCACCTTCTGCCCCTCGACATAAGAAAACGACACGTCTTCGAAGCGGATATCGCCCGAGAGGGGCGGCGGCTGAATGTGGTCGATCTGGATCACGTTGGGCTCGGCCTCGATGAGGGCGAAGATGCGTTCGGCCGCGGAGAGGCCCGCCTGGATTTGGGCGGAGAAGGCCGCCAGGTTGAGCACGGGGAAGAAGAAACGGTCGAGGCTGGTGAGAAAGAGATACCACGCCCCCGCGGTGACGATGCCCTGAACCACGGTGAGGCCGCCCGCGTAGACCAGAGCGGCCGTACCCATCCCGCCCAGGCCGTTCAGCAGGGGGAAGACCGCGGAGAGGACGAAGCCGCGGCGCACGTTGACCTGGTAGCTCTCCTCGTTGGCTTCGTCGAATTCTTCGTAGATGGCGGCTTCCTGACGGTAATTCTTGGCCACGGCAATGCCGCCGATGGTTTCTTTGATCTTGGCGTTGACCGCGGCCATGGCCCGCATTCCCAACCGGGTGTATTTGCGCATCAGGCGGCGCAGGCTGCTGGCCGCCAGGAAGAGGATGGGCAGGAAGAGGAAGATGCCCAGGGCCAGCCGCCATTCGATCTTGACCAAAAAGAGGGCCAGAATGCCCGCCTGGATGAATTGGGCGGTGACGTCGGTGACCAGGGTGACCACCTCGCCAAAGTCCTTGGTGTCCGAGGTGATGCGGGAGACGATGCGGCCGGAGGCGTATTTGTCGAAGAAGGAAAGGTCGTGGTTGACCGAGGCCCGGAACGCGTCGGTGCGCAGGTTCAGCACCACGTCGCCGATGGTGCGCACGGTCATGCGACGGCGCACCCAGTTCGCGGCCCAGGACAGCACCCCAAAGAGGAAGACCGCGCTGGTGAGGATGGCCAGCAGCACGGGGTTGTCTTCCGCTTGCAGCATGTCGATGCCGCGGCCGACCAGCACCGGCAGGGTCGCGTTGGACCCGGCGATGAGAAGCAGCATCAGGGCGATGAGGAGCAGGCGCTTGGCGTAGGGTTTGAAGTAAGCGCCGATGCCCTGGATCAGCTCCCTGTCGCTGTACTGGCGGTCGTAGCCTTCGACGTCGAGGTTGGAGAAGAAGCCCATGGCAGTCGATCAGTCGATCAGTCGTGCGGTCGTGCAGTCGTGCGGTCGTGCGGTCGTGCAGTCAGGTTCTGTTGGAGCGGCGCAGATAGGCGATCAGGCCGTTGATGCTTCGTTTGCAGTCTTCGGCTTCGTCATAGATGCGGTCGAATGTGGTTTGGTCGACGTACTGCATGTCGAGGGCGATATAGAATTCGGATTGCACTTCGGTGGCGGAGCGACGGGCGATGCGGAGGAATCGAATGAATTCATTGTCATAACCGCTATCGAATCCTTCGGCGATATTGTGCATGACGCCGCCCGCGGCATCGCGCACCTGATTCTTCAATGTGAAATCGCGGGCGAATGCGCCATGACCCGAGATCTCGTACACGTCGCGAGCTAAAATCCGGGCCTTTTGCCAGGCCCGCAAGTCTTCAAATCGTCGAATCGTCGGCATGGAAATTCCTCCATCCAGGCATTGACAATTTGTCCACCGACCAGACGACCAGACGACCAGGCGACCGCGCGACCGATCGACTGCGCGACTGCTCAACCCGCGAAGATGCGGCGGTAGGCTTCGGACGCGCGGAGGAGGGTTTCGTGGTCGCCCATGGCCGCGATGCGGCCCTTGCGGAGGACGATGATGAGGTCGGCCCAGCGGATCTGCGACAGGCGGTGGGTGATGATGAAGGTGGTGCGGCCTTTGGACGCGGCGAAGATAGCCCGCTGGATCTTGTCTTCCGTGGCGCTGTCGATGGCGCTGGTGGAATCGTCGAGGATGAGGATGGCGGGGTCGGTGAGGAAGGCCCGGGCCAGGGCCAGACGCTGTCGCTGGCCTCCGGACAGGGTCACGCCCCGCTCGCCGATGACGGTCTGATAGCCGTCCTTGAACTCCATGATGAAATCGTGGGCCTGCGCGGCTTTGGCCGCGGCGATGATCTCCTCCATGGTGGCGTCGGGCTTGCCGAAGGCGATATTTTCGGCGATGGTGCGGGAGAAGAGGAAGATATCCTGCTCGATGATGGAGATCTGGCGGCGCAGCGCCTCGATACGCCAGTCCCGCACGTCCACGCCATCCACCCGCACCTGGCCCGACGTGGCGTCGTACGTGCGGTTGATGAGCTTGACCAGGGTGGTCTTGCCCGCGCCCGTCTGACCCACAATAGCCACGCGCTGGCCCGGCTCCACATGAAAGCTGATATGCTCCAGCACCGGGCCGGCCTCCTTGTCATAGGCGAAGCCCACGTCCTTGAACGCCACCTCGCCCCGCATCTTCCCGGCGTAGCCGCGCTCGTTCTGGTCGATATGCGTTTCCGCGTTGATGAGCTCCAGGATGCGGCGGGCCGCGGACACGCCCGAGGACACCCGGGCGTAGGCGAAGAGGGAGACGAAGGTGGGGAATCCCAACAGTTGCAGCAGGCCCATATAGGCCACCACGTCGCCCGTGTTGATGAATCCGCGGCGGAAGAGGATGACCGCGTGCAGGAACCCGGCGGCGTTGGCCAGCGCCAGCAGCAGCAGGGGCAGGAAGCGGGCTTCCACGTCGCCCTGATGCACGAACGCGTTGCGATAGGCCCGGGCGACCTTCTCGAATCTGCGCACCTCCTGCTCCTCCTGCGCCGCGCCCTTCACCGTCTCGATGCCGTCCAGCACCTCGGCCAGACGGGTGTTCATGTGCCCGAAGGTCTCCCGCACCTTCTTGGTGATGGGGTCCAGCTCGTGCAGGTATTGCGTCAGCGCCAGCACATAGAAGACGATATAGAGCGCCGGGGTGAGGATCAGGGCGGGGTGATAGCGCGAGGCCATGATCAACGGCATGAACATGAAGTTCAGTGAGCCGATGACCAGATTGACGCCCGGATTGAACATGAAATTGATCTCCCGCACGTCGTTGGTGGCCCGGGCCATGGTGTCCCCCACCGGCTGCAAGCTGTGGAAGGACATATCCTTGCCCAACAGGCTCACATAAAGTTCGTCGCGGATATCCCGCTCCAGCCGCTGCCCGATGAGCTCCGCGCTGAAATTGCGCATGAGTTGCAGCCCGCTGCGCAGCAATTGCGAGAGCAGGATCAACACCGCAGACCGCAACAGGATAGTCATCAACGGCGGCTTGTTGAGGATGCCGTTGAACGCCTGGCCCGTGAGGATGGGAATGGCCGAGGCCAGCAGCGCATTGGAAAGCGCCCCGATCACCAGCAACACCCAAAGATACCAGTACCGCATGGCGTGGGAGAAAAGCCAGCGCTTGGGCCCCTTGCGGTTGGCGTGATAGCGATCCGGTACGGAGAACTCAGCGTAGTTGGATGACGAGACCGTGGTCAGGGATGCCATAACGCCGGGAATTATACCACCATTTCGATATTATTGCTGCCTTTCCTGAAAATGGGCTATAATCAACTCGATTCGTGGACACGAACGAAAACGCCTCGCGGCCAGGGCAGCGCGGGAAGCCAAGCACGTAATGCGTAATGCGTGATGCGTAACGCTCTCACGTTTCACGTTTTCACGCATCACACCCGTTGCAGACTCGCTCAATGTCGGCCTGGCGATCTTAATCCTAATCCTAATCCTGATCCAAATCCTATTTCACAGCAGCCATGCCGCCAGTCACCATCACTCGCACCACACGGGAGACCGATATCCGCCTGACGTTGGACCTGAACGGTTCGGGCCAGGCCCGCATCGACACGGGCGTCGGGTTCTTCGACCACATGCTGGAACTCTTCGCCCATCACGGGCTCTTCGACCTGACGGTGCAGGCCAGGGGCGATCTGCATGTGGATGAGCATCATCTGGTGGAGGACGTGGGCATCTGTTTGGGCAAGGCCATCAGCCAGGGATTGGGCGACCGCGTGGGGATTGTGCGTATTGCGCATAGCCAAGTACCTATGGATGAAGCCCTGGCTATCGTCACCATCGACCTAAGCGGACGACCCTACGCGGTCTTCCAGGCCCAATGGCGCACCCCGCGCATCGGCGGTCTCAGCACCGACCTCATCGGCCATTTCTTCGAAAGCGTGGCCACCCATGCGGGCATGAATCTTCACGCCTGGGTCGAGTACGGGCGCAATGACCATCACCAGTGCGAGGCCTTGTTCAAAGCCTTCGCCCGGGCGCTGGATGCGGCCGCGCAGCAGGACCCCCGCCGCGCGGGCGTGCCATCCACCAAGGGCACGCTGACGGCTTGACACATGTGGTCGCAAATTGTATGATTTGACCACATTCGGAGGCCCGCGGATGACTGTCAAGACCATTACGACCAGCTATTTTCGCACGCATTTGAGCCAGTGTGTGCGTGAAGCGCGTTCTGGCGTGGTTTTCATCATCACCTATCGGGGCAAACCCATCTCTGGTGGTGGAGGACCGGGGTTGAATTACTATCTGGACACCAGCGCCCTGGTCAAGCGTTATGTGTGGGAGCGGGGGGCCGAGGTCATGCAGATTCCCGACGATCTCACCCCCTTTCTCGCCCCATGATTACCATCCTCGACTACAAAATCGGCAATGCGCGCAGTGTGGAGAAGGCCGTGGCCCGGGCAATCGCGGAAGCCATCCACAGAGGGCGCGAGGGGACGCTGGCGGCTTGACATATGTGGTCGCAGTATGCAAAAATGTGGTCGCAAGCATGGAGGATGCTATGACCGTCAAGACTGTAGGCGTTCGTGAACTCAAAACCCATCTCAGTCGCTACCTGCGGGAAGCCCGCGGCGGCGCCACCATCGTCGTCACGGATCGGAATGAGCCCATTGCGCTTCTCATGTCCATTGCCCAAGTGGATGACGCGGATTTGGCAAAGCGGATGGTTGCTCTCCGGGAGCAGGGCATGTTGTCGTGGAGCGGCGGCATGACGCCTCCCCGCCTTTTGCCCGCCCGCCCCAAGGTCACGCTGCGCGGCGACCGCCTTGCCTCCGATCTTCTGTTGGAAGACAGGCGATGAGCGTGGTCCTTTATCTCGACACCAGCGCTCTGGTGAAGCATTATGTTTGGGAGCCGGGCTCTGAAGAGGTCGACAGGATTTTGGCGGATGCCCAATGGGCGGGCGCTTCCTTGCTGGCTCGGGTGGAGCTGGAGGCCGCCTTCGCGAAGTATGTGAGGATGGCGTTGTTGCCCGAATCCGAGGCCCGGTCGCTGCTCGTGGGTTTCAGAATGGATTGGGAGCGTTTGACGCATCTTCATCCCGATCCCTGGATGACTGACCTGGCCAGCGAGCTCGTGTGGCGTTATGGCTTGCGGGGCTACGATGCGGTGCATCTTGCCAGCGCACTCCGGTGGCAGGATGCGGCGCTCCACCCGGTGACTTTCGCCACCTTCGACCGCAAGCTGTGGCGAGCCGCGGCGGACGCGGGCCTGCATCCCTTTCCCGACGATCTAACCCCCTTTCTCGCCCCATGATTACTATCCTCGACTACAAAATCGGCAATGTGCGCAGCGTGGAGAAGGCCGTGGCCCGGGCCATCGCGGAGTCGGGCCTGGAGCAGCAGGTGGCCCTCTTCTCGGACCCCGACCGCATTCTCAGCTCGGACGGCGTCATCCTGCCCGGCGTGGGCGCGTTCGGGGCCTGCATCACGAATTTGAACGCGGCGGGCCTGGCTCCCATCGTGCGCCGGGTGGTGGAGGCGGATATCCCGCTGCTAGGCATCTGCGTGGGCATGCAGATGCTGTTCGAGGAGAGCGAGGAGATGGGAAATTGGAAAGGCTTGGGCCTGCTGCCGGGCCGGGTGCGCAAGTTCCCCGACACGCTGCGCATTCCGCAGATCGGCTGGAATCAGTTGCATATACGCCGCCCGGACGACCCGCTGCTGGCGGGCGTGCCGGACGGCGCTTACGCCTATTTCGTGCATTCCTATTATTGCGATCCCGCGGAACCGGATGCCATTCTGACCACGACCGACTACGGTTTCGAGTACGCGTCCATGGTGCGCCGCGGGCGCATTTGGGGCGCGCAATTTCACCCGGAAAAGAGCCAACAGGTGGGGATTCGCATCCTGCGCAATTTTGTCTCACTGGCTACGCCCGCCCCGCGCGACAGCGCTTCGTCGATGGGGATGAAAATGTCTCCCGGCCACATTGGCGCGGAGATCCAGGGTCGTGAAACGTGATGCGTGATGCGTAACGGCCTCACGTATTACGGATTACGCATCACGCCCGTGGCAGTCTCGCCCAACGTTGGCTTGGCGAACCTCTCGCAACCGCCGTCAACGCTATTTTTCAAAGCGGTCACCCTTCTTTCGGTTCGTGGACGACGAAGACGGGGCATTCGGCGTGGGCGATGACTTTCTGGCTGACGCTGCCAAGCAGCAGGCTGGCCACAGAGCCGAGGCCGCGCGCGCCCATGACGATGAGGTCGGCTTCGCGGGCCTTCGCCACGCGCAGGATGGCGTCCGCGGGCGGGCCTTCCAGAATCTCGGGGATGGCGTCTACGCCTTCGGCCTGGAATCGCTCCACGATGGGGTTGACCAGCTCCTCCGCCCGCTCCAGATGGCGGCTGATGGTCTGTGAGAGGTTGGGTTCGCCCAGGTAGTCAGGGATCTTGGGATATGCGTGGACGATCAGCGCCTGGGCGCCGGTCAGTTTGGCAAGATCGATGCCATACTTCACCGCTTTTTCCGTCGCGGGGGAACGATCGACTGCGACCAGGATTTTGTCGAACATACTTGGAGCCTCCTTGTGTTTGTGGGGGTGAGGATTGCCTGTGTTGATAGTGTAGCAGAGAAGGCGTCCCCCGTCTATGACGCGGGTCAGGATGAAGGCTGCATCAGCACCAGCCGCGGGCCAGCAACATGCCCAGGCCCGAAAGCAGCACCCGCTCCTGGATCTCGCCCGTCCGCACGGCCTCCTTCACCCAATCCCACGACCGCCACGTCACCTCCAGGAATTCGGCCCGGTCGAAGTGGGTGTCGGCGCTGTTGTGCGGGCCGCGGGCGAGAAAGAGATGGATTTTCATGGCCGTCAGCGCGGGATTGTCCCAGAACGCGCCCAGATACTCCCACGATTCGGCCACATAACCCGTCTCCTCGGCCAGCTCTCGCTGCATGGCCGCCAGCGGCTCCTCGCCCGGGTCGACCAACCCGCCCGGCAATTGCCAGATGACCTCATCCACGGGATACCGGTACTCCCGCTCCAACAGCAGGCGGTTCTCCTCGTCGAAAACCAACGCGGCCACGCCGTCCGCGAAGCGGCGGATGACGGTGTAGTCATAGGGCTGGCCGTCGGGCAGTTCCACCCGATCGATGTAGACTTCCATCCACCTGTTGTCCAGCACTTTGCGGCTTTCCAGGCGTCGCCAGGGTTGGGGGAGATCAGGCTGTTCTTTCGATGTCTCTGACATGCTCGCAATTCACCTTGTGGTGGGGAAGGAAACCGAAGGCCCGCTCCTCCAGCTCTTCGTACGCGGCCTCCGTGCGCTGAAAGGCGAGATCGCGCAGCGCCTCCACGTCCTCCTCGGTCAATCCTTCGGTGGGAATAGGCTCCAGCACCTTGATCCAGACCTTGCCCGAACGGGCGTGGCCCGCCACCGCGTCCAGCAGGCAGTAGGAGGGGCTGAAAACGACAGGAACCAGGGGGACCTGGAGCTGAACGGCCATGTGGAAGGGACCTTTCTTGAACGGGCCCAGGCCCACGCGGTCGGTGTTCAGCCGGCCTTCGGGGAAGATCCAGAGGTTGATCTTCTCCCGGTGCATGCGCTCGGCCAGCTCATTCATGGCCCGGATGGATTGCTCCAGGTCCTGGCGGTTGATGAACACATTGCCCGCCTTCTCGAAGATCCAACCGGCGATGGGGATTTTGCGCAGGCCCATCTTGGCCACAACCACGGTGCGGGGCGGGTACACTTCGGCGATGAGTGCGGCTTCGATGGTGTGCTGGTGGTTGTTCAGGTAGATGCAGGGTTGATGCTTCGTCAGATGCTCCCGGCCCTCCACCTCCACCTCGATAGGCGCGATCTTTCGCACGCCCCAACGGATGAAGCGAAGCAGGGCGAGGTCGGCGTTCAGCCATTCCTCCTTGGGGTGGAAGAGCATCCAAATGCCCATGGCGAAGGGCGAGAGGATCATCCACAGGATGACGAGGATGGATCGGATCCAGGCAATCGCTTTCTCCATGCTCCCAATCCTAATCCTGATCGCATGTCAGCGCAAGATGGACGGCCGAGGACGTTCGGGTTCAGAAGAGGGCGACCAGCGCCAGGCCCGCGGAGACCACCCCCACGCCGATGATCTTCGGGCGGTAGGGCGACTCCTTCAGCAGCCAGATGCCGAGGAGCGCGCCCAGGGGGATGCTCATCTGCCGGAACGCGGCCACGTAGCTGACGTTGGAGACGTAGGCCATGGAGGCCAGGACGAGGCCGTATGCGCCGGTGATGACCAGGCCCGTGAGCGCGGCCTGTCCTCGGCCATTGCGCCACAACTTGCTCAGCCGCTCTCGTTCTGAGGGCAGAAACAGCGTGAAAAGCGCCAGCCATAGGGTCGTGCTGGTGGTTTGGAGGGCGATGTAGAACAGAGTGATGTGGGGCGCGGGCATCCAGAAGAGGCTCTGACGGAGCCGGCGCAGGGCTTCGTCATCGACCAGGGTGTAGCCGGTGGTGCCAAAAGCCGCTACCAGCGCCAGCAGGCAACACAGGGCCAGGTAATCCTGTGGGCGGATGGCCCGAAAACTCTTCAGAGGCAGGATCAGGCAGCCTGCGGCCACAGTGAGGATGCCCATCAGTCCCAACGGGGTGATCTGGTCGCCCCGGCCCAGAAGGAAGCTGATGGCGGTGATCAGCAGCACGGGCAGGGCCCGCAGCAGGGGATAGGCCAGGGACATGTCGCCGTGACGGTAGGCCCCGGCCAGGCCCGAGAAGTAGATGGCCTGAAACAGGCCCGTCACGCCCACCAGCGCCCAAATCGCGGGTGACGCCCAGGCCAGAAGCGTGCGGTCGTACCACAGCAGCGGAATCAGGATCAGGGTGGATGCGCCCGTCGCCAGGAAGAAGTACGCCACGGCGGGCTGCCGTTTGCCCAGCAGGTTCCAGCCCGCATGGGCGAACACGGAGAGGGTGATAAGGACGATGGCGGTGGCGGTCATGGGTGGCGCGTGGTCAAGGGAAGACAAGGGCAATGATAGCATAGCTTCTGTCTGCAAGCGCGAAAACAGGGAGGCCATTGGGCGCTCCCTGTCGTGAGATGCGATGCACTGTTCCGAAAATAGCGTTGGCCCTGTCTGCCAAAAATCGCCAAGCCAACGTTGGGCGAGGCTGCCACGGACGTGATTCGTAATGCATAATCCGTGGGGTCGTCACGCATCACGTATCACTCATCGCCTGCTTTTGAAAGTGCGTCGCGTCTTTGCTAGCGGCTGTATTCGACGGTGTAGCTGACCGTGGCTTCGCCGCCCGCGGGGACCGTCACCACCCATTCGATGGTGTTGCTGTTGAGCTGCGTGAAATGCTCGGGCGACGCCTGCGTGATCTCCCAATTCGCCCTGCGGTTCAGGTGCTCGACCACGTGGATGGCCACGTCCTGGTTTTCCTTGTGGTTGCGCAGGGTGATCTCGTAGGATTCGCGCCAGGCGTCGTCGCCCAGACGTTTGGTTCCGGTCTGCTTGCGCTCGCCCACCAGGTCGAAGGCCTCGCCCACGGTCAGGGTCACGTCCTCGCCCTTGGGCGTGTGATCGATGCGGTCTTCGCCGATGAACAGGGGCGAGCCATCCTCATCGGGCTGGTAGAGGCGTACCACGCCCGCGGGCAGTTGGGCGTTCACGCCCTCCTCGCCCGTGTTGAAGCGCACCTTGACGCTGATATTCGCCTTCATCGCGCCCGAATCCGCGGGCCGGAATTGGCTCTTCCAGTTATCGAGCACGAAAATCTTTTCGGCCGGGACGTCGTAGGCGTTGAGGAACTGGATCTGCTTGGTCTGGTTGTCCTTGATGGTGACCGGGCGGGGAATCTCGTAAAGGTGATATTCGGCGAACTCCCTTTGCTCCACGGGGGGCGTTTCGGGCGCTTTGGCGGCCATGGCCCGCATCTCGTACATGGGTTGGGGCATGGGCGTGGGCTGCACGCGGTTGATCTCCCCCGCGACCAGTTTCAACCGGGCGTCTTTGTACGCGGCTCCGCTGCGATTGTCCAGGGTGATCCAGCCGCTGAGGTCGAGCTTGCTGTTGTCCTGCGCCAGCACCAGCACGTAGTTGGATTCCCAGGTGATGCCGTTGGTGAGATACGCGATCTCCACGTCCTGTTTCCCGGCCTTGCCCGCGTCCACCAGCCATTTCAGCGTGGGCTTCGTGATCAGTCCTTCGGGTAGGGCGGGGAAGCTGAACTGCCGCACCTGGTCCGCATTGATGACGTCCACGCCGCCATCTTCCGTCTGGATGATGATGTCCGTGGCGCCGCTGAGCAGCGTGCCTTCGTGCTTGCCGCCGTCCTGCGTGATGACCACGATGGGCTGGTCCACGTATTTCTCCAGCAATTTCTGCGACCCCACGATGTCGTATTCGTAATTCTGCTCCAACACCACCGCGTCGGGGTCGTCCAGCGAGCGGAAGTGGACGCTTTCGGGAATGATCTGCGCGGGCACGTCCGTGACCGCCACCTGATTCACGCCCGTTTCCAGCTCGAACTGGCGAATTTCCTTGACCAGGCCGATATTGCTGTTGTAGACGGTGAGGTCGACGGAGGCGGGTTGGGCCTGCGCCTGCGTTGCGGGTTGAGCGATCATGAGCGCGCCTCCTGCGAGGATGAGTGCGCCGAGGGCGATCAGCGCAAAGATGGGTTTTCGGTTCATGGCGGGCCTCCTGTCCCAAAAATAGCGTTGCGTTGGTTTGCAAAAATGACTCGAAGCCCCGTTGGGCGAGTTTGCCACGGGCGTGATGCGTAATGACCTCACGGATTACGGATTACGCACCATGCATTACGCATTACGGGATTGGCTTCCCGCGCCGCCCTGGCCACAGGGCGTTTTCATCGGTATCGGCGAGTCATTGCTCGTTTCTACCAGATCAACGCTTCGGTCATGGGATTTGTTCCATATCCTCCATCCAGTCCAGCAGGCGGGCGGCCAGCCCGTTCTCCTGCATCAGCAGTCCGATCCCCCAGGCGTTGTCATCCAAAATCACGAGTTCATGGGGCCCGGCCGCCAGCTCATCCAGCAGGCGTGCAACCTTCACCGCGTTGTCATCCCCGATGGCCGGGTTGTCGCTGACCGCAATGAAGATGGGCCGGTCGCCGTACGCCGCCATGACCTGCTTCAACAGCCTCTCATCGTAGCGAATGCCCGGCGTGATCAGCGCCGCCCCGCGGATATCGGAATGCTCGGACGCGTATTTCAGCGCCCACCAGGAGCCGTCATTGGCCCCCACCAGAAGGATATTGGCCGGGTCCACCTCGGCTTGCGCCTTGAGGAAAGCCACGGCTGCGTCCACGTCCGCCAGGCGGTTGGGATCATTGGGTTGGCCGCCGCTTTCGCCCGCGCCGCGCAGATCGATGGCCAACGTTGCAAATCCCTGCGCCATCATCCGCACGGCCAAAAGCTGCCAGTCCCAGCGAGTGTGGTCGATCCCATGCAGCAGGACTACGCCTGGCGCATGCTTGGCGATGGGGCGGTAGTAGTCGCCCCTGATGGGCACGCCGTCTTCTGTCAGCAGGTCCACCGGATAGACGCCTTGCATCGCGGGTGGAGCCTGGGTCGAGGGCGTGGAGGTGGGACGGATGGGGACGGTGGGACGGGGCGTGACCGTGGGTTCGGGCGAGGGCGCGGGCGTCCGCCTTGCGCACGCGGCCAGGAGGAGGGCGAGCAGGAGGGTGACGATGAACGTATGTCGGTGGCGCATGGCGATGTTTGGAGGTCAGAAGTCGGAAGTCAGGGGCCAGAACCATGCGGGGACAAACGACCGCGCGACTGCACGACCGATCGACTGCACGACCGTTCGCCTACACCGGATCGAAGGGGATGGATTCCACCTCGCCATCCTTCATGATGATGAAGCGGGACTCGGGCACGAACTTCCAATCGTCGCTGAGATCGTCCAGGGGTTCGCTGACCAGGATGTGCGCGCCTTCGGGGATGGCCTCGTAGTCGCCGTTCAGTTCGTGGATGGCCCGTAGGTTGCGGCTGTAGAAAAGGGTCTTGGAGTCGTGATGACTGGAGTAGCGCAAGGCGTAGATGGTGCGGCCGTCGGTGAAGGCCAGGGTGAGGAACGCGGGCATGTCCACCCTGTATTTCGTCCGCAGACGCTCCACGTCCCCGGCAACCCGCTGCATCGCGGCCAGGGGATTTTCCTCCAGCCCGTAGGTCAGGGCCAGGTAGAAGAGGGTTTCGCTGCTGGTGGTGCCGCGGATGTGGGGGAAGAGTTCGGGTGCGACCGCACATTGCAGGTCGCGGCGCAGCTTCCAAAAGTTCCCCACGTCGCCGTTGTGTTGAAAAAGCCAGTTTTTGTAGCGAAAGGGGTGGGAGTTGGTGCGCTGCACTTCGGCGCCGGGCGACGCGGCCCGCACATGTGCAAAAAACAGACCCGATTGGATCTGCGCGGCCAGATTGCGCAGGTTCTCATCGTTCCAGGCGGGGCGGATGCTGCGATAGAGGCCCGGAAACGCCCGCGCGCCGTACCAGCCCAACCCAAAGCCGTCGCCGTTGGTGGTCCACTTGCCTACGCCGGGCACGTAGTTCAGCTTGGCGTGCAGGCTCTGGTCGATGAGGGAATGTTTCGGTTTGATGAGCAGGTCATCCATGAAGATGCTCGGGCCTGTGTAGGCCAGCCAGCGACACATAAGGGGCCTCCTTCGAAAAGAATGGGCGAGGATGTAATATCGGAAGTATACTCGCGATGGGGCTGAAGGGAAAACCAAATCTCAGCGTGGATGGCGGCAAATTCACCCTGTTGAGCGAATGGTGAGAATTGGGCGGGGGATTGTCAAAAAGTCGTGAGTGAGGATAGAATAATGACGCATCTCGATCAAACCATCCCATGCACGAAAATTGCAATCGCAACCCAAGGAGGGTTCAATGATGTTTAGCGAACGATTACAAGCCGCTATCAACGATCAGATCAACGCGGAGTTCTATTCCGCTTACCTCTATCTGGCGATGTCCGCCTATCTCGAAGACAGAGATCTGCCGGGCATGGCGCACTGGATGCGCATGCAGTATGAGGAGGAGATCTTCCATGCGCTCAAGTTTTTCGATTTCATGATCGACCGCGGTGCCCGCGTTATCCTCAAAGCCATTGACGCCCCGCCCACGGAATTTGGTACAGTGGAGGATGTCTTCGCCGAGGTGCTGGCCCATGAGCAAAAGGTGACGGCGCTCATCCACAATCTCTACAAGATGGCGGTGGAAGAGGGCGATTATCCCACCCAATCCCTGCTGCAATGGTTTATCGACGAGCAGGTGGAGGAGGAAAAGAATGCCAACGACGTGCTGGCCCGGGTGCGCATGGTGAAGGACTACCCGCCCGGCCTTCTCATGATCGACGAAGCCCTGGCGCAGCGCCCCGCGCCCACGCCGCCCGCTCAGGAAGCCGCGGCCTGATATGCCACGCATCCTGTTCGTCTGTCTCGGAAACATCTGCCGATCCCCTTCGGCGCAAGTCGTTTTCGAAGCCTTGCTGCGAATCCGCAATCTGGACACGGATGTGGTTGTGGATTCGGCGGGGACCTCGGATTATCACATCGGCGAGCCGCCTTGCGCGCTTATGCAAGATGCGGCCCGCCAACGTGGTTACGAGATGGCGCATCTCCGGGCCCGACAGATCGAGCCTGGGGACTTTGCCCGTTTCGACTATATCTTCGCCATGGATCGGGCCAATCTGGCCGACCTGTTGTGGATGGCTCCCCTCGAACACCGTTCCAAGGTCCGGCTGTTTCTGGAGCACGCGCCTGAGCTGGGCGAGGACGTGCCCGATCCCTACTATGGGGAAGGCGGCGGGCCAGATCAGGTGCTGGATATCATCGAAGAAGGGGCGATGGCCCTGTTGACCCACCTGCTGCAAACCGAGCTATGTCCCTGAGCCGCTTTGGTAATCGATCTCACGCAAAGCATGTCCTGAGCCTGTCCTGAACGAAGTTAAGGACCTCGCCGAAGGGTCGCCAAGGCGCAAAGGGGAAAGAAGTAATCGTTGTAAACCAGGAAACCGGTAGACCGGTACACCAGTAGACCGGGTGGGGGAGCGAATCGGCCCGATCTCCCAGGTTTCCTGGTTTTCTGGTTTCCTGGTCTACCGGCTTGCAGGGCTACGCCCCCCGTCGTTTTCGTCCGTATCGGCGCGGGAGCGCTCGCCGTCGGACTGTAACGTTTCCCTCCTTTCCCGCATCTCTCTGTTGGTAAATCCTTCAACCACTCGGAGCCATCATCATGACAGAAGATGCAGTTTTGGAAATCCTGCGCAAGGTCATCGATCCGGAGATCGGCATCAACGTCGTCGATCTCGGGTTGGTGTACGGCGTGAATATCGAAGGCAACCGCCTGGATGTGGATATGACCATGACCACCGCGGCCTGTCCCCTGGGTGCGTATATCGTGGACCAGGCGGACATGCTCCTGCGTCAGTTCTTCCCCGATGCGGTGGTGTCGGTGAATCTGGTATGGTCGCCGCCCTGGACGCCCGAGATGATGTCCGACGTCGCCCGTCAGCAATTGGGATGGATGGGGTAACGGGCGGGGATGATGAATCGACTGCGCTATCTTTCCCTGGCAGGTTCTATCCTCATCCTGCTGGTGACGCTGTGGGCGGCGTTGCTGCGCATTGGCTGGGACTGGCCCACGTTCACGCCGCAATTGGCGGGCATGCACGGCCCGCTGATGATCTCCAGCTTCTTCGGCGCGCTCATCGCCCTGGAACGGGCGGTGGCGCTGGGGAAAGCGTGGGCGTACAGCTCCCCCATCCTGGCGGTGCTCGCCGGGCTGATGATCATCTTCACGCCCGCGCTCATCGTCCCCGCGGCCTGGGTGCTGGTCCTGAGCAGCGCGCTCTATCTGGCTGTGGGTGCGGCCGTGATCCAGCGGCAGTCCGCCATCTTCACCTGGCTGCTGGAGGCGGGCGTGCTGGCGCTGCTGGTGGGGAATCTCATCTGGGCCTTGGGCTATCCCATCTTCCACGCGGTGTGGTGGTGGATGGCGTTTCTGGTGCTGACCATCGCGGCGGAGCGGTTGGAGCTGGGGCGGTTGCAGCGGCTGCCCAACTGGGCCTTCCCGACCTTCTATGCCGTCTCGGCCATGGTGGGCGTGGGCCTGGCATTGGCGCTGGCCGCGCCTGAGGTGGGTGTGCGGGTGCTGGGGCTAGGCATGGTGGGCTATGTCCTGTGGCTGGCCCGCTTCGACATTGCCCGGCGCACGGTGAAACTTCCGGGCCTGCCCAAGTTCATCGCCATCTGCCTGCTCACGGGTTATGCCTGGCTGGGGCTGGGTGGCGTGCTGATGATGATCTACGGGCCTATCCCGGCCGGATTCCTCTACGACGCCATGCTGCACACCGTGTTCGTCGGCTTCGTCTTCTCCATGATCTTCGGCCACGCGCCCATCATCTTTCCCGCGGTGTTGCGTCTGCCTGTGCGTTATACGCCCAGCATGTACGGCACCCTGGTCTTGCTGAATCTCTCCCTCATCCTGCGCATCGCTGGCGATCTGATGACTCAGCGCATCTGGCGGTTGTGGGGCGGCCTCCTCAACGCCACCGCCATCCTTATCTTCATCGGCATCATCGCGGTCACGGTCATTCGCAGCAAACGATCCGCCCCTCTCCCCAGCTAATTCATCCTTCTCATGCCCCGACTGATTCGTTTTTTCGTCAAAACGGCCTTCGCGTGGCTGGTCGTGGCGTTGGCGCTGAAGGCGCTGGCGCTTTCGCCCTGGGGAGCGTCCATCCCCGCCATCACGCCCATTTCCTGGCATGCGCTGTTCGTGGGCTGGCTCACCCAGCTTATCTTCGGCATCGCCCACTGGATGCTGCCCACGATTCCGGGCGCGCCCAAGGATCGGCTGCGAGGGGATGAGCGGATCATGGGGGGCGTGTATGGGCTGTTGAATGTGGGCCTGCTTTTGCGCATGGTCGCCGAGCCCATGGTCATCGCCCAGCCGGGAGCGGGCCTGTGGCAGGGGCTGCTCATCGCCTCGGCCTGGCTTCAATGGCTGGCGGCGATGCTGTTCGTATTCAATTCCTGGCGGCGGGTGCGTCCTGCGGTGCAACGGGGCAAGCGAGGGTGAGCCATGCCGCGACTCAGCGTCTGGTACGTGCGCACATCCTTCCTGCATCTAGCGCTGGCCGTCACTTATGGCGCGCTGATCCTGACGGCCAAGGCCGCGCCCGGCTGGGGATGGGCGTGGCGGCTTTTTCCAAGCCATATCGAGCAGATTGCGTATGGGTGGATGTTGCAGTTTGCCATGGGCGTCGCGTTCTGGGCCCTGCCCCGCTACAGGGAGGAGCCCAAGCGGGGGGATGAACGCCCGGCGTGGGCGGCCTGGACGCTGATCAACCTGGGCGTCGCGCTGCTGACCCTGGCGCCCTGGCTGGGCGACGACTGGATGCGGTTCGCGGGCGGCGCGGCCGAGGCTCTGGCCGCGATCCTCTTCGCCATGCACGCCTGGCCCCGCATCAAGCCGCTGGGGACGTAAAAAAGCCGGATGCTCACGGGGAACATCCGGCTACCCAACAGGAGGAGAGAATGGTGAAAGGAGGAGTTACTTGGTTTTGATGGCGATGCGCTTGGGTTTGATCTCCTCGACCTTGGGGATGGAGAGGATTAACACGCCGTCTTTGTAAGTGGCTTCGATCTTGTCAGCATCGACGCGCTCAGGCAGGGCAATGCTGCGCTGGAACAGACCAAAACGGCGTTCGCGCAACAGATAGGCGCCTTCGTTCTTCTCGGCTTCGTCCTTGATTTCACCCTGGATAGTGAGGATGTTATCGCTGAAGGTGATATCGAGATCATCGGGATTCACGCCCGGAAGGGACGCTTTCACGATGAATTTGTCATCGGTCTCGATCACATCCAGGGGCAGCACCCAGGGACGGCTTTCCTGATAGGTGGAACGAGGGAGTTCGCTCAGCAGTTGCTCCACGGTGTTGCGCCAGGCGTCCAGTTCACGAGTGAAGGGATCTCGGGTGACGATTCGCATTGTATCTGACTCCTTGAGAGGGTGACGATTCGGGTTGGAATGGCGAAAATAGCGTTGTCTGGTTTGTTTTCATTTAACGCCCGGATCATGAGACCAGCATTTGAGAGCCGTTAGCGATGTGTTAGAGAAACTTCTTCTCGTTTGGGGTTCGAAAAACGCACAGGACCGCGCAGTTTCGAAAAAATGTTGTTTGGCGGCGTACGGATTTCGGGAGGGTTGTCGTCATAAAAGATGAGTAGAACACATATGAACACGCCACACCCACTGTCTGTACAACCGTTCCGATCCTCTCGCCAAAACTAGCCAGAAGATGATGTCCGTCAAACGCGGCGGCTCTGATCTCGCCAATCCACCGTGTGACATTCACATGACTACCTTCGAGCTTGCCGAAATCATCTCCCGGATCTGGATGGACGTTTTGCAGGTCGACCACGTCGGTTTGCACGACCACTTCTATGATTTAGGGGGAAATCCACGTCTGCTAGACACGATGCGACGTCGTCTTCAGGCAACCCTGCAGGTCGAGGTGACACTGGTCGATCTCTGTCGTCACCCGACAGTTATCTCTCTCGCCCAATTCTTTGCAGGTGAAGACGCGCTTTCCTCGCCTCTGCCCGAAAGTTATGAGCGTGCGCATCGTCAGCGTCAGCTTATCGCTTTTCGGCATCCCTTGCGCATCCGCTTCGCTTCTACCCAACCCTAAAAGCCTTCGCCCGAGACGTTAACCACCTACTGGTGTGGCGTGTGTGTCCTGCAGCGGCAGCCTGAAAAACAGGTTGCCGCTTTTCTTTTGCGATACCGATGGAAATGTTTTGCCGGTCAGGCTGCGTGGCAGTAGCCCGGAAGATCGGTAAACCGGGAAACCAGGAAACCAGTAAACTGGGCCGATTTGCTCATCCGCCCGGTCTACCGGTTTACTGGCTTACCAAATCCATTTTTCAACGCAGTCCGATGGCGGGCAACCCCGCGCCGATACGGACGAAAATCTCACGCAAAGACGCAAAGACCGCCAAGATAAGTTTGCAAGTCGCAGGTGGCAGGTAGCAAGTGGATCTGAGCAAGTTGACTTGCCACTTGCCACCTGCAAACGCTTCTTTTTTCCTTTGCGACTTGGCGACTTTGCATGAGATCGATTTTCACAGCAAAATGATCGAGGTCAGACCGTCGCTTTGATGACGCCGTCGTTGTCTTTGGCCGCCTTGGCGATGAGGGAGATCACGGCCTGGCTGGCTGCGCCCGGTTGGTTCGGGTCCACGCCCGTCGCGATCTGATCCAGGCTGGCCTGCAGACGGGCGGCCAGGCCCGCGGCCAGAGGCGCGGCGAAGGAAGTGCCAATGCCATAGCCGTAGCCGGTGTAGGATGCCACGTTCAGGCTGATGAGGGTGTAGGGGCAATCCTCATCGTGGCAGCGGCCCGCTGGCGGCAGACAGTTCTTCAGGCCCGAGCCGCCCGGAGCCATGACGTCGCCCTGGTTGGAGAAGCACGCGCGCTGTTTCTTGCTGTCGCTGGCCGCCACCCCCAGCACGAAGTCCCAGCGGGCGGGAAATTCAGCGGGCAGGTCGTTCTGTGTGGTGTCGTTCTCGTTGCCTGCGGCGGCCACGGTGACAATGTTCTGCCTGTGCGCCCGATCCAACGCATCCCTCAACAGATCGGGACCATCCTTATCCTCCTGACCTTCTACGTCCGAGCCAATGAATCCCAGACTGAGGTTGATGACCGCTTTCTTGTCATTCAGTTGGGCGATGAAGTCGTAGATGGCCGCGACCAGGGTGAAGAGCGTGCCCTGGGCCGAGTCGTCCAGTACGCGGATGAGCTGGATGTCGGCTGCGGGGGCCAGGGCGTGGATGAGTCCGGCCACGAAGAAGCCATGGTTGGCGGCGAATCCGCTGCATGCGCCGGGCGCGCTGCCCGGGATGGGATGCTTCAAGGTAAGAGTCAGGGGCGTTGGGGGCATGTCCACGGTGACGCTGGTGAAGGTCACGGGGAAGGGGGACGTGTCGAATACGCCCACGACCACGCCTTCGCCATCCTGCGGAGTAGGATCGCGGCGTGTGAGTTGGTCCTGCACGTCGACGCCGTTGGGGCCGAAGGCCCATTGCCTGGTGAAGATGCCCTCCGCCCGTTCGCGAATGAAATCGCCGCCGTTGTCCTGCATCTCCAGCCAGGGGCTGCCTCCTACGATCCATGGGCTGCCGCCCGCGGGCCAGGGGCTGCCTGCGCCCGTCCACGGACTTCCCGCACCCGTCCAGGGGCTCCCAGCGCCGGTCCACGGGCTGCCGGCGCCTGTCCAGGGGATGGCGCGAGTGAGGTAGTTGCGTTCGATGATGACGTCCTGGAAGCGCTGATGGCGGCTTTGCAGCGTATCGATCCACCGGGCATCGTCCTCCTCAAACCGGTAGAGCCGGAGTTCCCGCAGGTCGGGTTGGGGCAGGGAGGGCAACGCGCCCTGTTCCCGGTCGACCGAGGTTTTCAGCCTGAATTGCTTGCGGGCCAGAAGCCGAAGGGGCAGCGGGCGCGGCATGTCCGCCTGGGGTTGCGGCCCCTGCTTTTCGCCCGGCTCTGGGCGTTCGCCCAAAATCATCTCCAGACGATGGGGATGGCCGAAGAGAATGATCTGGTTGGGAAGATAGGGGATGCCGGGAAGGTCCTTCATGGTGGTTCACTCCTGTCTTTGAAAGTTCGGCCTCGAAATATGTCACTTGGGGCGGAAATTGTAACTGCTAACGTCCTCGACTTTAGGCCGCAAGAAGCCACGAAGGCTCGAAGTTTTGCGAAGACACGAAGAAAAAATATTGGCGAAGTCGTTACATTTATTCAACGATTGCATCCCCGCTTTTTCCGGCAGTGACCGGCCCCAACCCGGTAAGTTGACGCCATCACAAGGCGTCGGGCGAGCCCATCAGGAAGAAGGGGGCCCAGATGAAAGGATGCTGGTAGTGCGCTGTGGTCTCGTCTCCCTCCTGGCCGCGTTGCATCAGGGCCAATTGGGCTTCGCGCAGGGCAGCGGCCTTGCGTTTGCCCGCGGCCAGCCGCCGATAGAAATCGTCGATGAATGTGAAGGTGATGGCGTCGGGGATCTGCCAGTGGCTGAGGAGGAGGGAGGCCGCGCCGGCATAGAGGAAGGACCGGGTCAGGCCCAGTAATTCATCGCCGCCGCCTACTCGGTGCTGGCCCGTTTCACAGGCGCTGAGGGTGATGAGGGACGCCTCGAAACGCAGGTTGAAGATATCCAGGGCCGTGAGCCAGCCATCGGCCAGGAGCACGCCCGCAAACAGCGGGTTGTCGGCCCGGAACTGGCCATGGGTGGCGAAGTGCACCAGCCGGGCGCGCAGGGCTTCCTGCTTCACCCGGGCCAGGGTGGCGTTCTCCTCCAGATACGCGTCTCCTTTCATGATCTTTGCCACCCGCCGGGCCTCCTCCGGGGCCTGGGGCAACATGCCGTGGCTGGAGTAGCCGAAGGCGACAGCGCGGCCATCATGGTTGCGGTCGCGGGTGCTGAAGCGCAGCAGGCTGCTGGCGGGGAGGTAAGAGATTTCGTGGGTTTCGATCAGATAGCGCTGGCCGTCGAACAGGGCGTGGAAGGGGAGGTAGTGTAGGGGGCCGTGGGGCGTGATGATGAGCCTGAGGTGATGGGCCAGGCGGGATCGGAAAGGCGCGAGGAGGGCGTCGTGCAGTTTGGCCAGGAGCCCGCTAGCGTTGCGGGCCAGTTGTTGCTGGCGTTGCGGCGCGGCCCAGGGCAGGGTGCGATTGTTCAGGGCCAGCATGTTCAGCCAGCGGGCAATCTGCGCGGGCTGCGCCCGAAGTCGGACCGCCTGAATCTGGCGTCTGTCGACGATGAAAGCGATGATCTGGCCCCGGGCGATGACGTATTCCACCAGCAGCGCATCCTCATCCAGCCAGGGCTGGGGCGATTCGGTCTGCACCTGCCACAAGGCGGCGTCTCGGGCGTAATCCGCGTTGTGGAGGAGAAGCTGATGCCATCGCTGAGTGATTTGTTGCTCCAGCTCCCAGATGTGGCGTTGGGCTTCCTGGGCCTCTTGGCCCGCCCGCACGTCTTCGCCCGTTTCCCAGCGCAGCAGGATGCGATCCCGCTCCCGGCGCAGGCGCATCAACTCCTCGACGATGGCTTCATCCTCGGCGCTGCGGGCGCGCAGGCTGAGGTCGATGCGATGGGCGATCATGGTCAGCAGCGAGCGAGATTTCGACCGTTCGGCCAGCTCCAGCGCCTTCTCGTTGTCACCCATCTCCAGGGCCAGCAACACGGCGTCCTCGTAGATATCGGTTTTGTCCTCCAGAAAATCGGCCTGGAATTCGGTCATCAGATAGCCGTGCAGGCGCTCCAGATGACCGATGGCGCGTTCGTATTGGCGCATGGCCTCGTCGGCCTGGCCGCGATGGGCCAACACCTGGCCCAGGATATGGCGGGAGCGAAAGGCGAGGGTGATGATCTGCTCCTGCCGGGCGACCTCCAACGCCCGGCGCGCCAGCGTTTCCGCCCGATCCCACGCTTTTTGATGCAGGGCGACGCGGGCTTGCAGCAGCCAGGTTTGGGCCAATTGCGGCTTCAGGTCCCGTTCGGCGAAGACCTTTTCCGCGCCTGCCAGCAGGTCGGCGCACGCGTCCAACTGATTGAGATGGAGCAGCACCGCGGCTTGTTCCAAATCGGCGGTGGCGATGAGAACGGGATTGGCGTCGGCGTGCAGGTGCTGGCGGGCTTCGGCCAGCGAGGCAACGGCTTCGTCGAAGCGCCCCAGGCCCGCGTAGGCGACGGCTTCGTCGATGAGGGCCTTGCTGATTTCCTGGTTCATGCCCCGCTGGGTGAAGAAGGGGCGCACGTTGCGGGTGATGTGGATGACGTCCTGGAACCGGCGCAGGGCCAGCAGGCAGTCGCACAGGAAGACGTCCAGGAGGAGCGCGTCGCGCTGGCGGCCATCCTCGATGAAGATGCGTCGGGCCTCCTCCATGAGGGTGAGGGCTTCGGTGTAGCGTCCCAGCAGCAGGTAGGTGACGGCCATGCTCTGGCGGGCGCGGGCCGCTTCGACGAACTCGCCGTGTTCGTCCATGCCCCGCCACGCCTGCTCCGCCGCCTGGAGCGATTCCTGCAGGCGGCCCAGGTTGCGCAGGACAATGCTGCGGTTCTGATCCACCCAGGGGATGTAGGGCTGGCCTTTCTCTCCTAATTCGACCAACAGGGCGCGGGTGCGGTCGAACATGGCCAGCGCGCCCAGGTCATCTCCCCGACGTCCTCGAGCGATGGCCCGATTCATGCTCAGTTGCGCCAGCAACAAGCGTTCACCTTCATCTTCCAATATCCTCGACGCCCAATCTGCCGTGGCTTCCATCTGCTCATACCTGCTCAGGTTAGCCAGCGCCCAGATCTTTCCGATTTGCGACCGGGCCATGTTCACCCTGTCGCCCAAGGCCCGATAGATCTCCGCGGCTTCATCGTAAAACTCCAGCGAGCGTTCATATTCCCCCAGACCTAACGAATAGGCGTTGCCCCAGGCCAGCAGCCCCAGCGCCCGATGTCGCGGAGATCCTGTGACGTCCGCCATCTGCAACAGGGTGTCGGCCGCGACCTTGGAGCGCTCCACCTCGGTGCGGAGATAGTGATCCGCCTGGGCTTTCAGCGCCCGCGCCAGGTCGTCATCCAATCGATCTTCATATTGCGCGAACAACCTGGCGCGCGCCTTCTCATCGCTTTGTTGGACAAGCAATCGGGCGAGATGGTCTGCGTCCATGAATGAGAGGAAGCGCTGACTTGCGGGCGGGTTTTATCCGGCGGAGGCGCGTTCGGCGGGCGAGGGCTGGCCGGCCCAGACCGCTGCCAGGGTGATGCCCAATTGCCCGATCCAATAGGTGAGGATGACGACGATGCCAGCGTAGGGCAGGTCGTAGACGAACAGGGTGATGGCCAGCAGGGAATCGCTGGCCAGGAAGAAGAGCGCGCCCAGCAGGCCCGCTTTGGCCGATGCGTGATTGACGCCGGAGGCGTGGAAACGGGCGGCCGCGCGCCACAGCATCGTGGTGATGACCAGGATGTAGATGAGCACGGGCAGCATCATGTCGCCCATGTCGCCCATATCCAGAAAGCTGAAGATGCCGACGCCATAGAGATAGGCGAAGATGGCGACGCCCCAGACCGGACGACGGCAGTCGGTGAGGAAGGCGAGGATGTAGAAGATGTGGCCGATGAGGAAGGCGATGAGGCCGAAAAGGAACGCGTCGGGCGAGAGTTCCAGGAGGAAATCGCCCGCGGCCCCGAACAGCAGACCGGCGATGACCAGCCATTGGAAGCGGCCCTTGCCCGGCTGCAGCAGGAGATAGAGGGCCATCAAAAGCACGGGCACGGTCTTGGCGGCCAGGCGCAGGGGGTGATTGTCGATGAGTTCGCCCGCGATGAAGGCCAGGGCGAAGATGACGCCGACGGCGATGAGGATTTTGGCGCGGGTTGTGAGATTTTTGGGCATGATGACCTCGCTTGGTTATCGTGCGTGTTGCGTTTTGTGGAGTGTGGGAGAGCTGGGTGGAGGGCTGGAGACTCGTAAACCGGTAGGCCGGTAGACCAGTAAACCAGTAGGCCAGTAGAGCGGGGCTAAACTGAAGTCATTTTCAAAGTCCGGGTTTTTTCGCTTCCTTGTGCCCGAGGCTGAACGATACTGTTGGCAAACCTCAAGCCGGTTGCATGGGGGCCTTGCCCCCGCCGACTTGAAGTCGGGGCTAGGGGCCTTTGGCCGCCTGTCTGCCTGCGCAGACAGGTCCAACCGGGCGAAAACATGTCCCCGCAGGGGGACATGCGGCGGAACGCCCTCAGACCTGAATTCATTCGGCGTACTCGCGAGAGAAGCCGAGAGGGATCATCCTCGACGCACCGCAGTAAACCAACAGTATCTCCAGGTTCACGGGGCTGTTCACGGGCGTTTGTGGGCAATGTCCCACAACCGGGCCAGGGTTTTTTCCAGGCGCTGGCCCAGTTCCGGGCCGCGAGGCGTGGTGACGTCGTCCTCGTTTTCGAAGACGGCGTAGGGCACCCGCACGCCCTTGATGGTGATGAATTCGGGGTCTCCGGCGCTGAACGTCTCCCAATCGCTTTCCTTGTACAATCGCGCCAGCTTGTCATCGGGCAGACCGTGCTCCAGGATGCTGTCCGGGCGTTCGGGGTTGAAGCGGCGGCGGTTCTTGCGCAGGGACTCTTCCCACGAGACGTTGATGTAGAGGATGGCGCCGCGGCGCAGCGTGTCTTCGGAGAAGTGCTGGAAGGCTTCGCTGAACCCGCCATGCTCGCCGCCTCGGGCGAATTCGATGATGGCCGTGCGGCAGGCGTGGTAGTTGGGATGGTCGCGCAGCAGCTTGTGATAGTCCAGGTCCAGACGCTCGATGAGCACATGCCAGAGGTCGTTGTGCAGGAAGTAGCCCTGGTCGTCGGTGTGCAAACGGGGGCGGCCCATGCGGGCGAGGATGGCGTCCTCTTCGAACCAGGCCCAGATCATGGGGAAGTCGTCCAGCTCGTCGAAGGGGCCGATGTGGAAGCGGTGGAAGCGGTCGGCCTCGGACGTGCGTTTGAGATAGTCGATGATCTCGCTCTTGCCCGCGGCGGGCCGGGCGATGAGGAACAGGACGTCGAAGGTGTTGTTGGTTGTCATGTTATTTCAAACCGGAATGGACGAAGCTCTGAATGAATTGACGCTGGAAGATGAGGAAGGCGATGAACAGCGGGGCGATGACCAGCAAGGTGGCCGCGGTGAGCAGCGACCATTGCGCGCCGATCTCGCCCAGTTGGGTGAAGCGCACCAGGCCCGCGGTGAGAGGGCGGCTCTTGTCGCTATTGGTGACCACCAACGGCCACAGGAATTCGTTCCAGTGCCAGACGACGGAGGAGAGCCCGAACGCCACCAGCATGGAGCGGGAGGGGGGCAGATAAATGTGACGCAAGAGCTGCCACCAGTTGCAGCCGTCGATGATCCCGGCATCCACCAGGTCCCTGGGCACTTCCAAAAAGGCCTGACGCATGAGAAATGTGCCGAACGCCGACCCGAAGTAGGGGATGGCGATGGCCAGACGGGTGTCGAACAGGCCCAGCGCCCGGATAGTGCTGAAGTTGGGCGCCAGCAAGGCCGTGGTGGGGATCATCAATTGCAAAAGGATGAAGAAGAGCAGGAGTTTCTTGCCCATGAACCGGTAGTGGGCGAACGCGAATCCGGCCAGGGTGATGGTGATGAGTTGGACTCCCAGGATCATCGTCACGATGATGATGGTGTTCATGTAGTACACATCGAAGGGCGCCAGGGAGACGGCCCGGACGTAGTTTTCCAGGGTGAGATGGCTGCCGAACCACACATCGCCCCGGCCCAAAGGCTCGGACGCAGGCCGGGTGGAGGCGACGAAGGCCCAGATCACGGGCACGGCCCACAGCAGCGCCAGCAGGCCGGTGAACGCCAACACCAGCCAGTAACCCAGTTTGGACCAGAACCCGCGCGGGGAAACGGCATCAGGCATGATCACCCTCCTTGCGCTCGGAGAGGACGAAATTCGTGACCGTGAACAGGAGCAGGAAAGCGATGAGGATGACGGTCAGCGCGGCGGCCCGACCGACGTCCTGGTTTTCGAACCGCACCTGCCACAGATAGTAGAGCAGCACCGTGCTGGCCCGGCTGGGCCCGCCCTTGGTCAGCACGAAGATATGATCGACCATCTGGAAAGCGCCGATGAAGGCGATGGTGGAGACGAAAAGGGTGGTGCGTCGCAGCAGGGGCAGGGTGATGCGCCACATCATCTGCCACCCGTTGGCCCCATCCAGCACCGCGGCCTCGTACACGTCCGTGGGCAGGCTCTGCATCCCCGCCAGATAGAAAATCATGTAATACCCCGCGTTCTTCCAGATGGCCACGATCATGATGGCGATGAGCGCCAGGTCGGGATTGCCCGTCCAGTTCTGTGGGCCCGAGTAGCCGAACCGCTGCAAAAACGTGTTCCACAGCCCGTAATCGGGCGTGAAGAAGAACATCCAGATGGTGGCGGCGCTGACCATGGGCAGGATGGTGGGTTGGAAGAAGGCCAGTCGGGCCAGGCCAATCCCCCTGATGGCCCGGTTGATGAGCATGGCGAAGAGAAAGCCCAGGATGATGCTGATGGGCGCGGTCACCAGCACGTAGATGAGGGTGTTCTTCAGCACCAGCAGGAAACGCTCATCGGAAAACAGCGCCGTGTAATTGCCCAGGCCGATGAACGTGGGCTCCCGGAATTTGGCGATGTTCAATCGCTGGCGGAAGAAGCTCTGGTAGAAGGCCAGGATCGTGGGCCAGGCCGTGAACATGGCCACGAAGAAAAATGTGGGCAGGATGAGCAGGTAGGGGAGGATGGGCTCACGGCGTCTGCGTCGGCCAGTGGACTGCGTTGTGGTCGTCATGGGCGACTCCTGATGAACGAAAAAGTGCGACGCACTTCGAAACAGGCTTAAGCCCGTTTTGCAAGTGCGTCGCACGTGGTGGGGCGATCAGTCGCGGAAGGGCGCGAGGGCCTCATCTGCGGCTTTCTGGGCCGCAGCCATGGCGTCGGCCGGGCTCATCTCGCCGTTGTAGGCCTTTTGCAGGTAATCATGGAAGATGTTGCGCACTTCGCCCAGGTTTTGCACCGAGAACTCCTTGCCCGCGTATTGGAGCGCATCCCGGGTTGCCGCAGCCTGAGGCGTCTTGGCGATGTAATCCTTCATGGCCTGGGTCTCGTAGGCGCTCTGGCGTGTGGCGATGTAGCCGGTGTGGATGCTGAAGTCCGCCGCGTTTTCGGGCCGGCTGAGGAACTCGATGAACTTCCAGGCCGCGTCTTGCTGCTCCTTGGGCGCGTCCTTGAAGATGTAGAGATTGCCGCCGCCGGGCACGGTGGCGAAGGTTCCCTTCTGATGGCCCGGAATGGGCATGACGCCCACCTCGAAGTCCGCCTGTTCCAGGATGCCGCGCAGGCTGCCCGTGGAGTGGACGATCATCGCGGTCTGACCGCTGGCCAGGTCACTGGGAGCCTGACCCCACACCGCCTGCACGCCCTCGGGCATGGCCTTGTACTCATGCGAGAGGTCGATATAATACTGGACGGCCTCGATGACCTTGGGATGGTCGAAGTACACCTCGGTGGAGGAGTCGCCCACGATGTTCTGGCCGTTGCCGATGGCCAGGGGCTGGAACAGCCAGTAGGGCCAACCCGAAGGCCATTCGATGCCCCAACGGGTGACGTTGTCGCCATCCCGCACGGTCAACTTCTGGCCCGCCTGCCCCAGGGCTTCCCAGCTATCGGGCGGTTCGATGCCGTTTTCTTTGAACAGGTCCGCGTTGTAGTAGAGCACGACCGCGCTGCGCTGGAAGGGAATGCTCCAGAGCGATCCATCTTCCGTGCGGGAATTCTCCAGGAAGGCGGGGAAGAAGTCGTTGAGATAGGCGTCACCGTCATCCATGCCCTTGATGTAATCGTCTAGCGGGATGATGTAATCGGCGTTGATCAGGTCGTACACATCGACGGCCAGCATGACGGCCAGGGCCGGGGGCTTGCCGCCGCCATCGATGGTCGTCTGGATAGCGGTTTTCACATCGCCATACCCGCCCGAGAACACGGGCTCCACGGTGATGTTGGGATTTTCCTTCTGGAAAGCGTCGATATAGCCCTTGAGGATGTCGGCGATGGGCGCGTCCACAGCTACGGGGTAGAAAACCTGGATGGTGACCGCTTCCTGCGCGGGCGCTTCCGTGGGCTTTGGCGCTTCCGTAGGCTGGGCGGGCGCTTCGGTGGGTTGGGCGGGCGCCTGTGTGGGTTGGGGCGCTTCGGTGGCGGGCCCGCCGCAACCGATCAGCGCCAATCCGGCCATGATCAGGATGCCAATGACGGCAAATAAAAGGCTTTTCTTCATGGGATCCTCCTTCGGAGAGAAATGGAATGTGACATCTTAAACATGATGCTGCCATAAGTGTAACCCAACGTCCTGCTCTTCGCAATCCTCGCCGGCTGGCAGGGTGCGTCCCAGAAATTTGGCCCCGCAGGGGTGCTGTTTTTTCCACACGGAGCTAAACCTCCGTGCTACGGATGCGAAGCCCTACGGGCTGGCGACGTGAGCCCCGAAGGGGCTTTGTACGCGTAGCCCGAGGGTGCTTGCCAAGAAATTGGGACGCACTCGGCTGGCAGACCACCGGTTAGATTATTCCCTTTGATAGCCGATCCACAAAAAATCATGTATGATTGAACCATCCTATCCACCGATGTTGTTCTGAAGGAGATTTTATGAGCCTCAAGAAAACGCCCTCCATTCGACAAGTCTTCCGTCCCTTCTATCGTTTCTTCCTGGTGGATTTGCTCGTGGATGGGGAAGCTCGCCCGGTGCTGATCTACGCCGCCTTTCTCATCACCGCAGGAGCCTTGCTTTTTCATTGGATCGAAAAATGGGAATGGCTGGATTCCGTGTATTTTACCGTGATCACGATCACGACCATCGGATTCGGTGATTTCACGCCTCAAACCCGATTGGGGAAGATCGTGACCATTTTTTATGGGCTTAATGGCATCGCCCTTTTGCTGATGCTGTTCGATCAGATCCGACGAGTTCGCGTGCGTGAGTTCAATGAGGCGAATGGTCCGATTGCCACCGGAATCAAAAATCCAACGGAAATGGGCGGGGAGTGATGACAGGAGCTGCGTCTTCGATCGCTCGTGAGGAGGCGCGCACGCTCATCCGCGCCCGCGGCCGCGACCTGCTGGCCCTGATGCAGCGGGCCAGCGCCGTGCGGGACGCGGCCTGGGGACGCACGGTGACTTACTCCCGCAAGGTCTTCATCCCCCTCACGAACCTGTGCCGGGACAAATGCGCCTATTGCACCTTCGCCCGCGCGCCGGGCGATCCCCTGGCCCGCACCCTGACCCCCGACGAGGTGCTGGCCATCGCCCGCGCGGGGGAGCGGGCGGGATGCAAGGAGGCGCTCTTTTCGCTGGGCGAGCGCCCGGAGCTGGTTCACGCCGCCGCGCGGGAGCAGCTCGCCCATCTGGGCTATGAAACCACGGTGGATTACCTGGCGGCCATGGCTCGCCTTGTGTTTGAGGAGACCTCCCTGCTGCCCCATCCCAATCCCGGCGCGCTCTACGAGGAGGAATGGCGCAAGCTGCGGCCCTGGGCGGGCAGCATGGGCATGATGCTGGAGAACGTGAGTCCCCGACTGATGGAGCGAGGCCAGGCCCATTTCGGCTGTCCCGACAAAGCGCCCGAACGCCGTCTGGCCGCGCTGGAGGCCGCGGGACGGCTGCGCATTCCTTTCACCACGGGCATCCTCATCGGCATCGGTGAGACGCCCGAGGAGCGGGTGGACAGCCTCTTCGCCATCACCGAGCTGCACCGCCGCTACGGGCACATCCAGGAAGTCATCATCCAGAACTTCCGGCGCAAGCCCGACATTCGCTTTCGGGCCAAAGATGAACCCAGCGCCGTGGAAATGGTCCGCACCATCGCCGTGGCCCGGCTCATCCTGCCTCCCGAGATCAGTCTGCAAGCGCCCCCCAACCTCACGCCCGACGCCTACAGCCTCTACCTGCTGGCCGGGATCAACGACTGGGGGGGGATTTCGCCCGTGACCCGGGACCATATCAACCCGGAAGCGCCCTGGCCCGCCATCGAGGAGCTGGCCGCGGCCAGCGCGGACGCGGGCTTCGAGCTGCGCGAGCGCCTCTCCGTCTATCCCCGCTTCCACTCTTCGGACTGGCTGCCGCCGCAGGTGCTGGCGCGGGTGAAGTCGTACGGTCGTTTAGTCGCATAGCGTTCTGATGAAGACCTGTCAACTTTCTCTCAGGAATCTCTCAGAGCGCCTCAACCACTTGACAAATCGCATTTAGAGTTGCTATATTGCTTGTATTACATAAGCAGTTTTTGGGCCCTGATGCCGATTTTCGGCATTCGATTGCAATTATCACTTGCGATATGCTTTGCGGTTTTTGGGGTCTTGTTCTCTGAACGGAGGTGCGATGATGTCTCGTTCTATTTATCCTGCCCGTATGATTGAGATCATTTCCCGGGGATTGTTGATGTTGGGGTTGTTGTTGGGAAGTGTGCAACCCGCGCTGGCCGCGGCGTGGACGAACAAGGCGAACAAGGCTGTTGTCGTCAGACAGCCAGCGGTATCGGAGGGAGGCAAGGTCGCGCGGGCTCCCCAAGGGGGCAACGCAGCCAGCCCCGGGGCCGATGAAGCCGGCCCCATGGAAGGGCCGCCATCCTTGGATGTAGCGATTCAGATGACTCCTGAGGAGGTGACTGCAGGAGAGAGGGTGACGGTCACCCTGCGGCTCCACAATTTTGGCCTGGACCCGGTAGAACAACTTGTGGTGGAAGCGCCTTTGGCCGCAGGCCTTTTGTTGGAGGAAAACTCTCTGGAGCCAGGCATGGTGTATGATTCCGCGACCCGTCGCCTTGTGTGGAGTATCGAGAATCTGGCCCCAGGCGGTCGGGTGAAAGGTTCGGTCGGTGTGCGAGTGCAAGGACTAGATACGGGAACCAGGGTGGAACAGAGCATGTCTGTGAGGGTGGGATCGTACGTACGGCGTGCCGAAGAATCCCTGTTTGTCATCCCACGACCCCAGGATGCCGTTTGGACGACACCCGAGCAGGGAGGCTGGTTGCGTTCCACGGATGGACGCGTGGAGGTGCGCGTGCCTCCGGGGGCCTTGCCCGAAAAAGCAGTTTTGCAATACCGCGCAGGAATGACCGGGCCGACGCCGCTGCCTGGGATGGGGCAGCTATTTGCCCTGGAGGCACGGGGAGTGAGTGGTCGAACCATCCAGCGATTCGATGCGCCGATGATGGTGCGTTATCATTACACTCGGGAGGAACTCAAAAGGCTTAACTTTGCCAGTCGCACCCTGTACTATTTCGACGAGGGGACGGGGCAATGGCGGCCTATTCCGAGTCGATTGAATTTGGGAAGGGGATGGTTGGAAGCTGAAGTATCGCATTTTACGATTTTTTCTGAAGGCGATACAGGGGACACGTTCGTGTCGGAGGAAGCGGATCGCATTCGCGGCCTCAAACCGGATCTCTTTTCAGGGACCATTCATTATACCTATCATTTCGATCTGCCTCCAGTACCCGGCGGGCTCACGCCAACACTGGGGCTGGCGTATAGCAACGCCAGACATTATCAGGATAAAGGGCATTACAGTTATGTGGGGCACGGTTGGGTTCTGGCCGGGGCTGATGCAGTCTATATCCCACCCGGAGATGAGAATCTGGATAAGAAAGTGCTGATCCTGGGAGGACAAACCTATTCACTGAAATACGATCAGGGCTGGTACGCCAAAGAAAGTCCCTTTTTGAAGATTCAGGCTTCTGGTAATGCGAACTGGCCAGACACCTGGGAAGTGTGGACGCCCGATGGGGTGAAATACACCTTTGGCTCCCTGGCTGTCGAGCGCGTGTATTACTGGAAACTTTGTGGAACAGGTAATCAAGAAAAACGGTATGTGCGGTTGCCCCTCGCGCGCATTGAGGATACGCACGGAAATGTGGTGACTTATACCTGGGAGAAGGAGACGCGTTCGAAGTATGGTTGTCCTGATTATACGAGCGCAGTGCGATTACGGGAGATTAATTTCAATGGTGTGAAAGTGATACTTGATTATGTGGATCGCACTGATGAACCGGATGGCGCCACCACAGGCGATTGGAAATTCTTCCCCACGAAGAAATTGCGGACGGTGACAGTGAAGGTGGGAAATGAGGTGGTGCAGCAGTACCACCTGGAAAATGTGGAAGGGAATACGAACTATCCTTCCCAACGGGCGCTGAATCTGGATTGGGTGGCGTCGCAATATCATACGGGATACCCGCGGAAGACCTGGTTTACGTATTCCAGCCGGATATTGGTGAATCCTGGCAGTTACGCCTATCTCACCGAGGTGAAGAATGCCTTGGGCGGGTGGGCGACTTTCGAGGGGCAGTACAAGGACCCGGCCTATCCGGTCATCACCAAGATGGCGCTCTACGATGGCATGGATACGTCCTCTTCGCCAACGCCGGTGGCCACGTGGACGTATGTGTATGAGGATTGGGATGACAGCGGGGGCGAGGAGATGGCTCAAGGGTACAAACATGTTACAGTGGCCCGGCCTGACGGTGTGACAGAGGAGCATTGGTTCCACGGCATCAGGACCATTGATGGTCAGCAGGCGGACGATTATGCGGGGAAAGAGACGAAGGTGACGGTAAAGGAAGGGGGGCGGAGTGGAGCCGTCAAGAAAACCAATGGGATGATACAACCACAAGTTTGCCTGCGGGGGGACGCTTCGTTTTTAGAAAAGAAGTGAGCCGTTTCGAACAGGGGCAAGGGGTGAATCGGGAGACTTTTGCCTATCAGACCTGGCGCCAGGGGGGCGAGCAATATGGGAATATGACGGAACACCGCACCTATGAGTGGGTGGGAGGTAGTTGGGCTGGAGAACCCTATCGCACCCGCTATATGTTCTACTATCCCAATGAGACGATATGGATTGTGAACAAGCAAGCGCGGGAGGATGTGTATCAGGTGCGATGGGACGCCTCGGGGGCGGCCATGGTGCAGCAAACATTTACGTATTACGATCAGACTGACGACTACACAACACCACCTACGCAGGGGCTGGCGTATCGCGTCCGCACAGGCCTGGGGAGCCTCTGGCAAGACACCTATTATGCATATTGGGCCAATGGCAATTTATATAAAGTGACGGATGCCAATGGTCATGCCACCCGCACCTATTATGATGGCACTCTGCACGCTTTGCCCGTATGCACCCGTAACGCGTTGGGGCACGAGACCAAGGTGCGCTACTACGGCGTGCAGGGCCACAGCGGGGCCGGTCCCGATGACGTGTCTTGCACCACGGCCTCAGGTTCGAGTGTGGATCTGAATGCGGGTCGGGTCTTCGGACAGGTGGAGCAAGAGGAGGATGCGAATGGGGCCTTGACCACCTATCGGTATGATCGGTGGGGCCGATTAGTGGAGCGGTGGCGCCCGGGCGAGGAGATGAGTCGAGGGGATGCGCCTACGGAGGCGTGGGTGTATCCTGCGTATACGTCCACGAGTGCGCCTTTTGTGGTGCGGCATCGGCAGCGCGACGATGCGGATGGCGGTGCCAGCGCGGCCAGCTTTCTGGAGACGTGGACGGTTTTCGATGGTCTCGGCCAGGTTATCCAGACGCAAACCGAAGCGGAAGTTGCGGGCGTCGGGGGCAAGCGTATTGTCGAAGATAAGGGGTATGATGCTATGGGGCGAGTGGCCTGGGAAAGCGTCCCTTATGGCGTTTCGTCACCCGGGGGGGATGTGTATATTGCGCCGCAAACCCAGCCGAAGACGCACTATGCCTACGACGCGTTGGGACGCGTCACCACGGTGACGCATCCGGATGGGACGCAGGTGCGGACGTTCTATAGCGTGGGGCAAACCCAGAACGGCGACCGGCGTTTGGTGACCACCATCGTGGACGAGAACAACCATCAGACGGTGCAGCGAAAGGATGCGCTGGGGCGGCTGCGGCGGGTGGATCAGTATAAGGGCGAGTATGGCAACGCTACGCGGTATGCCTCTGCTCGATATGACTATGATGTGCTGGACCGGATGACCGACGTCTATGGCCCCGGTCAGAATGAGGTTCTGGATACGGACATTCCCACCCATATCGATTATGATGCGCTGGGTCGCAAGACGAGCATGTCCGACCCCGATATGGGCGCGTGGGGCTATGAGTATGATGCTGTGGGGAACCTGACCCGGCAGACGGACGCGCGAGGTTGCGTCATCACCTTCAGCTATGACGCGCTCAATCGCCTGACGGGGAAGAGCTATAGCGGGCCGAACGCGTGTGGGAGCACGGCGGCGGTGAGCTATACGTATGATCAGGGCGCGTATGGCAAAGGTCGGCGCACGGGCATGAGCGATGGGTCGGGGTCCACCACGTGGGAGT
Organism: Anaerolineae bacterium; assembly: GCA_026991225.1. Lineage (GTDB taxonomy): Bacteria > Chloroflexota > Anaerolineae > J102 > J102 > M2005. Next base: position 1,970 of record JALXCB010000160.1, on the reverse strand, counting down.
ATGACGCCCGGGGACGGGTGACTAAGGAGACCAAGACCATCACCGGCGCGGGGACGTTCGTCACTCAGTGGTCTTACGACGCCATGGACCGGGTGAAGTCGATGATCTATCCACGAAGTGAAGAAGAAGTCACTTTCACATACAACTCACAAGGACTTCCTTTGCATGTCACCTCCAATAAGGGCGTGCAATATGTAGCAAATTCAAATTATGACGATGCAGGTCGAATTTTAGCGCGACATTTTGGCAACAACACCGATGTAAGTTATGCCTATTATGATTGGGATGTGAATGGGTCTGGACGACTGAAATCTTTCTCAATTGATGACAGTGGCGGCAATCAGATCCAAGGGAGTAATTACTGGTACGACGCTGTTGGGAATGTCAAAAGCATAAGGGATGCCACCCATGCAGGACAAGTTCAGTGTTTTTCTTATGACTATTTAGATCGATTGACAGATGCATTCACATCAGCAGATGAAAACTGCGAGGGATATGCAAATGTTGGAAGTGGGGCATATGAAAAGGCATATCATTATCTGGCTAATGGCAACCTCGAAAGCATATCAACAACCCATCCACAAAACAATGTGCAAGATTATCACTATGATTCACCGAAGCCGCACGCCGTTACGACTGCAGGCGATTACGATTATGAATACGATGCTAATGGCAATATGATTGTCAAAAAGGAGAAGGAGGATGGAACGCCTATTCTTTCGCTCACGTATGACCATGAGAATCGATTGATAAGTACAACAAATCACAATACGGGTGTAATTACCACATATGTTTATGATGGCGATGGCAAGCGGGTGAAAATGCAAACGGATACAAAGACGATTTACTATGTGGGGAATTATTACGAGTTTGAGACAGCGACGCCTGCAGGGGCCGCCAATCGAATATCCAACGACAATGGCTCATTGGCTCAAAGCGATGCAGGAATGGGTGCGAATGGCGATATTGCGTGTGTTTGGGGTGAATCTGACTGTTTGGGATGGGAACCGATTTCTGAAGTCGAAACAGGCGGTTTTAGACAACCAGAACCTGCTGATGCGATTGATGAAATGACGCCTTGTGTGGATGAGAGTTGCCAAGGCTGGCATACGTCCCTTTTATCCGATGATCCGTTGATGGAATTCACTGCTGAAGAAGCTGGCGAAGGTCTTTCCTTTGATCAGAATGCTGCGGGGCCAAATAAGGATGACTCAGTTGGTCAAACACAATCTGAAATTGCCTGGGGATTTGAAACAGGGGATGGCTGGAACAAACATCCATCTGGCGCATTCCCAGGAAGTTCATTATGGCGTTCAACATGGGGCACTGCGACGCCTTATCAAGGGAAATACGCTTACGCAATTAGCGATCATGCGTATGGCTACTTGTTATCCGATCCCATCAGTGTATCTTCAAATGTGAATTATTCTCTATCTGTTTTTGTCCGGGGAAAGCAAGATGCTGATGATAGCCGAATAGGCGGCTGGACTTGGGGGATTAAGGCGTTTTTCTATGATGCATCAGGGAAGAATATCGGAAGTAAATACGTAACAGGCGGAAACCCGAACGCACTTCCTTCGAGTTGGACGCAACGGAGCGGTGCATTTACCACTCCTGGCAACACAACAACCGTGCGGATACTGCTAATAGGATATCTGGCCACAGGATGGGTTGGATATGACGATGTTTCTCTTCAGGAAAATGGTGCAGGACCAAATCTGATCTCAAATCCAGGTTTTGAAGGGACCGAAGGGTGGACAGCTGTAAAGAGTGGAAGTTTCCCTGGCACTTCAATCTGGCATGCGCCTGGTGGGTACGCCCATTCGGGCTCATATGCTTATATGATTCGCTCATATTGGAATAGCAGACATGTTTTTTCGTCGAGTGAACAAGGCAAGCAAAGATTGAAGATATGAGCAAAGCAACGAAAAAACATCAGAAACCATGTGATGGAGGATCATTTCCATACG
>JALXCB010000159.1 GCA_026991225.1 Anaerolineae bacterium | reverse complement strand
CCCCCCATGCGGGGGGCGTAGCGCCCCCGCATGGGGGGTGGCAGGGGGGTGTCCCCCCTGCACAGTGCTTCGCCGACTGAAGTCGTGCTCTGCGGGCCTGCGGCCGGTGGACGGCCTGCGCCGTCCAGTCATCCGGTTGAGGGAGGTCGATTGTTGGAGCGGGGCGCGTGGTCGCCCGCGCCCGCCCGGAGCTGAAGCGATACTGTTGGTTTACTGCGGTGCGTCGAGGATGCTCCCTCTCGGCTTCTCTCGCGAGTACGTCGAATGAATTCAGGTCTGAGGGCGTTCCGCCGCAGGGGACATGTTTTCGCCCGGTTGGACCTATCTGCGCAGGCAGACAGGCGGCCAAAGGCCCCTAGCCTCGACTTCAAGTCGGCGGGGGCAAGGCCCCCCATGCAACCGACTTGAGGTTTGCCAACAGTATCGTTTACCTGCGGGCGGCGGCGCGGCCAGAGAATCGCCTTTCATTGATGATCCAATGCGAGCCAAAAGCCTTGGTTTCAATTTGCTTTCAGTTTAACCCTGCGCTCAAAACAGCTTCGCCAGGTTTTCCTCGAAGGGGGGATAGACGACGCCCTTTTCGGTGATAATGGCGGTGATGTATTTGGCGGGGGTGACGTCAAACGCGGGGTTGGCTGCGGGCGCGCCTTCGGGCGCGATGCGGCATTGCCCCAGCACCAGAGTGACTTCTTCGGGCGGGCGCTCTTCGATGGGGATGGCGTCGCCGTTGGGGGTGGCCATGTCGATGGTGGTGGTGGGCGCGGCCACGTAGAAGGGCACGCCGTGGGCGTGCGCGGCCAGGGCCAGGTTGTAAGTGCCGATCTTGTTGGCGGTGTCGCCGTTGGCCGCGACCCGGTCCGCGCCCACGACGCACAGGTCCACGCCCATGGTGCGCATGAAATGCCCCGAGGCGCTGTCCACGATGATCTGGAAGGGCACGCCGTATTGCATGAGCTCCCAGGCGGTGAGGCGGGCGCCTTGCAGCCGCGGGCGGGTTTCATCCACCAGGGCGAACACCTGCTTTCCCTGCTCATGGGCGTAGCGGATGATGCCCAGGGCGGTGCCGTAATCCACCGTGGCCAGGCTGCCCGTGTTGCAGTGATGGATGATGGTGGCTTTGTCGGGGATGAGGGGTAGGGCGTGGCGGGCGATGGCTTTGTTGATCTCGACGTCTTCCTGGGCGATGGCGTGGGCTTCAGCCAGTGCTGCGTCGCGCAGTTTGTCCACCGTGTTCAGAGAGGGGTCAGCCAGGCGCTGCATCATGCGGTCCAGGGCCCAAAAGAGATTGACCGCGGTGGGGCGGGACGCGCGCAGCACCTGATCCGCGCGGCGCAGCTCCGCCCGCACGGCCTCCACGTTCCCGGTGCGGTCATGCCAGGGAACGAGAACCAGGCCGTAGGCTGCGGCCGCGCCGATAGCGGGCGCGCCGCGGATGACCATGCTGCGGATGGCTTCCGCCACCTGGTCGGGCGTGGTGTAGTCGTTGTACACGGTTTGGGCGGGCAGTTTGCGCTGGTCCAACATGCGGACCGCGCCATCGATCCATTGGATGCTGTGGAATGCGCTCATGATGCTTTGCGAGGGGGGCGGGTGGTGAGTGGCGGGCGGCTAGAGCGGCCAAGGCGGCGCGGGATGCCAAGCACGTAATGCGTGATGCGTAATGCGTAAGCGCCTCACGTTTCACGTTTTCACGCATCACGTCCGTGGCAGGCTCGCCCAACGGAGGCTTCGAGTTGCTTTTGAAAACGACTGCAACGCTATTTTCAAAGTAGCAACGGTCGGGCGTCCGCGGCCAATTGGGTCAGGTCGTCGATGCGGTGGATGTCGTGTCGGTTTTTGATCCAGCGCAGGGCGATGTCCAGGCCCAAACTTTCGGCCCGGGCCCGCAGCATCTTATCCTTGATGGTCCAGAAGTCATGCACGTGGGCCATGCCGATGAGACGGCGCATCATCTCGGCCGCGCCAAAGCCGGCTGTATCTTGCAGCAACTGGGCCATGTAGCGCTGCTTGAAGCGATCGGAGGGCCAATCTTCGTTGCCCTCCTCCTCCCACAGGGTCAGGAATTCCCGCTCGAACACGCGCCAGGTCTCCTGAATCTGCTGCAACAGCCAGCCGCGGTAGCTGGCCCGCACGGTTTCATCGGGCGCGTGGGCCTCTTGCGAGGCGTAGCTGAGGGCCAGGTTGGCGAAATAGGTGCCGATGTCGTGGCCCATGGGCCCGAAGAAGCCGAATTCGGGGTCGATGACCTTGGTCTCCTCCTGGTTGAGCATGATGGAGCCGGTGTGGAGATCGTTGTGGATGAGGGCCTGGGCGTGGGTCATGTAGCGTTCTTTGAAGTGGAAGATGTCGGCCCGCAGGTCGTCATCGGCGTACACCCGCTCCTCCACCAGGGGCTTGAGCGGGGGCGTGATGCGATTGTTGGGGTGGGGGATGTAGGGCTGCGTGAAGACCAAATCCTCCTGGACCTTGCAGAGGACGGGGTTGATGAATTGGGGGACCAGGGCTTTCTTCTCGCCCGAGGCGAGGTGCAGGTCGGAGGTGTAGAAGAGGGTGCGGGCCATGAAGACGCCCATGTGCTGCGCCACCCTGGGATAGCGGCGTTGCTGCATCAGGGCCTCGCGCATGACCAGGTGTTGGTTCAGGTCCTCAATGACCATGATGTGGTTTTCATCATCGTAATGATAGACCTGGGGAACCTGATCGGGACAGTAGCGACCCTCGATGCGGAGGATGCCCACTTCGATGCGGGCCCGGTCCACGGGCATCTTGAAGTCGGGATAGCGCCAGGCGTAGGGCAGGGCCTGTTTGATCAGGATGGAGCGCTGGCGATCCGCCTGGTCATACACCCGGAAGAGGAGGTTGACGTTGCCCTCGGTGATGGGTTCGGCCGCGAGGCGGGCGTCGCCGAAGACCTCCTGGGCCAGGGGCAGGCGTTGGATGTAGGCGATGGCGGTCTGAGGGGTGAGGGGTTCGGTCATGGTCGTATGGGATGATGGAGATGAGGATCAGGTTGCCAATGCAGCCAGGGCGCGTTCCTGGACGGCTTCCAGGGCCTGGCGAGGGGTCATCTCGCCCACGAAGGCTTTGTGCACGAACGCGTAGAGGTCGCCCAGGAAGAGGCCCAGGCGGGGATCTGCGGGGAGGGGCCTGGCCCGGTGGAGCATCTCCTGTTGGGCGGCCAGCCAGGGGAAACGGGCCAGGGCCTCGGGCGTGTAGGTGCTGGCGCGCACGGGGCTGCCCGCGGTGCGGATAACCGCGGCGTCCGTGTCGGGCCCCATGGCCTGCATGAGCGCGGCCAGGGCGTCCCGCTGGACGGCCTCGGGCTGGTTGGAGGGGATGCCCACGCCCCAGGTGGCGTTCCAGGGCGTGGGGAAAACCGCGGCCCGATAGGGAGGAGGCGGGGGGTCTGCATCGAGGAAGAGGGGCGCGGCCTGGCCGCCCCAGGTGGCGACCAGTGCGGCTTCGCCGCGGCGGATGACGTCGGCGATCTCCGCGTTGCCGAAGCGATGGGTTTGGGGCGGCGCGTAGGCGCGCAGGGCGAGATAGGTCTCCAACGCAGTGAGGTTGGCGGGGTGGGCGAGATCGGGCCGTCCAGAGTCGTCGAAGATGCGTCCGCCCGCTTCCCACAGGTAGGGCAGCCAGTCGGTGAAGATCTCGCTGGCGTCGGCTTTGAGCGCGATGCCCGTATGTTTGGGCGGATGATGGGCCTTGCGGGCCAGGTCCAGCAGGGCCCGGGTGGAGATGACGGGGACGTCCTCTTCGAAATCGAAGCATGAGGCCAGGTAGAAGAGGATGTGGCCGTCGGTGAAGAGGGGCAGCAGGTAGTCCTCATCCTGGTGGCGGCATTCCTGGGCCACGCTGGGGATGATGTCCCCGGCGTCATAGCTGCCCCGAATCCCTTCGGGCAGGGCGGCTGCGATGGGCTGTAGAGGGGCGAGGAGGCCGCGGTGGGCCAGTTCGGGCAGCCAGATATGGCCAGGGACGAACGCGGCCTGCCAGGGACTGACGTCCGCGGTCAGCCCCGCCATGAGCGTATCGCGATACTCGGGCCAGGGGATGATGTGCAGGCGCGCGTTGAGCTCGGGCCTGCGGGCCAGGGCTTCGTCCAGCGCGTCCAGGGCCGGATCGTTGGGGCCGATGATGTGGATCATAGGGGAGGCTCCCTTTTCAGGTAACTGCTAAGGTTGCCTGATTCGGCGTCGAAAATGCCTTGCCACGAAGGAACGAAGACAATGCAGGTTTGCAAGTTTGCAGGTCGCAAGTGGCAAGTCCTTCTTGCTGCGAGGTTTTTCACCTGCTACTTGCTACCTGCCACCTGCGACTCTTCCCCTTCGCTCCTTCGTGTCGTTGGGTCTTCGTGGTTTTTGGCCTCGCCAGGTGAGCGGTTACTTTTTCATGCCAGGTCTTTCGTTTCTTCCTGCACGATGCCGATGAGATCGTCGATGGAGGCGATGGATTTGCGTTCCATGAGCCAGCGCTTGCCGATGTGAATGGCGGCGCGTTCAGCCACGGCCCGCTTCTCCGGGTCCTCGATGCTGGAGATGTCCCACACGCTGACGATGCCCATCATGCGGCGCAGGAATTTGACGCCGCCATGCCCCGCGGTCTCCTCCAGGATATGCTGGATGGTGCGCTTCCGGTAAGCGGCGAAGGCTTCCTGCCCGCCCGGGAAGTCCCAGTAATCCAGGGGCATGAGCTCGCTGTCGGGGCGGGCGTTTTCCACCCACAGGCGCTCGAATTTCTCTGCGAACTGGTACCAGATGTCGCGGATGGTGTCCAGAATCCAGTTTTGGTAGTCGGCGCGGGCCTCGGGATCGGGGGTGTGGGCGTAGTGGGAGAGGTAGTTGAGGACCAGGTTTTGCAGCACCGCGCCCACGTCGTAGCCCATGGGGCCGAAGAAGGCGAACTCGGGGTCGATGACCCGGGTGTCCTCCTGGTTGATCATGATGGAGCCGGTGTGGAGGTCGGCGTGGATCAGGGCCTCGGCGTGGTTCATGTAGCTGTCCTTCATGGCCGCGATCTCCAGCTTCAGCGCCGGGTCGGAGCGCACGGCCTGGACTTCATCGTCCACCAGGGGGTTCCAGTTGTTCTCTTCCGATTCCTTGTAGGGGTTGGTGTAGACGAAGTCTTCCTGGAGTTTGCGCAGCTCTTCGTTGACGAAGCGGGCCTGGAGCAGCTTTTTCTCGGGGCCGCTCAGGTAGTGGTCGGAGGTGAAGTAGAGGGTTTGGGCCAGGAAGGTGGAGATGTGATCCGCAAAGTGGGGGAATTTGACGCCTCGCACCATGGGCTTGCGCATGATCTCATGGGAGCCCAGGTATTCCATGGCGATGGCGTACATTTCCTCGTCGAAGTCGTAGAGTTCGGGGGCCAGGCCCGGCGCGTATTTGTTGTGCTCCTTCAGGGCCTCGGCTTCATAGCGGGCCCGCTCCTGGGTCAGGGGCCACGATTCGCCCACGACCCGCAGAAAGGGCAGGGCCTGTTTGATGACCATGGAGTTGGATGGATCATCCTCGTTCTCGATGATGTAGACGAAGTTGAGGTTGCCGTCGCCCACTTCGCGGATGTGGAGGCGGGCGTCGGGGGGGAAGAAGTCGGCCAGCGCGGGCCGCTGACGGATATAATCCAGGACGTTTTCTTCGTTAAGAGGATAGAAAGGCATGGATACGCTCCTGCTTTGAAAATAAGATTTGGGGGACGCAGATGCCGCAGATTGAAGCGGATGAACGCAGATAAAGAAAAATCTGAAAAATCATCTGCGGAAATCTGCGTTGCGAAGCATCCGCGTTATCAGCGTTCTCATTTTCGTCCGTATCGGCGATCAAGCGACACGGGCGACTGACCACTCACTTTCGCTTTTCGGGGAAGAGGCCGAGAACGCCCTCTTCGGACGCGTCGCACACGCCCCGTTCGGTGATGAGGGCGGTGACGTACTTGCGAGGGGTCACGTCGAAGCCGTAGTTGGTGGCGGGGCTGTCGGCGGGGGTGAGGAGGACTTTCACGATCTCGCCATCGTGCAGGCCCTGAATGTATTTCACTTCATCTTCGCCCCGTTCTTCGATGGGTATCTCGGCCAGCCCGTCGCGGATGGTCCAGTCGAAGGAGGAGGAGGGCAGAGCCACGTAGAAGGGAATGCCGTTGTCGTGTGCGGCCAGGGCCTTGAGATAGGTGCCGATCTTGTTGGCCACATCGCCGGTGTAGGTGGTGCGGTCGGTGCCCACGATGACCATGTCCACCAGGCCGTGCTGCATGAGATGCCCGCCCACGTTGTCGGCGATGACGGTGTGGGGCACGCCATGCTGGCCCAGCTCCCAGGCCGTCAGCCGGGCGCCCTGGTTGCGCGGCCGGGTTTCATCCACCCACACATGCACGGGAACGCCCCGGTTGTGGGCTTCGTAGATGGGTGCGGTGGCGGAGCCGTAGTCGACGAACGCGAGCCAGCCCGCGTTGCAGTGGGTGAGGATGTTGACGGGCTCGCCGTTCTTCTTGCGGGCGATCTCCTCGATGAGGCTGACGCCGTGCAAGCCGATGTTGCGGCAGGCTTCCGCGTCCTCGTCGGCGATGGCCTGGGCGGTCTGAAAGGTGGTGGCGATTTTTTCTTCCACCGTGGGGGCCTGGGCCATGGCGTCCAATTGGCGATGGACGGCCCATTCCAGGTTCACCGCGGTGGGTCGGGTGGCCTTCAGCTTTTCTCCGGCCTCCACCATGAATGCGGTGAAGGCATCGGGTGACTCTTTGGGGGCCTCCAGTGCGGCCAGATACATGCCGAAGCCGGCGGTGGCGCCCACCAGGCCCGCGCCGCGGATGTGCATCTCCTTGATGGCCCGGGCCGCCTCCTCGACGTTGGTCAGGTCTTCGATGACGAACTGGTGGGGAAGCCAGCGTTGGTCGATGATCTGAACAATGCGATCATCATCCTTCTTCACCCAGATGGTGCGATAGTGTTTGCCGTGGACATTCATGCCCAAATGCTCCTTAGTCGTGTTTGCGGTAGTAGGTGATGGCCAGGGCGATGGCCAGGACGAGACCCTTGATAATGTTCAGGGAATAATAAGGCACGGACATCATGATCAAGCCGTTTTCCAGCAGGCCCACCAGGATGGCGCCGATGAGGGTGCCGATGGCGTTGGGTTTCTTGATGCCGGCCACGGAGAAGCCGATGAATGCCGCGGCCACTGCGGGCATGAGGTAGCCTGCGCCCGCGTTGATCTGGGCGGAGCCGATGCGCGCGCCCAGCATGATGCCGCCCATGGCCGCCAGCAGGGTGGAGAGGAAGTAGGCCAGGGTGCGATAGCGGTTGACCGGGATGCCCGAAAGCCGGGCCGCCTCTCGGTTGCCGCCCACGATGTAGAGGTAGCGGCCATGCTTGGTGTAGGTGAGGAAGATGTGGACGATGGTCACGATGACCAGCATGATGATGATAATGTAGGGAGACTGGCCGATGAGGCGGAATTCGGGGGGGATCGTGCCGGTGGTGGGGGTGCCGTCCAGGCGGGGCATGCCCTGACTGATGGATCCGCCGCCGGTGTAAGTCATGGCCACGCCTTCGAAGATGAACATGGTGGCCAGGGTGGCCAGCAGATCGTAGATGCGCAGTTTGACGATGAGGAAGGAGTTGACCACGGCCACGATGAGGGTCACCAGCAGGGTGACGATGATGGCCGGGATGGTTCCCCAGCCATACCACACGAAGAAGGACATGATCAGGGCGACGGCGAAAGTGGCCACGGAACCCACCGAGAGGTCAAAGCCATCCACCGTCAGCGACACCGTGATGCCCGTGGCGATGACGGTGACGATGGAGATGCTGCGCATGATGGTCACCATGTTGGACCCGGTGCGGAAGGAGGGCATCGTGGCCGAGAAGAAGATCAACAGGGCGATGATGGTGATGATGGTGCCCCACTTGCTGAAAAAAGCCACCAGGCTCGAATACCACGTCTGTTTGCTGGCGCTTTCGGTTGCAGTCGACATTTATTGCTGACCTCCGGCAGAATAGAAGAGGATGGCTTCCTCGGTGGCTTCCGAGGTCTCGAATTCTTTGACGATGGCGTAGTCGTACATGACGTAGATGCGATCGGAGATGTCCAGGATCTCGGGGATTTCGCTGGATGCGTAGATAACGCCTTTGCCTTGTTTGGCCAGTTCGCCGATGAGCTCGAAGATATCGTGTTTGGCGCCCACATCCACGCCCTTGGTGGGTTCATCGAAGATATAAATCTCTGCATCGGCGATGAGCCATTTGCCCACAGCCACTTTTTGCTGGTTGCCGCCCGAAAGATAGGCGACTTTCTGATTTTCGCTGGGCGTGCGGATGCCCAGGTCTTGGATGACCTGCCGGGCGGTGGCTCGCTCCGCGCGGGTGTCGACGAACGCGGGGCCGCGGGTGAAACGATCCAGGCTGGGCAGGGTGAGGTTGACGAAGACAGGCTCTTCCACCAGCACGCCTTCTTTGCGCCGTTCTTCGGGCACCAGCGCCACGCCCTGTTGCACCGCGGCGTGGGGCGATTTCATTTTCAAGGGCTTGCCATTGAGCAGGATCTCTCCCGATTGGATGGGATAAGCGCCGAAAAGGGTCTTGCACAACTCGGTCTTCCCCGCGCCCACCAGGCCCGTGATCCCCACGATTTCCCCTGATCTCACCGAAAAACTGACGTTGCGCACCCGCCCATATTCCTCATTTAGATTCCGCACCTCGAAAATGACGTCCCCGATGGGAGCCTGCATCTTGGGATAGGTTTCCTCGAAACGCCGTCCCAGCATGAGCTCGACCAGTTTTTGCTGGGTGAGTTGATCGATGGTGGTTTCGGCCACCACCTTGCCATCCCGCAGGATGGTGATATTCTCGCAGATCTCGAAGATCTCGGGCAGGCGATGCGAGATGAATACGATGCCGACGCCCTGATTTTGGGCCAGATCCCGCATGAGTCGGAAGAGCTCTTCGGTTTCGGTCTGGCTCAGGGGGGCGGTCGGTTCATCCAGCACCAAAAAGTTCGTGTTCGTGGCCAACGCTCGGGCGATGAGCACCATCTGTTTTTGGGCCAGGGTGAGGTCCTGCACCAGGGTGTGGGTGTCCAGTTGGATGCCCACCTGTTTCATAACCTCTTGCGCCGAGCGGTGGATGTCGCCCCAGCGGATAAAATGCTTCCCCTTCATCTCGTTGGCCATCTTGTCCAGCATGATGTTTTCAGCCACGGTGAGATAGGGGATGAGCGCGGTGTCCACCTCCTGATATACGACGTCGATGCCCAGGGCTTTGGCGTCAGCAGGATAGCGGATATCCACTTTTTTCCCGTCGAAATAGATATCACCCTGATAATGCCCATACGCCCCGCCCAAAATCTTCATCAATGTCGATTTCCCGGCGCCGTTGGCTCCCACCAGGGCGTGAATCTCCCCGCTCTGTACGGAAAAGTCCACCTGATCCAGGGCCTTGACGCCAGGGAATTCGATGGATATCCCCTTCATGTCCAGACGATGTTTCGGTTCCATGCTGCGATCTGCCTCCTGTCGAGTGTCCAATGCGTGCAGCAAATCCAGGCGACCGCCCTTCTCGCAGCGAGATGAGCGGCCACCTGGGGATCTGCGGGAGGATCAGGGCGTTGCGGTTATTTGCCGTAGTGGGCGCGCAGCTTGTCCATCCAGGGTTCGTTGAAGGCGGTGGTGTCGCCCCAACCGGGGATGACCTCGTTCAGGGTCTGCATGGTGGTGTCGGGCTTGAGGTCGCTCTGGCGGATGAGTTTGGCTTCCAGGTCGTATTCGTCGGGGGTTTCTTCGCCCGCGAATTTCTTGGCCAGCAAGCGCATGTCCACGATGCCGATGAGTTTGGGGTCCACCGCGGCGGTGGCGATCCACACGCTGCCCGGCTCGCGCATCAGGTTGATGTCCTGGTTGGAGATGTCGATGGAGACGAGTTTGATGTCGGTGCGGCCCGCGTCTTTCAGCGCGGTGTATGCGCCTTTGGCCATTTCGTCCCAGGAGCCCCAAATGGCGTCGATTTCCCCTTCCGGATATTTGGGCAGGACCGCGCCCACTTTGGCGGCGATGTCCCCCTGCACATCCTGGAAGTTGGTGGGGCCGATGGTTTCCAGGGTGATCAGGTGGCCTTCCTCTTCCAGGGGCTTATAGACGGTTTCGCGGCGGTCCAGGGGCGGGACGCCGGGCCCCCACCACAGTTTGATGATGCGGGCGGGGTCGGCGATTTCGTTGATGACGCCCAGGGAGAGCCGGGCCAGGGCGAAGTCATCCTGGAAGGTGCGGGTGATCTCGGGCAAGCCTTTGCCATCCTTTTCGATGACGGTGTCGAAGGTGACGACCTTGATGCCCTTGTCCACGGCGGGCTTCAGCATGTCGTAGGAGTAGTCCTTCTTGCCGTGGGAGATGATGAGGCCGTCGTAGCCTTTGGCGATGGCCTGGGCCACCAGCTCCTGGAATTTGGCGTCGTCGTTGTCGGCGATGAAGGTGTCCACTTTGAATCCGAAGGATTCGCCTTCGGTGCGGGCGCCGTCCAGGAATTGTTTGGTGTGGTCGTCGGAAGGCAGGTTGCGGATGACCGCGACTTTGATCTGTTTGCCGCTGGTGAAGATCTCGGGCACGCCTTCGAGGTCCGCGGCCGGAGCGGATTCTTCGGATTTCTCCTCTTGGGCTGGAGCCTGGGTGGGCTGCGCCTGTTGCGAGCATGCGCCCAGGATCGCAGCCAAGAGCAATACAAGAATGGTGATGGTCAACAACTTCTTCACAATGCAACTCCTGTGGGATGTGAAACGAGATGGGAAAGGACGATGGGAAAGGGGTTGGGGTAGTGTGGATGTGAAAGTCTGTTGGCTCCTGTCACCTCCTTTTCATAGGAATTAAAGGGTTTTCTGGCTTTGGATGATGGCTTTCCAGATTTTGTTTTCGTTGCGGGTGGTGATGGAAAGCATGCGCATGGAAAGAATGACATAAAGCGCATCCACCAGGGTCATTTGGGCGATGCGTGAGGCGATGGCTTCGGCCCGGGTTTCGCGTGAGACGGTCAACAAGGTGACGTCGGCGTGTTGGGTGATAGGGGATTCGGCGTTGCCCGTGATGACAATCGTCCCTGCGCCATTGCGTTTGGCTTCGGCCATCGTCAGCACCGGATCGGTGGAGGAGCCCGATTGGGAGACGCCGACGACCACATCTTCGGGGCCAACCAGCGCGGCCTCCATGAGTTGCAGGTAGGAATCGGATTGGGCGCGGACGTTGAGGCCCAACCGGAAGAGCATGTGATACATGTCCTGCATGATGGGTCCCGAGGTGCCCACGCCAATAATGAGGATCAGCCGGGCGTCCGCCAGCATGTCGGCGGCCCGGGCCAGCGCCTCGCCATCCAGGATCTCCATGGTGTCTTGCAGTGCCTGCATGTTGGAGAGGAAGACTTTGCGGGCGATGGTGAGCGCGTCGTCCTCCTCGGTGATGTCGTCATGCACAAGCTGGGTGGGCGTGGCCAAATCCTGCACGATGGCCAGTTTCATATCGGTGTATCCCTGAAACCCCGCGGCCCGACAAAAGCGCAGTACGGTGGTGTCACTCACCCCACATTCCCGAGCCACCTGCGCCATGGACATGTGGATCACGTCATCCGCGTGCTGCAACACCCACTGGGCCACCTTTTGTTCGGCGGCGGCCAGGGCGGGCAGTCGGCTGCGAATCCGCGCCAGTGAACTGGCTTTGACGCTGTCGCTATGATTGTGGTTTGTGGCCATGTGCTCTCATGGAAGAGAGTTGTTGTGGTGCTGCTGTGGTGGGCTTCTAGTTGTGGTAATGCCACATTCTAACAGAAAGGGGAAGGATTGTCAATGGGGTTTGGAGCGGTGATTACCCATAACTTGATAAAAATGAAAACGCTCTGCTCCCGTTATGCATCAAATAGGTGAAAAAGACGCCACAAAGGAGCAGAGCTTATGAAGAGTATGGCACCAACCACAGAAAACATCC
>JALXCB010000158.1 GCA_026991225.1 Anaerolineae bacterium | reverse complement strand
GCGCAGCCCTTGACAGCCTCTGGCCGACGGATAGACTGGCCCGTGGGTGACGGCGCCTCAGCATCCAACTCTTCTTATGGTAAAGTTCCTTCCTCTTCCTGATATAAACATATTTCAGGACTTGACATGCGTAGTTCGACTTGCCACCTGCCACCTGCGACTTGCAAACCTGTCTTAGCGACTTTGCGCCTTTGCGTGAGATCGATTTTCACCGCACATTTCGCGCGCCCCGGGTGCGCACCGCCATTCCCGCCTGTCGCAATGCCGCCAGATCGCGCTTGACGGTGGCCCGACTCACCCCCAACGCCCGGGCCAAATCATCCACCGTGGGCGTGGCCCCCTGTGCCTCCGCCTCGGTCAGCAGTCGTTGCAGCCGATGCCGTCGCCGCGCCACTTTGTGCTCGATGGCATCATCCTCCGGGGCGTAAACCGTCCAGCGCACCGTCACCCACTCCTCCTCGCGCAGGGGCCTGCCCGTGGGCGCATCCGCGCGGGCCAATCGCATCTGGATGGCCCGCCCCAACCCGCGATACGCCCGGGCGATGTCCCGATGCAGTGCGATGCGCTCCAGGCTCTGGGCCTTGAGGTCCGCCGGGAAGTCGGCCAAAGCCTCCTGCAGCAGCTCCCAGGCCCGCGCGAACGCCTGCGCCGCCTCCTGATCCCGCCCCAGGGCCTGCAATACGCGAGCGTGGACGTACGTCGCATGGTAGCCGCCCTGGGCGCGGCCCTGCTCAAGCACAGCCACGGCCTGCTCGGTCTTGTTCAACGCCTGCGTCAACTCGCCCATCTTGAGATGAAGCTCCGCCCGCAAAGTCAGGGACAACCACTCGGGCTCCGCTTTCCCCAATTCCCCCGCCAAAGCGTCCGCCTGATCCAGCGCGGCCATGGCTTCGTCATACCTTCCCTGGTCGAGAAACACCTGCGCCAGGGCCAGAAGGTCTTGCTGGGCCATCCACAACTGGCGGTTTTCCAAGAGGATGTCGACGGCTTTCCTGTAATGGGTTTCCGCCGCGGCCAGATCGCGGTCCACATGATACAAATAAGCGCCCAACTGGCTTTTGGCGTGGGCCTCGCTGATGGGATCGCCGATTTCCTGGGCGATGCGCAGCCCTTCCTGGATATTTTGCAATGCTTCCTCGTCACCGCCCAGCAGGTCCAGGATGATGGCGCAGCGATTGAGGGAGGCGATGCCGATGCCACGGCGATTTTGCAGACGCCGGAAGAGGTCGCCGGCCGCATCGTAATTTGCCAGGGCGTGATAATAGCGTCCTTCCAGGTATTCGAGATTGCCCAGATTGAACAGGGCCTTGGCTTCGCCCTGCAGGAAACCGATGTCGCGGGCGATGGTCAGCGCCTCGTTGTAGAGGGATCGGGCCTGGGCGATGCGCCCCTGTTCGGTGGCGAGGATGGCCATCAGATGCAGGATCTCCACTTCCTCGCGGCGGCGCTGGCGTTGCCGGTAGATGGCCAGCGCCTGTTGCAGATAGGGCTCGACCTCGGCATGACGCCCCAGCCCCAGAAGCGCATCCCCCTGGATGCGATAGGCTTCGGCCAGGGCGATGGGGTCCTCCTGAGCTTGCGCCAATGCCACCAACGCCTGGGCGTTTTCCCACGCCCGGGCGTGTTTGGACGCCTGAATGAACAACTGATTTTCCGCCAGACGAATCTGCAACTCGAGATGAGGCAGCCCCGCCGCCCGGACTTCGGCCAATCCTTGCTGGGCGGACTGTTCCGCCCGGTCGAATTGGCCCGTGTCCGTAAAGAACTTGGTGCGTCGCAAATGCACCCAGGCCTTCCTTTCGGGCGCATCCGCCAAGGCCAGGAGCAGATCCAGGTCCGCGGCCTGACGGTCCCGATCCCCCAACACGTCCAGCACCATCTCCCGCTGCCGCACCAGATCAAACCGGGTAGCCGGGGAGGCGTGACTCCGTTCAGCAATAGCAATGGCCTGATCGAGATGCTCCAACGCGTCCTGAAAGGCGCTCAATTCCAGCGCCTGCCGGGCGGCAAGCTGATGGAAATGAAGCGCCTCGGCCCAGAGCGCGCCCCGGGTGCAGTGATTGGCGAGGATGGCGGGGCTGGCATCCCCCAGGGCGATGAGGGTCTTGGCGATGTTGGCGTGCCATGCCTCGGTTTCCTCGGGCGTGAGCAGTTGGCAGGCGGAATCGGCCAACGCGTCATGCACCAGGCGCACCTCTTTGCCTTCGAAAGTCAGAAGATGGTAGTAAACCAGCTCATCGAGGGCGCGGAAAAGGGCCTGGGAGGGGGCGTCGAGAAGCCGCTGCAGGAACTCGAAGCTGACGGGACGAGAGGCCAGGGCCACGCCCTGCAACGCGGCTCGGGCCAGGGGCGTAATCTGCGCCAGCCGTTGCGAAAAGAGCTCTTGCAGGCGGGAGGTCAGAGGCAATTCCCGGTAGTCTTCGGTGATGTCATCCCAGGGCGTGCGCCACTGGCCCGCCGCATCCTGAAAGAGCGCGCCCCGGTCATGGAGGGCGCGCAGCGTCTCGATGATGAACATGGGATGCCCCTGGGTGGTCTGGTAGAGGCGCTGTTCAAAGCGGGGGGCGGGTTGGTTGAGGCCCAATGCCGCGCACACCAGGCGCCCCGCGTCGTCGGATGAGAGCAATCCCAACCGGAGGATGGCCGCGGACGCGGGCAGCGAGTCCAAAAAGGCCTCCAGCCGGCGGCGATGCTCGGGCGCATCATCCCGAAAGCTCACGGCCACCAGCAGCGGCAGCCGTTGGGTCGCTTCGATGATGGCGACCAGGGCGTCGAAGCTGGCCGCGTCGGCCCATTGCATGTCATCGAAGATCAGGACCAGGGGCGTTCGGGCAGTGACCACGCGAAACAGGTGGATCAGCGCCTGATGGAAGCGAGAGCGGGCTTCTCCCTTTTTCAGGGGCGGCGGGGTGGCGATATCGATGGCCCATGCCCGGATTTCGGGAATGACCTGGGCCAGGGACGCCAGCCAGACGGGGTCCATCTCCAGGCGCAGCCGTTCCACCAGCAGGGGAGAGAGATGGGGGACGATGGCCTGCCGCAGGGCCTGATAGGGAGCCGCTGCGCTTTCCTGAACGGCTTTACTCATCCAGAGGGGAAACCCCCAGCCCTCGGCATATTGGGCCAGCTCCATCAGCAAACGGGTTTTGCCGATGCCCGCTTCGCCCCGCACGATGCACGCGCCCCCTTGTTCCCGCCGCAAGGCGTCCACCATGTCGCGGGCGCGTTCCCAGGTTCTTTCCCGCCCGATCATGGGCAGGGCGATGTCCTCATGAAAGAGCGGGGCGCGGCGTTCCGGCTGCACGCCCGCGCCCGACCGGACGCGCTCCATCAATTGCTCGATGGCCGGGCCCGGACGCGCGCCCAGGGCTTCGGCCAGGTTCCGCCGCAATCGGGCGTAATAGCGCAGGGCGTCGTCCCGCCTGCCCAGGAGGGCGCAGAGCCGAATCACCTGCTCATAGGCCCATTCGTTCAGCGGCTCCTCGCGGATCAGCCGTTGGCCAGCATCCAGCGCCTGGTCATAGGCTCCCAACCGAAAATAGCCCTGCACCAGCTTTTGCAAGGCCAACACATACTGCTGCCGCAATTGCTCTCGCTGCACCAGCGCCCATTCGTCATAGAAACCGGGCAGGAAATCCCCTTGATACAGGTCCACCGCCTCCTGCAGGGTTGGGAGAGGGTCGTCGTCGCCCGCGGCCCGGGCCAGGGCTGCCCGAAAGGCCGCCACGTCCACCCAACAGCCATCCATCTCCAGCAAACGGACGGTGGTGCGGGTGGCCTCTATATGGGGACACACCTGCCGGACCTGCCACAGCGCCTGGCTCAACCGACGCCGGGCCGAGGGTTCGGGCAAATCGAGCCAGAACAGGCCAGCCAGGCGCGGGCGTTCGTGGGCCACGTCCGGATGCACGAGCAGATAGGCCAGCAACGCCCGCGCTTTTTGGCTGGCGGGCGGGGGAATGCGCTGGCCCTCGCGCCGAATCGTCAAGCCGCCCAGCAGACGGAATTCCAACAGGGACGCTGAATCGGTCATTATCCAGGTTTGAAACCTTCAGGTCATGGGTTTTGCAAGGGGTCTCGCTCCCGCATGCGTAGCATTTTCACCACTTGCGAGGGCTCTGTCAAGTCGCCGTTCCAACCGCCCAAAACAAAAATCCCGACCCATTGGGCCGGGATGCAGGAGCCACCCGCCGGATTCGAACCGGCGACCGACGCATTACGAGTGCGTTGCTCTACCGGCTGAGCTAGGGTGGCGTTTTTACCACAACATGTTGTGGTTTGACTTCATAAAACCACTACATGTAGTAGGTGCGTCAAGTAGGTGTTAAGGCTTTTTTAGGGTGGTTCGCTGTTCAAAATCGCATGAAAAACAAGGCCCGAAAACGGTAGGCCATTGATACAGAAAAGCCCACCGCGGCTTCGCTGTGGGCTTGGGATTGGCTTCGAGTTCTGTTAGAATTCTCGTAGCCCCTCCGCTGCGCCCACAGCGGTTGGGGTTAGCCCTCGGGTGACGTTCTCGGCGTCGCTCGGGGGCGTTTTGTATGTCGTGGCTCGATTGTATCACACCCGCGCGCGGGTGTCAAACGCGCTCAGTAGGGGAAGTGGAACAGGCTCGCGGCGGCCCGCTTGGCCTCTTCGCCTCGCCTGTCGTAGCGGGCGGTGGTGGTGATATTCGCATGGCCCATGAGTTTGGACACCACGGCCAAATCCGCGCCATTGTCCAGAAGGGTGGAGGCAAAAGTGCGGCGCATGTCGTGGGGTGTGAAGGGTTTGACGCCCGCCTGTTCGGCCCGCTTGCGCAGGACGTTGTAAACAGCTTGGGAAGTCATCCGTTTGGGAATGATGCGCCCGCCCTTATTGATGGGCATGAACAGCGGGCCGGGTTCGCGGCCTCGCACGTCCAGCCAGGCGTTCAGCGCCCGGCGGGCGCCGTTGGTGAGCCACACGATGCGCTCCTTGCGGCCTTTGCCATGCCGCACGGTGAGCTCGCCCGTTTCAGGGTTGTAGTCGTCAACGTCGAGGCCCACCACTTCGGCCCGGCGCAGCCCTCCCGCCAGCATGACGGCCAACAGGGCGGCGTCGCGCGCGCCCGCGGGGGTGCTATCGGCTTTGCACGCGGCCACCACCGCGGCCACCTCGGACGCGTCCAACATGCGGCCTGTGGGCAAGGTTTCGCCTTTGACGCCTTTCACGTCCACGGCCCGCATATAGTCGGCGTCGGACATGAGGCCCAATTGCCACGCGGCCTTGAGCACGCCCTTGAGGGCGGACAGATGACGGTTGGCGGTGGCGGGTGCGTAGCGTTCCATGAGGACGCTGCGGATGGCGGCCACATGCTCAAAACGCAGCGAGGCCCACGGGAAAGTTTCCACCGCGGCTTCGGGGTTCACCATGCGGGCGATGGCGTCAAGCGCGCTGCGCATGACGCGGCGGGACTCGGGCGAGGGCAGGGAAGCGAGATAGACAAGGGCGGGGTTGGCCGTCTCGCGGTGCGGCTCGATGGCGGCGGTTTGGGTGGGGATGGGCAGGTGCGTCATGGCGTCCTCTCAGTGCAATAGATTTTGAAAAGATACATTTTCATAAGCTATTATACACCTCAAAACGGGGTTTGTCAAGCTCCCGATGCCCTAAACCCATTCGCGAATCTTTGCGCGTTCTTTGCTTGCGCCCGGCGCTCGTAGCGGGCGGGGCGGGCCTTGCCGTCGCGGCCAACAACTTTGTCATGTGACAAAGTTACATCACCGGCAACCCGCTGGGCCGTTTTTGTGCTCACGCCCGCGGCGTCTGCAATCCGCTGGTAAGTCCAGCCTTCGGCGCGCTTGGCTAGCGGTGCCTCAAACGCTTTTGCATTTCTATGTTGTGACGTCTCATGCGGCGCTCTTCGGCTGCCAGTTCTGCTTCTAGCAGTTCGGCCCGCGTCTTCTGTGGCGGCTGCCACGGCTGCGGTGATGGCTTAGGAAGCGTCTCAGGCGTCTGTGTGGCCTTCTGGGGCGTCTCAGTGGCCTGGGGCGGCGTGTCATATACCACGCGCAAGGTGACGGCGTCTTCGTCATCTTCCGGCGTGTCGCCCCAGGTCATTTTTATGTGTTGCATATCTTCATCTTCCGATGCCTCTTCCGGCCAGACCATGACAAGATGGGTGTCTTTCTTTGCGCGCCTTGCCAGGCTTTTTTCTATCGTTTTCAGACGTGCTTTGATGCTCATGGCCTCCTCATCATCTTCCGGCGTGTCATCCCAGTCTCGGGGGCTTATGCCGATGTAAACCTTTGCCCCGGCCATCTCGGGCGTGATGCCGGCCTCATCCTCTACGGCATAGTAGAATGGGCCCGCGTCAATTGGCGTGATGGCGGCTTCCAGGCGGCGCAGGCGTGCTAAGATGCTCATTTTTCCACCTGGGCCTCAAGGGCGGCGATGCGCTCTTCCAGGGCCACGGCCTCGCGCAGCCTCAAGGCGGCGTCTATGACAGTGCGGGCAGCCCTTAATGCCTGGGCGCTTCGCTCGTCTTCCATCTGCGCTTTCAGCACGTTAACGGCCTTATCTGTCAATCCCGCCATACGGCGCGCCACGTCATCTAGCGCCTTTTGCTCTGCGGCTCGCAGTTCCGCCATAAAGTCGGGATTGTCAAACCAGGTGTATAGCGTACCACGGGCCACGTCTGCGGCGTCTGCGGCGTCGCTCACGTTCATTCCGGCCAGCAGGGCGCGAATAGCCTTTCGTTGCTTTGTTGACAATTTTCGCTGTGTCTTCTTTTGCGCGGTCATGTCAAACTCCATAGCGTTGTAGGATTTCTTTTTGCTTTTCCGGTGACAGCGCTTCGGCCTGCAGGCGCAATTGCCGGGCCAATAGTTTTTGGTCTGTCAGCTTGCGGCGCCTGGCGTCCAGCTCGCGCTCTTCCGGCAATCGCAGATTAGCAATCGCAGATTTCAAGTCATTGATTGCGAGGCGCAGGCTTACATGTGCCGGATTTTCTGCCAGGTCGCCCATCATGACAGCCAGGCGCTTTTCTGCAGCGGTGCGCCATGCCAGCACGGCGGCCTTGTCGCTTCCGTCCAGCGCGGCCAGACGGGCAGCCAGGCGCTTAGCGTCCAGGCGCTCGGCTTCATCTTCGGCAAACGGGCGCATAGCGGCGGCGCGTTGCAGCGTGTCGGTGTCCAGCAGTGGGGCGATGGGCATATCATCCAACTTTCGCAGTTCGTCGGTTGCCGCATCCTCTACGGCGCGGGCCCGGGCCAGCGTTGCGCTCAGGGCAGCCTCGAAGGGTGCGCGGGCGTTGGCTTCGGCTTGCGCTTGTCGCTCGGGCTTGTATAGCGGCTCTCCCAGTTCGGTGCGCGTCTTGCTCAGGCGCGCTTCGGTGGCGGCCTTCTCGCGGACCACACGGGCCAGCAGGGCCTCGGCTTCGGCTTCGGTGATGGGTTGTGCTTCGGTGGTCATGGGTAGGTCTCTCCTATTCTGTGGGTGCGGGACAAGGCCCGCAGGTCAGGAAGGGGGTCTTCGTTCAACAATCGCGCCCGCAAAGGCTCGATTTCCCACGCCAAATCTTCGGCGAGGGTGCGCAATCGCTCGGTACGGGGACGGGTGCGCCATGCTTCGCGATGCAGTTCGGCAAGAAGCGCGTCCACCTTCGCGACTTGTGCTCTCACGTCCATTGCTCTAGGTGGGTTTGGTCAACAAAAAAGGGGGCGTTGCGTTTCCCGTTTGGCACACACACCTATATAGTGTGTGCCAAATGCCAAACGGGGTCTGCGCACTACGGAAGACGGCTTGCCAAACGCTGCCAAACGGTGACCAAACGGCTGCCAAACGTGCCAAACGGCCCTCAATTCCCGTTTGGCAAGCCGTTGCCAAACGGCCCCCCCGTTTGGCAGGCAAAAAATCAGCCATTTTCGCCTCCGTTGGCGTTCAAAAAATGCCATCCATCTGGCGTCAAACGATAGCGTTTTCCCGCCCGCGCACCCTTTCCAGGCGGTGGCGGCTCCTCCTCTAAAAGGCCCTTGGCTACCAGCTTTTCGATATGGGCGCGAATGGTCTTTTCGCCCGGTCTGGTAGCATCATCTCCCCATGCAACTTGGACCATGGCCACCAGCTTCGTTTTACCTTCAGCCTCATCGGCATGGCGCAGGATTTCCAGGGTCAAACGTGTCTCTGTGTTCGCCTTATCTGGCTCCGTTTGGAAGAAACGGGCTTCCTGCAAATCATTCCCATCAGGCTTATGTGTGTAGGTGAAGATGGCGACCAGCGGCTTGGGCCAAGGCCCATTTCTAATTTTCGTGGGAATTAGCTGCACTTTATCGCTTCCCTCCTCCCGCTCGATTAGAAAGGCGCTGTCCAGGCTCGCCTCGATACTGGAATGCCCGCGCAGGCTCTCCCCACGGCGCACGCCTGGCCCCAAAACGCCCGCTTTGCGCTGGTGATGGATGACCACGACCGCGGCCCCGGTCTCCTCCGCCAGGTTGCGAAGACGGCCCATCACTGAGGCCATGCGGGCGTTGTTTTCTTCGATTTGCCCGGCCACCAACCCTAGATTGTCGATGACGATTAGCCCGGCATTATAGGCTAATGTCAGAAGTTCCAACGCTCGGGCGTTGTCATCATTGTCCAATGTGGGCCAGGGCTGCGGCATGGCCAGGATATGCAGTGGCGCGTCCGGGGCCGCGCCATGCCCGCGGGCCAGCGCCCCAAACCGGTCGAGGGTGGTCAGACGTCCATTGTCCAGGTCAAGCCAAATGACAGGACGGGCCAGGGTGGGAATGCCGGGGGTTTCGTCCGCTTTCATCCAGTCTTTCAGGCGTTTTCCTTCCAGCCAGGAACGGCCCGCGGCCACACAAAGGGCCAGGTCGGCCAGGAGCATGGACTTCATGCTGCCAGGCGCGCCATAGACAATGTTCAGGCTTCCAGCGCGAATGAATCTATCCACCACCCAGGGCGGCGATTCCCGCCCCTCCAACGCCTGCGCCAACCCCAGGGCTCCCGCGGCCCAGCGCTCCCAGATAGCCGGTTCGGGGGGTAACGCCTGCGCCTCTTCAGCTTTCGGGTGGCCCAGCCAAGGCGGCGGCTCTCTCTCTGTGCGTTCCCCCTTGTTGCCCCTGGTCATGTGCCGGTTTCCGTTGGCTCGCGCCTTCAGGGCCTGGGCGCTGGGCGTCAGAAAGCCAGGTTGGAAGTCGCGGGCCAGGGCGATAAGGCTTCCGTAGGTCGCCCCGGTGGGCAGCCGCGGCCATTTGTCCACGGTGTCCCCGTAGTTGGGACTCTTGGCGCTCCAATCATCCCACAGCGTGAAGCCCGCGTCTCCCAGCTCGGTTTTGAGCGCGGCCCCGACCTTAATCCAAACGTCATAATCATCCGCTGGGATGACGTCCAGGCAGGCCCGCACGTCCTCGGGCGTCAGGGCGTCCTCTAGGGCGCTCTCAGGCGCTCTGTGGCCGTTATTGGATGCCGGGATAGGTTTCACCTGCCCCCGGCGCTTATGCGCCCCCAGAACGCGAATCAGCTCGGCCAGTTCCCCGGTGTAATCCTCGAAGCTGACCTCATCCTGCCACGTGTTGCCCGTGAAGGTGAGATACCCGGCGTTGGCGAAAATCTCAACATTGGTGCAATCCTCGAAGTTTTGCACCTTCAGCTTCGACACGCCCTCCCAGGCGCTCGGGGCGGCTTTCACGATGCAATGCAGGCCCTTCCCGCTGGGCGAGTACTCCCAGTAGGCGACGGGGAAAAGGTCAAGCATCCCCGACGCGCACGCGTTCAGGGTGGCCTCACCGCCTTCCCAACTCACGCAATCATCCAAATCGAGGCCCACAAAAGGCGTGTTGTTGCCAGCGAAGACAAAACCCAGGCCATCGGCCAACCCCTGGGCGACAAGGGGAATGGCTTCCTTGAAGCCCATCCACGCCCCCGGTTTCTGCCATCCCGCAAGGGGACGGTCGGTGGTCACGTTCCAGGGCTTTTTGTCCCGATGCACAATCCAGCGGCGCAGCTCGCGCAATTCGCTGGGGATGCGTTGCAACACACTCTGTGATACAATCATGAGGCTACCTCCTTCTCTCGCGAGAGGAGGCTTTCGCCTCGGGGGAGGCCCGTTCTAGTTTGGCGACCGGGCCGGGCCTCCCCACATTCGAGGGCGTCGAAGAGGGTCATTTGCTGCGGTGCGTCGGGGTGTCGCCAGCGGGTCAGCAGATAGTAAACCTGGTCGCCAAAGCCCCGGTTGAACCGGCGACCATCCCGCAGAATGTCGGCGATGCGGGCTACATACACGCGCCCCGTCTCCTGGTCAGTGATATGCACCTTTGTTGCGCCCGCGTCCTGGGCGTCGAAAAGGCTGGACACGTCGAAGGCGATAGCGGGCGGGCGCTTCAGGAAGTGGACAGACGCCCGCAGCGTCTTGTAGAACGTGTCGCCCTCGACATGGCCCACAGCGCGCCCGTTCACGTAGATGGGCACGCCGCGACCCTTGACGCCGCGCGCGTCATCTGCTACAATGGGGGCAGAAGCAAAGCTTCGCATTGCCCCTCTTAGTGTCGCCCCGTCTGCCCACGGGGCTTTTTTTGTGGCGTTCATTGGGAGTTCTCCTTGTGTTGGGATTGGGTGCGCAAGTGTTCGCGCAGCGCCCGGCGGATAATGTCACTCTCATTGCTACCTTGCTTCTGTGCTTCGATGCGGATGGCCTCGCGTAGAGACGGGGGAATGCGTACAGTTTTAATCGGGGTGGACATGGACGCTTCTCCAAAAATGAAAGGGTGGATTGAAAAATACAGTGTGTTACACTCATTATCGCAAAATGAAAGGGGGACAAAAAGGGGACAAACTCAAATCAGAAGAACATTATCACACGCCGCGTCTAGACTTTCTTTTTTTAATGGATTCGCTGAATTTTCTTTCTTCTTCTTCGTAATTGCGCTGATACTCGAAGTTCGTTGCTCCCTCTATTGAGATGTCGCCATTCTCCACCAGCTTCGCGAATGCCTCGGGGGGTGTCATGCCATTATCGACAAGTTCAAGTCCTTTCGTAATGTGTTTTAAGGGCGGTCTACCCCCAGGACGCTTTTTGGGTATCGCTTTAATCTCCCATAGATTGCTGGGGCTTTTCCTGAGACGTACAACAATGTCCCTTTTCAAGCTTTGGCTCATGTCTTTTATTGCCTGTCCGATGCTTTTCATAGGGTCAACATACGTACTTTTCAGTACTTGAATAAGGCCGCCAAATTCTTCCTCAATGACTCTGGGCAATATCTCTTGAGGCCCCTCGATTTCTATTCTGGAAACAACCTTATTTTGTTCTGGGTCAATGACTTCGTCTTCGAAACGAAAAACATAAGTCTCTATAGACGTTTCCAATTCCACCAAATCATCGTCCGAAAATGTGGGCGGCAATTCATAACCGGCTGCTCGCAATTCTCTTGCGAAGCATTTTTTAACGAACGCTTTTTTGCCCTTCACGGGCTCCCATCCATCGGGCTCGCCACGGTTGTACATTGCCTTCACCTCGTGATAATCGGGGAATATCCTTTGCTTGTTTGGCATGGCAGGTTCTCCTTTCAGTATTGATTATGTTGCCCAGATTTGGCTAGAGAAGTCTATTATATCAGCTAAAAAAGGGAACGGGTCGGATTGCGTTTCGTTGTGGGCGGGTTTAGTCCACCCTTTGCCCGGTGGGGCGCGGGGGTTGGTTCACACCGTGCGCGGCGTGGTTCACCCCTTCTTCCGCCACTTCCGGCGCTTCTTGCGGATATGGTCGCGCCACTGAAGCCACGCTTCGGGCGTGAGCTGGTATCTGGCCAGCCAGCGCTCCGCAGCCTCGAAGGTGGGATAGTCGGCTTTGTTCACGGCCCAACGGCGGCTCACCACGTCGAAGGTAAACAGGGGCGGAAGGGCCGTCTTCCCCTTTCGCGCCAGGGCTTGCAATTGCAGCAGATAGGCCCGTAGCACGTCCGCCTCAGAACGGCGCAGCCCATACTCGTGATATCGTTTCGAGCTCCAGGGCGCGACTACCAGCAAATCGCCCGTCACTGGGTCCACGTTCACGGGCGTGCCATCCTTCAAAGTTTCATAGGCCAACACGGCCACCGCGTGCAGGGCTTCGTGGGCGAGTTCCGCGGCGGCCCTCGCCTTGGCCAATCGCGAAAGGCTCTCCGCCTTTTTCTTGGCCCGCTGGTGGGCCTTGCGGTACACCGTGCGGCTCTCCCGGCGCACCTCGGGCTTGCGGGCGTAGAAGGCGCTGATTTGTCTGTCCATGACATTCTCCGCCCCGATACTTTGTCCGCCTCGGGGCCACGGCGGCGGCGAGAGGGGTTGTCAATCCACCTTATCCAACTCGATGGGCGCAGCGTGGCCAAACAGCTTGGCCGTTTGGTAGCTCTCCCACGGCGGACAGAAAGGCCCCCAGGGAATGCGGGCAATCTCCTCATCAGACAGGCGTCGGACATGGCGCTCCACTTTGCCGAAGTCGGGCGGTGATGTCACCCAAACCTCAAACGCCTTGCCATTAGGGAAACGTATCTGCGCCCGTCCTCCCGCGGCGGCAAAACTATGCTCATAGTCGATTCCCTCAATCCAATCCGCGGGAAACGATACCGGGGCCAATCCTTTGTAGCAAGAAACCATCATTCGGTTCATGATTCACCTCACGCGTCTTGGATGGTGATATGGGGAAACGCCTCTTCGTAGGGCACTTCATGCTCGGGCAACATGGTTTCGTACAGACGGCGGGCTTCTTCTTCGTCCACAGGGCGCAGCGTGTCCCGCTCCCCCTGCCACAGGGTGCCCGTCACGGTGAAGTAACGCCCGTTGGGCGTGCGATAAAGCCACGTGTTGCGCCCATGTCGCTCGAAGTTGTGGCCGTCCCAAAAGACATTGTGAGCGATGAGAGTCGCCTTCTCGGTGTCGTAGCGGATGCCGTCGATGATGCGTTGCATTTGGATGCGTTCCATGAGAAAAAGCCTCCTTGGGTGAGAGATGGGTTTAGTCCCGGCGCAGGCTGCGCCAGTAGTCGAAGCGTTCCTTCTGCTCCCTGTCCATGTAATTCCAGAAGCGACGGGCCTTGTACCACGCCACCCCCGCGGGCGATAGCAGCAAGTCCAAGGCGAACGCGGCAAACCACACCACGCCCGCGCCCAGGGCAAGGATGAGCAGTGCCCGCACGCTGAACAGGGGCACGCCCGCGCCCACGCGGGCCAACAGCCAGGCGATGACGCCAAACAAAAGCGACACCTGCCACGTCTTGATAGAGAAGCCGATGGCGCGGTCTTGATAACTGCCAACCAGCTTTTCCACCACGGGCTGGGCTGTCATTTGCCGTTCCGCCAACGCGGCCGCGTCCACCGTTGCCAAGTCGCCCGGCCCGGCGTCGGGGGCGCGCACGGGGACATAGGTTTGGGGCGCGTTGGGGTCATCCAGGGATGAAACGGGCTTCAATTCGATGATGGTGGACTTGCGCTTGCTCATTGGTAAAACCTCCATAGGTGCACGACAAAGGCCAGACACGCGGCAATGATGGTGGCCATCGGGGCCAGGGCCACAAACGCGCCCAGCAGCAGGCCGGACAGGCCCCCGCGGCGGGCGGCCACAGCCTCCCCGGCGCTCTGGAAGGCTGAAAAGAGAATCCACACAGCCAGCACGCCCCCGATGAGGAGCAGTCCGCCCAGGGGCGCGGCCATGGCAATCAGGCCGCCCACAAACAACCCCATAGCGGGATACCACCAGGACTTGGCGAGATTGGCTTTCATGAGTCCGGCGGCCTCATGGCCCGCGTAACGCCACGCCTCGGGCGGCGTCTCTTTGTCCCCTTCCACCTCCCAGATGACAGCCTCGGGCGTCTGGTGAAGGATGGCGTGGTGCGTTGCGCCATCGGGCCAGCGGGCAATGATAGGCACGCCCTCAGGGGGCAGGACGTCGGTTGTGTTGCGCCATCGGCTCATGAGTCTCCCTCCTGTGAGCTAAGATAGCCGTTCACTGGCCCATGTCGTCGGTGCGCGGCCGCGGCGTCCATCTCGGCCAGGGCCAGATAATGGCGTAAGGTGGCAATGTCGGCATGGCCCATGAGGCGGGCCAGGGTGTAGATATCCATCCCATCGCGCAGACACCACAGCGCAAACGTGCGGCGGAACATGTGGGGCGAGATGCGGCGTGTCAACTTCGCCCGTTGCCCCAGGCGGACAAGGATGAGGCGCACGGCGTTGGTGGTGAGCCTCACGCCGCGCTCAGGGTGGTGAAGGGACGTCCACAAGGGAGAATCGAGCGTGTAGGCGTCCTCACGCTCCCACAGCCAACGTCTGAGCGCCTTCAGGGCCTTGTAGCCAAGATAGACAGTGCGGGCCTTATCTCCCTTGCCATGATGGATTTGCACAGCCCCAGACGCGTCCACGTCGCCCACGTTCAGGGCCACGAATTCAGACACACGCGCGCCCGTGTCCAGCAGGGCCAGAATCAGCGCCTTGTCCCGGTTGTTCTGCGCAGCATCCAGCAGCTTTTGCACCTCCTCCCGCGTCAACACGTCCGGCTGGGGCTTCGGCAATCGCGGCATTTTCACCCGGCGCATGGGCGAATCCATGATGAGCCCTTCCGCTTCCAGGAAATTGAGCCAGGCCCGAAGGATGCGGGCGTGGGTGTGCTGTCCACCGGCGTTATGGCCCGTCTCTTGCAGGTGGACAAGATAAAGGCGTAGGGCGCGCGCGTCCACATGGGCCATCGTCTCGATTTGCTGCGACTCGGCCCATGTGATGAAATGCGATAGCTTTTCCCGATAAATCCCTAACGTATGCGGTGATAGACGGCGCGCCAAACCATCCAAGATGAAGGCTTCAACGGCCTCCATCAAGGACAGTTGGGCGTTTTGGGTTCGGTGGTTTTTGGCCACAGCGCCTCCGGCGGTTCGAGAGGCGCACCCACTACACCTTGTGGCTTATTTGCACCCAACCCCAACATGTTGTGCAAAGGAGCCACCCGCCGGATTCGAACCGGCGACCGACGCATTACGAGTGCGTTGCTCTACCGGCTGAGCTAGGGTGGCGTTTGCATGTATAATTATAGCGATTTCCGCCCCGTCTGCCAAATTCAGAAGGCCAGAAAGACAGAAGACCCGAGTTCCCGCAAACTCGCCCCCTGCCCATTCCCCAACCATGCGCATTCCTCTTCACGACGGCTGGCGGCTGGCCCGAGCCGCGCCCATCCCCCCCGACGCGCCCCTGGACGATCCCGCCCGGCTGAGCGACTGGCTGCCCGCCCGCGTCCCCGGCGCCATCCAGCGCGACCTCATGGCCGCGGGCCGCCTGCCCGACCTCTACGCACTTCTCGAGCTGGATGAGGCCCTGCGCTGGGTGGAGGAGAGCGATTGGTGGTTGCAACGAGATCTGCCCGGCATCGAAGGGGAAAAGCGGGCGTGGATCGACTTCGGCGGCATCGATTACCTGGCCGCGGTGACCCTCGATGGCCGGGAATTGGAACGGCGGGCGGGTATGTACAGCCGTCGGCGGTATGAGATCACCGAAAGGCTGCTGCAGAGACCGGCCACGCTGGGGGTGCGCATCTGGGGCGCGTGGGCCTTGCCAAGATGGCCTCGCACACTCGCCTTCCGTTTGCAGAAATGGCTGGCTCGGAAACTCCAGGGCGGAGGTCTGGAGCCCTTCTCCGACCGCCTGCTCACCCTGAAGGCGCCCGTTCACTTTGGCTGGGATTTCGCACCGCGGTTGATGACCGCGGGCGTGTGGGATGACGCGCATCTGCACATTTCGGGCGCGGTCGCCATTACCGACCTGTGGGCGCGGGCCGATTGGGGCCCCGAATTCGGTCTGGTGGTGCGACTCGAACTGGACGCCCTGGCCGAGATGAAGGTTAGACTCGTGTTGGAATTGGTGGGATTGTTCGAAGGTGCGGGGGTGCAGCGAGCCGAGTATAGCCTTTGGCTACGCGCAAACCATTCCACACAACACATTTGCTGGCCCGACGCCCGCCTCAAACCCTGGACAACCCACGATCGGGGCGCGCCCCACCGCTATCGCCTGAACGCCACCCTGCTCGACGCCCAGGACAACGTGCTGGACAGGCGGTCGCAGGTGATCGGCGCTCGCCGATTCGGCTGGCGCATCGAAAAAGGCGTTCACCATCCCATCCTCAACGGAGAACCCATCCGTTTCCGCGGCGTCAACTGGGTTCCCCTGGATTTGCTGCCCGGCGATCCCGAGGAGGAGGCCCGCTACCGCAGGCTGCTACAGGCCGCGGTGGACGCGGGCGTCAACGCGATCCGGGTGTGGGGCGGCGGCGGCGGCCGCGAGCGCCCCATCTTCTACGACCTGTGCGACGAGCTCGGCCTGCTGGTGTGGCAGGAAATGCCCATCGCCTGCGTGTTCCTGGACCGCCTGCCCCAGGATGACGCCTTCATCGCGCTGGTGCGGCAGGAAGCCCGGGGGATCATCCGGGCGCTGCGGCATCACCCCAGCGTGTTCATGTGGGGCGGAGGCAACGAATGGGGACCGGGGCGATTCAAGCGGGTGGCGCGGGCCATGGGCGAGGTCGCGGCCCGGGAAGACCCCTCGCGGCGGTGGCTGCCCGCGTCGCCTGGCCCGCACGACAGCCACAACTGGCTGGTGTGGCACGAAAAGGCTTCGCCCGCGGCTTATGCGCGCGACCCTGCCCCCCTGCTCAGTGAATTCGGACTGGCCGCGCCGCCCGATGCGCAGTCGCTACAAGCCATGCTGCCTGCTGATGCGCTGTGGCCGCCGGGCGACGGCTGGCGGGCGAGGAAGGCGGAAGTGGAAAAGCTGGCGCACTACGTCCGCTACTTCCTCTCGCCCGATGCCGAACCCGACCTGAAGACCTGGATTGCCGCCAGTCAAGCGGCGCAGGCCCGGGGCTTGCAGCAGGGCATCGAAGTCTATCGGCTGCGCGAAGACGCAGTGGGGACCTTCCTCTGGCAATGGAACGAGCCCTGGCCAGCCATTTCGTGGAGCGTCTGGCCCTATCTCGGTTCCGCCAAACGGGCGTTTTCTCAGATCGCTCGATCCTACGCGCCCATCGCGCCCGTCGCCCGGCTGCATTCCGACCGCATCGAGCTGTGGGTGGTCAACGATTCCCTCCAGCCCTGCGAGGGGCGCCTTCTGGAAGCGCGGCTGGGGGACCGACTTCTATGGTCGGGCGAGGTGAACGTCCCCTCCGGAGCGCGGCTGCTCATCCAAACGCTGCCCATGCCGCCGGGGCCGGGCCATCTCGTCCTGCAGCTGAAAGGCGAGGGGCAGGACGCGACCAACGACTATCCCCTGCCCTGGCCCTTCCTTCCGGCCAAACGTTTGCGCCCGCGGGCATGGCTGGCGGGCCTGGTTTTGCGATGGCTTTTACATTGGTGAGTGCATGGATAAGGTGGAGAATGTCCAGGGGATTCGAAGGAATCAGCTGGAGCCGTTACCTTTGGGATGGCTATCCACTTGACTCAAATCGAGCTGATGGTGCATGCGGATGGCTTTTGTGGAGAGATAAAAGGCGTTTTCAGGATGCACGGGCGCCTGGATGGGCATCCGCTGGCGCACATCCACCCCCAGCGCCTTCAAACTCGCCACCTTGTCGGGATTGTTGGTGAGCAGACGGATGGAGCGCACGCCCAGATCCGCGAGGATCGCGGCGGCGATGTCATATTCCCGCTCGTCCGCCTGATGTCCCAGCATGAGGTTGGCATCGACCGTGTCGTAGCCCTCATCTTGCAGATTATAGGCCCGCAACTTGTCCAGCAAGCCGATGCCGCGGCCTTCCTGCCTTAGATAGACAATGACGCCCTGGCCCGCTTCGCCGATGATGCGCATGGCTCCATGGAGCTGATCGCCGCAGTCGCAACGGCGGGAGCCAAGCACGTCGCCGGTGAAGCATTCGGAATGGAGCCGAACCAGAACATTCTCCTGATCCCGCACAACGCCCATGACCAGGGCGAGATGATCCTTGTCGTCCTTGCTGTTGGCGTAAAGGCAAAGCTGGAATTCGCCGTAGTCGGTGGGGATGCGGGCGCAGGCCAGTTGTTGAACGTTTAGGACGGTGGGTTGAGGCATCAGGTTATCCGTGGCATGATCTGGCCGTGGTCGAAAGGAACGCTTCCACCTGAACGCGATCGGGGGCTCCGGCCATGGCGCCGAGGCGGGCGGCGGCCAGCGCGCCGCAGGCGCTGGCCCAACGCATACTCCGCTCCCACCCCCAACCCTGCAGCCGCGCCCACGCCAGCCCGGCCGTGAACGCATCGCCAGCGCCTGCGGTGTCCACGGGCCGGATGGGGAAGGCGGGGAAGAATTGCATCATGTCGGGCGTGGCCAGCAGCGCGCCGCGGGCGCCCAGCTTGAGCACGACGGCCCGTGGGCCCTGCGAAAGCAGGGCGCTGGCCGCCGCCCGCGCCGCCGCATCCGAATCGATCGCGAATCCCACCAGCGCCTCCGTCTCCGGTCGATTCGGAGACAGCACCGCCGCGTCTCGCCACAGGTCCTGACCATACGGCCGCGCGGGACCGGCGTCTACGAAAATGGGCGCATGAGCCGCTCGGGCCAGCTCGACCGCCCGCATCAGCGCATCCTCGGGCGCTTCGAAATTGAACAGCAATCCATCCATCCCTGTCATGATCTTCCCCAACCGCACGTCCATATCCTCAGGCGTCAGCGTCAGATTCGCGCCCGGCGCAATGATGAACGCAGTCTGCCCATCGGGCTCCACCAGCAGCGCGCCCGCGCCCGTCGGCGCATCTGCCACGCGGCCAACCCCCTCCAACCCCACCCCTTCCCTTCTCAGATCCTCCAGCGCCTGATCCCCAAACATATCCCCTCCCACATTGGCGATGAGATGTGCGCGGCCCCCCAGACGGGTGAACGCCACCGCCGCATTCGCCGCCTTCCCACCGGTCGCTGGAGTGACCGCGCGGGCATGGAGATTCTCGCCGCTGGCGGGAATACGCGGCGTTTCGACGATGATATCCATCACAATGGAGCCAATTACAGCAAGCACAGGCATGGCAGACGCTCTCTTCGATGAACAAGCGTATAAAAATATATCAAAACGCACAAAGTATATCTCAAACCTGTCGCATTTCTCAATTTCCATTCTGATATTTTGCATCTTGTAAAAATAAATGTATAATTTCTCTGAGGGTGTTATTTCCCAAATTCTAACCACTCAAGGCCACCGAAAAAGCATAATGACAACCCACCGTATTCTGGCAGTGGTGGATCCGAATGAATGCAGTGTGTGCGATGAGTTGCAACAGGCTGACTATGAGGTGCAATTCGCCCACACATTGAGACCCACCTTGCACTTAATCAAGAGTTTCGATCCTGAAGTCATCTTATTGGATGTCGATGCGAACACCGCGGGCAAAGTGAAGCGCATCACCCAGGCGGCGAGAGCGCATTTCAGCCGACCGTTTGTTGTGTTGCTGAAAAGCGGGCGGGCGACGCCCGATCGATCGTTGTTTTTCGATGAAGTCCTGGTAAAACCATTCATCTTCTCCAGACTGCAAAACACCATTGACGATCTTCTGGCCTCCCGACAGCAATATGTCGTCAAACTGCCACCCTTCATTTTGGATCGACGCACACAAGTGCTGGTAGGGCCCAGAGGCAAAGTCCGGCTGAATCCCAAACTGGCTAAGCTCATGGAGGTGTTCATGCTGCACCCCAACCAGACCCTCAATCAACTCGTTTTGATGAAAGCGGTCTGGAACCTGAACACCTTGCAAGATATCCGCACGCTCCATGTGCATATCCGCTGGCTGCGCGAACTCATCGAGCCCGACCCCTCGCATCCTCAATTCCTGAAAACCGTTTTCCGCAACCAGGGATACGTCTTTGCACTCTCGGGCAAGCCTCAATTCGGCGGCGAGCCCCTCCTGCCCGACACGACCTAATCCCAGCCCCGCAGCGCCTTCTGCACCTCCAGATAGATAGGCTTGGGTTGAAAATCCGCAGTTACGAAAGTAAAGTAATCGCGGTAACTTTTTTCAGGGGCAGGGTAGCGAAAGGCCCACATGCTCAGCGAATCGAGCCAGGGCCAATCCAGGGCCATCTCATAGGCCCGAATCGTATACCGAATCCTCTGGGCCGGGCGCACGGCCCGGGTCCAGCGGGGATGATCGTTCCAGCCAGCCTCGGTGATGTGGATGGGCTTATCGCCGTCACCGTTGGCGATCATGATCTCGCGCAGCAATTCCACGCGGCGAAAGTTGATGACCTCGGGATCGGGCGGGTCGTCAGGGGGGAAAGTGAGACCGTAGGAATGGACCGCCAGCGCGTCGAAATAGAGAGCCGCGCCCGCGTCATACATGGCCTGGAGATAATCGAGGTCACTCTGGCCCAGATCGCCCGCGGGATCGCCCAGGGTGGGAGCCAGCGCCCCCGCCAGGATCACGACATCGGGATTGGCCGCGCGAATAGCCCGGCTGGTCACCCGCAACAGGTCGGTGTAAGCCACGGCGTCGGGCCGACGATAGCCCCATTCCAGGGCCAGATTCGGCTCATTCCAGATGATGACGTACTTCACCCGGCCCTGGAAATGGGTCACGAATGCGGCTGCATAGGCTGCGAAGTCATCGTAACTGTCTTCAGGCAGGTAGTTGGCGATGGCGTCCTTGGGCCGGGCCCAGTCTGGAACCATGCCCAACCGGGCGATGACGGTCAGCCCCTGGCGGTTGGCATGGTCCACCACCAGATCCGCGTGATCGAAATTGTATTTCCCCTGGCGCGGCTCGCTGTACGCCCAGGGGAAATACTCCACGATCCACGGCGTCCCCAGCTCCCGCACCATCTCCAGCGTCTTCTCGATCTTCCACGCCTCCACTTCGTTATCCAGCCGCGTATGCACGCCCGCTTTGGAATTCGTGGTCTGCACGATGCGCTGCGGTCCCAGGGGGACGAAATTGCGGTTCAACCGCGACCAGCCCCACCATCCCGCCAACGCCACAATGACCAGGAGAGCAAAGAAAAAGAAGACGCGTCGTTTGGACATGGCAAGGGCCCTTTGGGCGTTCGAGCGCGGGGACGCGCCAGCGTTTCCGGCCCTCGAACTATTTGATGACATCCACGCCCATGTAAGGCCGCAACGCTTCGGGCACGATCACGGTGCCATCCTCCTGCTGATAATTCTCAAGAATGGCGATGACCAGCCGGGGCAGAGCCAGGCCCGAACCATTGAGCGTGTACACATAGCGCGGCTTCGCGCCCGGTTCGGGACGATAGCGGATGTTCGCCCGTCGGGCCTGGAAGTCGGTGAACAGCGAACAGGAACTCACCTCCAGCCATTCCTCCACGCCCGGAGCCCACAACTCGATGTCGAATTTGATGGCGGCGACGAAGCTGAGGTCGCCCGTGCACATCTGCACGATGCGGAAGGGGAGCTTCAACATGCGGGCGATGTCGGCTGCGTTCTCGATGAGGCTGTCCAGCTCCGCCCGGCCCGTCTCCGGGGTCACGAACTTGACCATCTCCACCTTGTCGAACTGATGCCCGCGCTTGATGCCCCGGGTGTCCTTACCCGCGCTGAACTTCTCCCGGCGGAAGCACGGGGTGTAGGCCACGTGATAGATGGGCAACTGCTCCGCCTCCAAAATCTCGTCCCGATACATATTCGTCACCGGCACTTCCGCGGTGGGAATGAGCCACAGGTCCTCCTCGTGATCCTTGTAGAGGTTGTCCGCGAACTTGGGCAGATTGCCCGTGCCCACCAGCGCGTGACTGCGCACCATGAAGGGGGGATAGACCTCGGTATAGCCATGCTGCTCGATATGCACGTCCAGCATCCACTGGATCAGGGCCCGCTGCAGCTTCGCGCCCAGGCCTTTCATAATATAAAACCGACTGCCCGAGATCTTCACGCCTCGCTCGAAGTCAATGATGTCCAGGGCCTCGCCGATCTCCCAATGCGGTTTGGGCGGAAAATCGAACTCGCGCAGCTCGCCCTCCACCCGCACGACCACATTTTCGCTCTCATCCTTGCCCACGGGCACTTCGGGCAGGGGCAGGTTGGGGATATTGAGCATAGCCCATTCCAGGTCTTTCTCCACCTGTCGAAGCTCCTCCTGCAGCGCGTCGATTTCCTTGCCCAACTCGGCCATGCGGGCTTTGAGGGCCTCCGCCTCCTCGCGTTTGCCCTCGCGCATAAGCTGACCGACCTGCTTCGATCCCTTATTGCGCTCCGCCTTCAGCGCCTCCAGCTTCACCAGGATCTCCCGGCGGCGCTTGTCCAGGGCGATGGCTTCATCCACGGGCGCATCCTCCGCGCCCAGCTTCTTCATGGCTTCCCGAACCATGTCGGGCTGTTCTCGCAGCAGTTTGATGTCGATCATGACAAGAAACCTCCGATTGCTTCAAAATGCCTCGAAAGAAAAAACGCCCGCTCGTTCCAGGACGAGGGGGCGCTCGTGGTGCCACCTGGATTCGCCGCGGCCTCGCGACCGCGACCTCCATGATTCAGCATCCAGCCTTCAGCACTGATTACTGAATACCGGCCTCTAACGGCGGCCAACCGACCCGACTTACTGCGCAGAAAGCGGTTCGGACGGGCGACTCGGGAGGGGATTTCATCCGTCCGGCGTCACTGCCTTGCACCACCCGGCAGCTCTCTGAGACCCGGTCACGGACTACTCGTCTCCGTCATCGTCTTTGGGATATGCACTTGCAGGAAGATTAGCACAGCCCCGCTTTTTTGTCAACCATCCCTGAATCCGCGATAATAGCTGGAAGCTAAACTGACAGCAAATTGAAACAAAAGCTTTTGGCTTGTATTGGATCATGAGTAAAAGGTGATTCTCTGGCCGCAAAGCCGCCCGCAGGTTCACCTGCGGGCTAAAAACGACGCCCCATAATGAACGTTTACAAAACAATCCGGTAATAGAATGAAGCCTATGACCCGTTTAATTTGTAAAACTCCATAATGGGGCTTCGGCGCATGTCGCGGGCCGGCGAAAGCCGGGTTCAGCCGGCGTCGTTTCGTAGCCCGGAGCTTCAGCTCCGGGTGGCCGAGGCCGAAAAATGTCTGATTTCAAAATGCGTTCAGTTTAGTTGGCCCGAGCGGCACTTCGCTAATAAGAACAAAAATGGCAGGCTACGTAGCCTCGTAGCCCGGTAAACCAGGAAACCAGGAAAACCGGGCCACGTCGCTCACCCGCCCGGTCTACTGGTCTACCGGTCTATCGGTTTCCCGGTCTACCAAACTCTTATTTTCATGGCCGAAGTCGAAACGCACGACTGCACGACCACTCGCCCCCCACTGAACACTGCTTACTGAACACCGAACACTCCCTATGAACTTCCCCATCTACGACCTCGAAACCGCCCGACGAACCATCCTCCAGCGCCGGGGCTGGTCCGAAACCGACTATCCCGACAGCCTGCTGGACGGCATCGAGCGCATCTTCGGCCAGCGCCTCACGCCCGAGCAGGCCGTCGCCCGGGTCCTGGCCGATATCCGGGAGCAGGGCGACGCGGGGCTGCGCCATTGGATGGAGCGCATCGACGGCGTCCGGGCCGAGAGCGTCGCCGTCCCCTCCCACCAGTGGGACGCGGCCCTGGAGCGCATCGACCCCGACCTGCGGGAGGCTCTGTGGGCCGCGGCCGACCGCATCGCCGCCTTCCACCGCCGCCAGCCCGCGCATTCCTGGATTCATCAGGATGAGGACGGCACGCTGGGGCAGCTCGTGCGCCCGCTGGATTCGGTGGGCGTCTACGTTCCCGGCGGCAGCGCGCCCTTGCCCTCCTCCCTGCTCATGGCCGCGGTCGTCGCCCGCGTCGCTGGCGTCCAGCGCGTCATCGCCATGACCCCGCCCAACCGCAAGACTGGCCGCATCCCCGACGTCATCCTGGCCGCGGCCGCCATCGCCGAGATCGACGAACTCTACGCCCTGGGCGGAGCCCAGGCCATCGGCGCCATGGCCTTCGGCACGGAAAGCATCGCGCCGGTGGATAAAATCGTGGGGCCGGGCGGATTGTTCGTCACCCTGGCCAAACGCCAGGTCTTCGGCGTCGTGGGCATCGATGGACTGCCCGGGCCCACCGAGACCATCGTCATCGCGGACGCCAGCGCCCATCCCGGCATGGTCGCGGCCGACCTGTTGGCCCAGGCCGAACATGACATCCTGGCCACCGCCATCCTCCTCACACCCAGCCGGGAGCTGGCGGAGGCCGTGCGGGATGAGGTGACTGAGCGGGTGACGACCCTGAGCCGGGCGCAGATCATCGCCCAATCCCTCCCCGCCCGCGGGGGCGCGGTCATCACGCCTGACCTGGCGACCGCGGTGGAGGAAGCCAACCGCTACGCGCCCGAGCATCTCTGCCTCTCCGTAGCCGATCCCTGGTCCCTCGTCCCTCTGGTGCGTCACACCGGGGGCGTTTTCGTGGGCGAAAGCAGCTTCGAGGTGCTGGGCGACTACATCGCCGGGCCCAGCCACATCATGCCCACCGAGGGCACGGCCCGCTACGCTTCCCCCGTCAATGTGGAGGATTTCGTCAAGCGCATCAGCCTCATTGCGCTGACGCCCGAAGCCGGGGCCGCGCTCAGCGCCATCGCCGCCCGCATCGCCGACGCCGAGGGCCTGGACGCGCACGCCGCCTCCGCCCGCGAGCGCATAGGATAAGCGGCAGGCGGCACGAGCCACGCCCCGCCAATACGGGCGAAAGCGCCTCGCGGCCAGGGTGGCGCGGGAAGCCAATGACGTGAACCGTGATGCGTGATGCGTAAAGCCCTCACGTTTCACATTTTCACGCATCACGCCCGTGGCAGACGCGACCCAAGTCGGTCTGGCGAATCTCTTGCAAACCACCCAACACTGTTTCCAATAAGGAGTCCCATGAACGTTCCCCTTGTCGACCTCAAAGCCCAATACCTTTCTATTAAACCCGAAATCGACGCCGCGATCCAGCGCGTCATCGACAACACCGCCTTCATCATGGGCAAGGAAGTCGCCCAGTTCGAAGAAGCCTTCGCCGAGTATTGTGGCGTGGATTACGCGGTGGGCGTGGCCAGCGGCACGGCCGCCCTGTTCCTGGCCCTGCTGGCCCACGGCATCGGCCCGGGCGACGAGGTGATTACCACGCCCTTCACCTTCTTCGCCACCGGCGAGGCCATCTCCCAGGTGGGCGCAAAGCCCGTCTTCGTGGACATCGACCCCGTCACCTACAACATCGATCCCAACCGCATCGAAGCGGCCATCACGCCCTACACAAAAGCTATCATGCCCGTGCATCTCTATGGCCAGCCCGCGGACATGGACGCTATCAACGCCATCGCCGAAAAGCACGGCCTCATCGTCATCGAGGACGCAGCCCAGGCCCACGGCAGCCGTTACAACGGCCAACGCGCGGGCTCCCTGGGCCACTCCGCCTGCTTCTCCTTCTACCCCAGCAAGAACCTGGGCTGCTACGGCGACGGCGGCGCGGTGGTCACCAATGACCCCAAACTTGCGGAGAAAGTGGCCAGGCTGCGGGATCATGGCCGGGTCAGCAAATATGAGCATGAAGAACTGGGCTATGGCCTGCGTCTGGACGGCATCCAGGCCGCAATTCTGAGCGCGAAGCTGCCTCATCTGGATGACTGGAATGCAGGCCGACGGGATCGGGCCGCGCGCTATGCCGAACTGCTGGCCGACCTGCCCGTCACCACGCCCGAGCACCTGCCCAACGTCGAACCCGTCTATCACTGCTACACCATCCGCCTGGAGGAAGACGTCGACCGGGATCAAGTCGTCAGCCATCTCAAGGCTCAGGGTGTGGGCGTGGGCGTCCACTACCCCATTCCCCTGCACCTGCAGCCCGCCTACCGCTTTCTGGAACTGGAGCCGGGCGATTTTCCCGTCTCCGAACACATGGCCAACCACGTCCTCTCCCTCCCCATCTATGCAGAACTCACCGACGAACAGCAGGACTTCGTGGTGGAGACATTACAGGAGGCTTTGGGCGCATGAGCCGGGTGCGACGGGACACGCTCCTTTTCCTGACGTTGAGCATCCTGCTTATCGTCCTCAGCTACCTTTTCTTCCGCTACGCCTATGACTTCGCGGACGGCTGGCCCTTCTCCCAAGAGATCATCCTGGCCTTCGTCGGGGCCATCATCACCATCCTCATCACCGCCGTCCTATTGAACAAGCAGACGGAAGTGGAGCTGAAAAAGGAAGAAAGCATCAAGTATCTGGACCTGAAGAGCGCCATCTATATGGATTTGCTCGATCATCTGCAGAAAATCTTCCTGGCGGGAGAGGCCACCGAAGCCGATATCATCACCCTCAAATTCCTGAATCACAAACTGGCTCTGGTGGCCGACCCCGAGGTGCTGATGCAGTTCGAGGATTTCATCCGCGCCTTCACCCGGCGGGTGGAAAGCCCGGAGGAGGGAGAGGAATCGGAGATCAGCGAAGAGGATGAGGATGTGCTGATGCGGGAGCTGGCCAAATTGACCGTCGCCATCCGCCATGACCTGGTCGGACAGCTCGATGAACAGGAGGATATCTCTCTCAAGCGCATCGCCCAACAGATTCGCATCAACAGCGATATTCTCGAAGATTACGATTGAACAGACCCCATGACGCGATGCGAAAAAACCTGTCATACCTCCATTTTTTGGGCCTCGGTTCTTTATGTTTGGGGGCAGGGGCATGTAAAATAGGAGCAAGATGATTTTCAACAACCAACCTTTTCTCAAAGTCGAGGAAGACGATCCATGGACCTGTTAGCCGGTCTCAAACAAGAATCCGTCACCGAGATGGATCTATCCGATTATTGTACTGTGGACGCGAGCGCATCCGTTCGGGATGTGCTGACGCAGATGCAGGTAACGCATTGTCGCAACGCGCTCGTCCTGCAGGAAGGCAAGTTGGTGGGCATTTTCACCGATCGGGATGTGTTGATGAAGGTCGCAGACAATAAAGACGCGCTGGACAAACCTATCACCGATCTCATGACGCCCGACCCCGTCACCCTCTCTAAAGCGGCGACAGCAGCGGACGCTCTGGCTGTGATGGCGCGCAAACACATCCGCAATGTGCCCATCGTGGAAGATGACGGCTCGGTAGTTGGGAATTTCACGCATTTTTCGGTGCTGGACTTCCTGGCCGAGCAGTTCCCCGATATCCCTCTCGATAGCTATC
Organism: Anaerolineae bacterium; assembly: GCA_026991225.1. Taxonomy (GTDB): domain Bacteria; phylum Chloroflexota; class Anaerolineae; order J102; family J102; genus M2005. Next base: position 12,984 of record JALXCB010000158.1, on the reverse strand, counting down.
CCGTCTATCCCCGTCGGTTCTCCCGGCGTCGTCATGGCGGATGATTTCAGAGGTCTGAGGTCAAGTTCATTGATATGGACATTGGCCCTGGACGATTATAAGGAGAAAATGCAATGACCGAACAAAAGCATGTGCCCGTCAAGGAGCTGGAGGATGTCGTCATTCGCTTTGCAGGCGATTCGGGCGACGGCATGCAGCTCACGGGTAGTCAATTCACGAACACGGCTGCCATCGTAGGCAACGACATCAGCACCTTCCCCGACTACCCGGCGGAAATCCGGGCCCCTGCCGGCACCCTGGGCGGCGTCAGCGGCTTCCAGGTGCATCTGGCCGAGCATGATATCTGGACGCCGGGGGATTCGCCTCATGTGCTGGTGGCGATGAATCCGGCTGCGCTCAAGGTGAGCCTGCCCGATCTGGAGCCAGGCGCCATCATCATCGTCAACACCGATGCGTTTACGCCAGGGAATCTGAAGAAGGCCGGGTATGAGAGCAATCCCCTGGAGGATGGCTCCCTCAATCAGTTCCAGGTCATCCCGGTGCCCATCACCACGCTCAATCGTAATGCAGTGCAGGATGTGGAGGGGCTGGACAAGAAGAGCATTGACCGCAGTAAGAACTTCTTCGCCCTGGGCCTTATCTACTGGATGTTCGACCGCCCGCTGGAGCCTTCCATCGAATGGGTGAAGAAGAAGTTCGGGAAGCGCGCTCCCGCGGTGGCGGAAGCCAATATCAAGGCCCTGCAGGCGGGCTATTTTTATGGCGAGACCGCGGAGATCTTCCAGACCCGATTCCGCATCAAGCCCGCGAAGCTGCCCCCCGGCACCTATCGCAAGATCTCGGGCAGCGAGGCCGCGGCCATCGGGCTGGTCACCGCCGCCCGCAAGGCGAACAAGCCCCTGTTCTACGGCGCGTATCCCATCACCCCGGCCAGCGACATCCTGCACAATTTGGCTCCTCTGCGCAACTTCGACGTCATCACCTTCCAGGCCGAGGATGAGATCGCGGCCATGGGTGCGACCGTGGGCGCGGCTTTCGCCGGAGCCATGGCCGTCACCGGCACCAGCGGTCCGGGCATCGCCCTCAAAAGCGAGGCCATGAACCTGGCGGTGATGCTGGAGCTGCCTCTGGTCGTCATCGACGTCCAGCGCGGCGGTCCCAGCACCGGCCTGCCCACCAAGGTGGAGCAGTCGGACCTGTTGCAGATCATGTTCGGGCGCAATGGCGAAAGCCCCATGCCCGTGCTGGCCGCCTCGTCCCCCGCGGATTGTTTCGACACGGTCATCGAGGCCTATCGCCTGGCCGTGCGAGCCATGGCGCCTGTGGCCGTCATGATGGACGGCTATCTGGCCAATAGCTCGGAGCCCTGGCGCATCCCCGATCCCGACACCATCGAGCCCATCGTCATCGAGCACCCCACCGAGCCCAACGGCCCCGACGGCAAATTCCTGCCCTACAAGCGAGACCCGGTCACCTTGGGGCGGCCCTGGGCCATTCCGGGCACGCCGGGTCTGGAGCATCGCGTGGGTGGTCTGGAGAAATCGCCCGAGTATGGCAATGTCTCCTATGCGCCCGAACATCATCAGCGCATGGTCAACGAACGGGCCGCCAAGGTCGCCCGCCTGGCCGACATCATCCCCGAGCAGGAGGTTTTCGGGCCCGAGGAGGCGGAATTGCTGGTGGTGGGTTGGGGCGGCACCTATGGCGCCATCCACGCCGCGGTGTCGCAGGCGCAGGCCAAGGGCCAGTCGGTGGCGCAGGTGCACATCCGCTATCTCAATCCCTTCCCCCGCAACCTGGGCTTCATCCTGCAAAACTACGACAAGATCCTGGTTCCCGAACTGAACATGGGCCAGCTGGCCATGTTGCTACGGGATCGTTATCTGGTGGACGTCATCTCCCTGAACAAGGTGCAAGGCCGTCCCTTCAAAGTCAGCGAAATCAGCGCTAAAATCGACGAATTACTGGCTGGAGAATAATCATGGCTACAGAAATCAAACTTACCCGCAAGGACTTCATGTCCGATCAGACCGTGCGCTGGTGCCCCGGCTGTGGCGACTATGCCATCCTGGCCACGGTGCAGAAGACCCTGCCGCGGCTGGGCATCCCTAAAGAGAAGTTCGTGTTCGTGTCCGGCATCGGTTGCTCCAGCCGTTTTCCCTACTACATGGACACCTACGGCATCCACAGCATCCACGGCCGCGCGCCCACGCTGGCCACGGGCATCAAGCTCTCCAATCCCGACCTCAGCGTGTGGGTGATCACCGGCGACGGCGACGCCCTCTCCATCGGCGGCAACCACATCCTGCACGCGGGGCGACGCAATGTGGACCTGAACATCCTCCTGTTCAACAACCGCATCTACGGCCTGACCAAGGGCCAGCTTTCTCCCACCTCGCCCGTGGGCACCAAGACGAAATCTTCGCCCTACGGTAGCATCGAACGCCCCCTCTATCCGGTGGAAGTGGCCCTGGCCTCCGGTGCCACCTTTGTGGCCCGCACCATCGACGTCTTGCAGAAGGAGATGGGCGAGATCATGTATCAGGCCGCGCTGCATAAGGGGCTCGCCTTCATCGAGATCATGCAGAACTGCGTTATCTTCAACAATGGCGCCTGGTTCGATTATTCCGACCGCAAGAAGCGGGCGGATAATGACCTCTTCCTGGAGGCGGGCAAGCCCATGGTCTTCGGCAAGAATAGGGACAAGGGGCTCGTTCTCGATGAAGAGCAGGGCGGTTTCAAGGTGGTGGAGATCGGCGAAGAGTACAGCATCGAGGATATCACCATCCACGACCCCACGTCTCTGGAAAACGCCTTCCTCCTCAGTCAGCTCGATTATCCCATGCCCCTGGGCATCATTTATCAGGTGACCAAGCCCACCTATTGCGAGGGCATGTGGGGCCAGATCCAGCAGGTCAAGGCCCAAAAGGGCGAAGGCGACCTCCACGATCTTTACTTCAACGCCGACACATGGGAAGTGACCGCGGAAGAGGAGGAGATCAAGGCGGAGGTGCGCGGCCAGGTGGACGCCAGCCTGGACGAGGCTTACATCGACGAGTTGCTGGGTGTAGAAGCGCCCGAGGCGGATCTGGCCGAGCAGCTTGCGAGCATGACCTTGCATGATCTCAAGCCCAAGGCCCCCATCACCATCCGGCCCGATGCGCTCATGGACCACGCGTTGCACCTGATGCGAGAGCATGGCATCGGCGCCCTGCTGGTGGTCAGTCCCGACCGCCATCTCATGGGCATCATCACCGAGGCGGATATCCTGGACCGGGTTGCGGGCAAGGATATCGACCTGCATCAGGTCACCGTTCAGGAGTTCATGACCACCGAGCCCGTGGCCCTGCCTCTCTACGCCTCCGTGCTGGAAGCAGTCCATTTCATGACCCAACGTCGCTTCCGCCACCTGCCCGTCGTGGATGAGAACCTACACCCTGTGGGCGTCATCTCCTCCCGCGACCTGGCTGAATTCTTGATCAAACACCTGTAATCGCCAACCTGACAGGTTCCTTGCGCGACGATCGCGTTGGTCATCGCGTCATCAGACGAGTGCGCGGGCTGTTGGCCGCGTCGGCGGTCGGGAACCTGTCAGGTTACCGCAAACCGACCCCGTTTGCCTCCACCGCCGGGTCCTTTGATCCAACCCGGGATCATCGGGCCCGGCGTTTACGCGTCCTCCTGCGCCGCCCGCCGGGCGGTCACATCAACAACAGCATGGCCACGCCCGTTATGGCCACCAGCGTGCCGATCACCGCGCGCAAGCCGATGCGCTCGCCAAAGACGAAATGACTGATGGGGAGAAGAAAGACGGGAGGGAGAGACATAAGCGTGCTGACGATGCCCACCTGCGTGGCCTGCACCGCCACCAGGGAGAGATAGACGCCCAGGAACGGCCCGAAGAACGCGCCGGCGAGCAGATACTTGAACGCTTTGCGGTCTTCCTTGAGCTTGCGCAGCGTCTCTTGTCCCCGACGCATGAGGATGGTGACGGCCCACAACACAATCATCGCCACGAACATACGGATGAGCGTGCCTGACAGCGCGGAGAAATCGCCCGCCAGCCCTTTCTTGGCCGCGATCAACCCGGTCGCCTGCCCCATCGCGCCCCCCAATCCAAACAACACCCCGATCAAGTACGCCTTCCCCTCCACGATGGCGGCATTGTTGCCCTTCTGATCCAGGATCACCGAGGCCCCGCCCCCCACCGTGATCAAAATCGCCGTGATCTGCCAGGCGGACAACCGCTCGCCCAACAGCACCCAGGCGAACAGCGTGCTGATCACGGGAACCAGGCTCATGATCAGCATCGAAAGCCGTGGCCCCAGCCAAATGAAGCTCTGGAACAGCATGGCGTCGCCGATGACCAGCCCCAACACGCCCGACAACCCCAGCCAGAACCAACGCTCGGGCGGCGCGTGCCAGGGGAAGGGCGTCCCCAGCATGACCCAATGGGTGAAAATCAGGAAGATGACGGCCAGCACGAGGCGGGTGCGGTTGACCACCATCGACCCCACCCGGCGTCCGGCCAGGGTGAAGAAGGTGGACGTAAAGGACCAGCAGAAGGAGGCGCCGAGAGCGGCGAGGGGGCCGAGTAAGGGCATGGGCGGAAGTGGCTAGCGAAGAATCAGCGTTTCCTGTTTGACTTTCTCCGTCATCCTCAGCTACAATCTCGACAAAGGACATTCCAGGAGGTTGTCTATGTCCACCCTTGTGCTGACGTCCTCTCTGCAACGCCCCTTACGGCCTCTGGTGGAGGCGGCGCTAAACAACGAACTGCGTCTCATTGAGGCTGGCATCCGGCGTACAGAACAGCGACTGAAAGACTTCGAAATGCGTTATGGTCTTTCTACCCAGGAATTCATCCAGCGCTACGAAAACGATGAATTTGTCGAAATGCTGGATTTCGACGAATGGATCGGAGAATATCGTTTACTGGAAAGGCTACAAGAAAAGGCGGAAACGCTGCGAGGTATTCGTTTTGCGAATTGAGGACTATTTTCAACACGTAGCTGAAATCGTTGAAGCCTGTCCGTTCGTGCTGTCTTCCAGGATAACTTATGACAAGCGAAGCACCTACGAAGGGTTCATTCGTGGCGAGATCTACTTTGTCGACGGCTCGATACTCCATTTACGAGAGTTTGTCGATGCGGAAACCGACATCGACCGATAAACTTATGTCTATCAATACATGAGCCCGGCTTCACAATTGATATTCCGCTACGATAACACGGGACACCATAAGAAACTGAACCTTCCAACATTTCCACATCACAAGCATGAGGGCAGTGAGGATAATGTGATCGCCTCACCGGCCCCTGACCTGGCCGCCGTTCTTCGTGGAATCGAGAGCATGATCTCATTGCCATGACATTTCAACCGTGGTCTTCCGTCTTCTTCTGTGGTGAGCAATCCGGATGCGTTGGCTGGTGCGTTCAGTTAGAAGTCTCGACCGTCCCCGCTTCCCCTCGCTCCCGCATCTCGATGCGCTCGGTCAGCGCGTCCATATCCTCATCCTCCAGCGGCGGCAGCTCATCCAGGCTGCTGATGCCGAAATAATTGAGGAAATCGGGCGTGGTGCCGAAGAGCACGGGCCGGCCCGCGGTCTCCAACCGCCCCACCTCCTGCACCAAGCCCCGATGCAGCAGCGTGCGGATGACGCCGTCGCTGCTCACCCCGCGAATGGCTTCGATCTGCGGCCGGGTGATGGGCTGACGATAGGCGATGATGGCCAGGGTCTCCAACGCCGCCCGGGAGAGCTTCGTGGTCAGGTCCAGGCCCAGATAGGCCTCGATCACGTCCACTGCCTCGGGCATGGTCACAAGCTGCACCGTGTCCAGATGGCGCTGCAGGCGGATGCCGCGGTCGTTCAGCCGCTCGGCCAGCAGCAACAGGGCCAGCTCGATATCCTCCACCGACTGGTCCAGGGCTGCGGCCAGCCGTTCGATGGGCGCGGGTTCGCCCGCCACGAAGAGCAGGCTTTCCAGCATCCGGGCAAGCTGCTCGTAATCGGACGCGGGCGCTTCGGGGGCGAGGGATTCCTCGGGTGGAGAAGCCTCCGTCTCGGGCGCTGCAAGTTCGGGGGGGGATTGCGGAAGTTCGGATGATACCATAGTGACGCGTCATGGAGCGCAAGGGGCGGGGGTCAGATCAACCCGCCGCCTGCATTGTCCTCTGTGTCTCTCTGTGAACCCTCTGTGAGCTCTGTGTTCCTGACAAAACCCTACAACCCCTGTGGATAGGGCGCGTGGCGGATATTCACATTGAGCTTGCCCAGTTTCAGGCCCATATCCTTCTCGATGATCTCCCGCGTGACCAGCATGATCTCCTCGGTCTTCATGGGCACATCGATCTCGGGGGAGGTCTCCACATCCAGGGTGACGTTGACCTTGTCCCCGCGCGGGTCCACCACGGGCGCGACCGAAATCACATCCGCTAGCTGATCCAGATGCCAGGCCAGGCGCTTGGCGATACTGTCCGCAGTCACCTGCACCTCGCCCTGTTCGGTGCGGATCTTGACCGATTTCTCTTTCTTGCGACGAGGGATCTCCGCGATCATCAGGGGGATGACCACCAGAAACGCAATCGCTCCCAGCGCGATCCGCCCCAGGGTGAAGAACAGAGGACGGCTGTGTTGATAATTCGACGCCCAATGACTAAGGCTGCCCAATTGGGTCTGCATCCAGGCCAGGGCGTCGAAGGGCGCGACGGCCAGGAAGACCAGAAGGATGAAGGCGATGAGGAAGATGAGGAAAGCGATGATGCGGTTGATGACGTTCATGAGGAGTCCAGTAGACAGGAATCAGTGTTCGGTGTTCAGTGGGATGAGTGAATGGTAATGGATTACGGCGATGGTGTCAACAATCATCCCCGTTTTCTCGTATTCGTGTTGCGTAAACAACCAGCAATTCCCAAATTAGAGGGCGTTGGCGCGCTTCCCCCAGACCTCGTAGGTCTGCGCAGACCTACGAAGTCTTCAGCAGCTTACTCATCCTTGGGCGAGGATCGCCACAGCGCCAGCGCGGCCAGGCCCGCCAGAGCCAGCAGGCTGATGACCGCGCCTGCCTTCAGGCTGCGGGGAGCGAAAACCAGCAGGAGTTCGTGTTCGCCTGCGGGGACGGCGACCCCGCATAGGAAGAGATCGGCGGGGAGAAGCTCCAGAGGTTGGGGATGGCGCTCCGGGTCAAGCGTGGCCCGCCAACCGGGATGCCAGGCGTCGGCCAGGACCAGGAACGCGTCGCCCTCGGCCCGATAGCGCAGCCGCACCCGACCGGGGTCATGGCCCACCACCTCGACCTGCGCCGGCGCGAGGGGGGCGGGAACCTCGGCGGGGACATCCACCACCGCCATCCGCCACGGGTCGAATGCGTCCGACTGCATGAAGGCCAGAGCCTCATCCTGAGACCCGACCGCCTTCACCGCCTCCACCGCGAAAGCCCGGGGAAAGACGTCATCGTTGCGGTAGATCTTCACATCGCCCGAGTGGATGCGTCGCCAGGGCCAGCGGGTGACCAGGGGCGTGGCGTGCGCACCGCTGGCCCGGTCATACACCGCCATCCCCCGCACGAACAGGCTCACATTCTCCCGCATCAACTCGATCTGCACGCTCTCCAACCGCCGGTCGGCGAGAGGCTTTCCGGACAGGACTTCGGGCGGGAAATCGAGTTCGGCGATGACATCCTGGCCCGCCACGTCATAGGGCCAGCGCACCGCGGGCAAATCCTTCTGCGATGCGGGCCGGGCCGCATCCTCCCCCACCGCGGTCTCCTTCCCCGCCTCCACCGACATGCCCAGGCTGGAGCCGTCCACGAAATGCACGATGACCTGAGCCACCGGCGTCCCCGCGGGCAGACCCGCGGCCTTCCGCCCCAGATGGCTGACCACGCCCACGCCGCTGGCGGGGAACCCGGGCATGTCGTGGATGAGCAGGTCGGGATGAGTCGCGTCCAGGGTCTCGCCAAACGCGAGGTCGTAATAAATGTCATCATGCCACACGTCGAAATTCTTGCCGGCGATAACGTAGCAGACATGGAACAGGGAGAGCAGATCGGCGTCGGGGATGCGGCTCAACTGCTCCCGCAGCCGCCCGTCCGCCACGATCTGATCGGGGGGCAGAAAGAGCTCCATGGCCTGGACGAAGCGGGCCGTGGGCAGCACGCCGCCGCCGAACCCGTCCAGGGAAGGGATATCGAAGACCATGCCCAGATTGGGAGCAACGACCTCCTTCGCTTTGGTGGCGTTGACCAGGTCGGTGAAGGCCCAATCATCGAGATAGGGCCCGTAGATGCGCTTGAGATCATCCAGATCGCCCGGGTCCCAGGTGGTGGGGCTAAGACTGAGCGCGCGGCAGGCCCCCGCGCGTGGCTCCGAGCCCATCTCCGCGGCGATGCGCGCGGGCGCAGTGCGCCAGGAGCGCAGGGCCTGCGGCGCGGTGGGATGCTGGATGGGCAGGACGTAGCTGGCCAGGTAGAGTTCGGAAAACAGAACGGGGATCAGGATCAGGATGGGGATTGGGATTGGGCTGGCGGCTCGTCTCCAGAGGACGAACGCGAAAACCAGGAGGACGGCCAGCCATCCCAGCAGCGTGGGCAAATTGGGGCGGGTGAGGGCGGCAAGCAAGACCAACGCCCCTCCGCCCACGGCCATCAACGCGCCATCCCACCTTTTAATCTTTAGTCCTTGATCTTTCATCATCAACCCTTCCACCCCCAACGCGGCCAGAATGGCGATCCCCAGCATGACAGCCACGAGAAAGCGGGCGGGCACGCGGAACAAGTCCCAGCCGGGCATGAGGCGGTAGAGGAGGATATCCAGCAGGCCATACGGCCCAAAGGCCAGCATCAGCCCCATCAGCGCGAGGAAGAGGCCCAGCCAGCGCAAACGGCGTCGGGAACTGCGCAGCCCCAGCAGGGCCAACAGCAACCCGGCCACGCCCACATATCCCACCCATTCGCCATAGGCTTCCGTGCCCAGGGCCATGCCCAGGTCCCGGGCGTAGTGTGGCAGCAGGGTAAAGCCCAGTCGCCAGGGCGGCAGGCTCAGCGCGGCGTGATCCCGATAGGGCAGCCCGCCCTGTCGGTGGGACAGCGCCGACAATTCCAGCGTGGGAAGCATCTGCACGGCCACGACCAGGCCCGCCAGCGCCAGCGCGGCCAGCGCCAGCGGCCACCCATCCGCCACTCGCCTCACCCATCTCCGCCATCGCACCCCTCCCGAAAACTGATCACTGATCACGGAATACTGATGACTTCCTCTCACCGCCCGCCATCCCACATCCCCCAGCACCCACAAACCGAATGCGACGACCGCGTTGTAAAACGACTGCGTGTGCCCGGCCAGAAACGCCAGCGCCCAGACCAGCGTCATGCCCGCCAGCCAGCGCCGCGTCGTCCCGTCCCAGCGGGGCCAACGTCCGGGCCGCGCCCGCTTTTCCCACAGCGCGATGGCCGCGATGAGCCAGGGATAAACGCTGAACTGGTTGGGATGGAGCAGCAGGCCCGTGGCCCAGCCGTTCAGCGCCAGGATCAGTCCCGCAGTCAGCCCGGCCAGCCACGCGGCCATGCCCGGCCTTCGCCCCTCCTCCCTGTCTCCCCCCGCCAGCAGCCCCCGCACCAGCAGATAGCCGAACGCGCCCGCCAACCAGGCGTGCAGCGCCCCCGTGAGCAAAATCCCCTTCTCCGCGCTGAGGAAGATCATGGGCCAGCGCAAGGGATAGAAGACCGCGGTTTGGGGATTGGCCAGGAAGGGCGCGCCGCCGAAGATGAGGTCGTTCCACAGGGGCAGGCGGCCCGCGCGCAGGGCTTGGTTCAACTGCTGCCAGTAGGGCGTGAAATAGGCCAGGAAGTCGCCGCTGGCTGGGATGAGAGGCGTCAGCAGGACGCGGGCGTAGACGACCAGCACGGCTAGAGCCAACAGCGCCAGGGCCAGAACGTCGCGGAGTAAACGGCAGTTCATGGGATTATTGTACCCGCCCGCGTCAGATCTTGGAAAGCCCATGTGTGACTATACAGGTATCCAGCAAAATGCTCTGCCACGAAGGCTCGAAGGAGCGAACGTAACTTTTGTGCAATTGACGGCCTGATAGCCGAAAAACTGCAAAAAATGAAAGCTGCACTTTAACAATTTGCTCAGGATGTGGTTGGCTTATAATGAAAACATAAGGAGGAATTACCATGAGCCAACCCCAAACATCTCTTGAATTGCCGCAAGGCATCCTCACCCAACACGCCATGCTGGTGGCATGGGGCCTGTTTGCTGGCCTGAATGCGCTGGTCTTTGTGCAAATAGAGGGGCGCCACGCACAGTTCCTGTTTGCTGATACGGAAGGCTTTTTCCACAGCATCCTTGTCCCGATAGAGTTGGAACATCTCCTGATAGGAAAGGCGCCATTGGTTGGTCACCAGCAGATAGCGACCATCCAGACGTTCGGCCTGGGCCAGGGCGGCCTCATCTCGCTCCCAATGGAGCAGGACATGCCCCGCCACTTCCCGCACCTCGATGTGATAGAACTTGCCTACGGGCGAACGGTTCAGGCAGGCTTGGGCGCGGCGGGCGACGATGCGAGGCGTGCGTAGGCGGGGTTCGCCGATGCGGGCTTACAGCGCTTGTAATGCCTGCTCCAGGGCTTCCATCTGCCGTTGCCGACTCTCCCGCCATTGTTGACGCATGGGGTCGGAAAGCACCACCAGAGCTTTGGCTTCCATGCGTCGCCCCTGATGCTGAAAGGTGATGGTGCAGGGCCGCCCCCAGTAGTGCGGATCCGGCCCTGTTTCCAATGGCAGTTTTCGGAATTCCGCCTCATCCCCTTGATACAAGAGCCGTTTCACCTCCTTTCTTGAACTCGATAGGCCGGAAAGAAAGCCCAACTCGGCATCCTCATAGAGGAAGACCAGTTTGTCATTGAGCATGGCCCGGTCGGTCACCACCAGAGGAGTGGTCTCCGACGAGGCGACACCCCGGAGCCAGGCGCCCAACCTCTCGATATTGGAAGCGACCGTGGCCTGGTCGGCGGTGCGGCCTGCCCAAATCTGAAAGGGGCCGGGCAACAGGCTGCCCGCCAGCACATTCAAACCCAATTTGACCTTGCGTTTGTTGCTGGGCGTGTTATGCGCAAAGCCGAAGTCCACCAGTTCGCTCTCTTGATAGCGTCCATGAAAAACGTAAGCGGTGAGATCGTAGAACACGGCCGTGAGTTCGACCCCGCCCTGATGCATCGCCTCGGCCAACACCGCCTCCCAGATGGCTTCGATATGCGGGGCGATAGCGTCCAGGGCCCGGGCCAGGCGGTCGTCATTGAATTTGGCCGCATCAACGCCCAGCTGATGCACCAGCACCGTGCGACTCATCCAGTCGGCAATGCGATAGAGGGGCTGCGGCGCCTGCATTCGGTTCAGGATCAGCACCAATGCCACCGTGCCGATATCCACTTCCGCTCGACTCTTCACATGTTGGTTGATAATGCGCCGCACCTGCAATTGCTCCAGCAGCGCATACAGAAGGGGCAAGGAACCCACCTGCAAGCTTATCTGCCGTCGCGTCAGCACCTCGAACACCGCCGCCAGAGAGCGAGCCCCCCACAAGAGCACGCGCACCTTGCGGGCCTTGCGCACCGCCTCACGATAGCGACGACGCCACTGCTGATACTGCCGCCACGCCCATTTCCGCCAGCGTTCTCGCGACAACCACGGATAAAGCGTCTGCATGTCCTCGGTCTGCAACACGACGCCAGCAGCTTGGATAGGATGGCCCTCTTGCAACACCGTTTGGGGCGCAGTCAGTAACGCCAGGACAAGCAAGGCCCAGACCAGCCAGACCCAAATTCGTGTATATGTCGATTTCGTGGCAAAATTCATGGGAAGATGCTCCGGCAAATCGGGTTTGTATCACCCTATACTTTGCCACAAAGGAGCATCTTCGTCATCTTTGTCTCTTTATTCGGTCCTCAAGGTGCGAAATGTAGGCTTAACGTAACTTTTGTGCAACTGGAGGGCGATCAGCCGAAAAATCGTTAAAAATGAATGTCCAAATCTGTCCCCCAGACGGCATATTTGCCAATGCAATAGCGAAAATGGCGTCCTGATCTGCGAATCACCTGATAAAGTTCGTCAATCTCGGATTAGGGCTGCCGAGTTTGCAGCAATTTCGTCGACGGATCGGTTGATTTCAGTCCAACCCAAGTTATTTGCAGCACTCTCGGGCGGTGTCGTTGAGATTCGGCTCAGTCGAACCATTCATTTTTCGCAGTCTTTTCTCAAATCGGCTCTGATTGTGCAAAAGTTACGTTAAGGAAGGCAAAAACGTTTTCAAAATGCACCATCTCAAAGTCCGCTCTGCGCCCGCTTTGCAATTGCAAGAATCCCTGGCCTGCTTCGCCGCCAACTTTGTTCGCCTTGCCGCCTACTGGTTTACGCAGCAGCAACACGACTTCTCGGAGATCGCTATATCCTCCGTGAAACAGATGGTGCAGGTCGTTGGCAACACCTCCGCCCATGTGTGGCTTCAAGGGAATGTCTGGTTATTAAAGTTCACTGAGCAAAGTCTCTATGCTGGCCGCTCTTTGATGATCCGGCTGGGGCAAGGCGCTTTCCAGCTTCCCTTGCCCCTTTTCAACTTTCAAAAATCGCATTTCTGAGCCGTTTCTGGCTCTGATTGCACAATACTTACGTTCGGGATGCTGGGGCAGGCGAATTTGGAACCATCCCAGGCGTATTGTTCGCTCTTTGACCCGCCCGGCTCGGAGGAAACGGGTGCGAAATGTGCCTTCCCATAAGACCAGCGCCATCAGTTCCTCGATGGACAGAGGCTCCCAACGATGGCGGCGGGGATTCCAGACCTCCACCTGCCGGTTTTTGTGTGCAACCGTGACAATGAACTCCCCTTGCATCTGATGCACCCATTGGAAAAACTTCTGATCATCGCCGCCGCCATCCATGACGAAGCAAAGCTGATGATGTGGAAACAAGGCGCGTGTCATGCGCAGCGCAC